>CAZBXF010000027.1:6046-24868 GCA_964495635.1 uncultured Phycisphaeraceae bacterium
GGCTTGTCCATATCCCCCAACCGCCTGAAGCACGCCTCGTACCCCAGCAGGAACAGCTCCGCAAGCCGGATCCCCTCCGTCGTCGCCATCTGCTGCACCGTGATCGGCAGCGGCGAGCGGAACGTGAACAGCTTCTGCTCATCGCGGAAGTGGTCAAACCGCAGCCGCGGCGGCTCGCCGTTCCAGCCGAGCTCCTCAAGCTCCTCCGCCAGCAGCTCATCCAGCTTGTCGCCCGTGTGCGTCAGGTCCGCCTCCAGCGAGTGGCTGAGCCAGCGGTCAGCCGTCACAACCGCCGCCCAGAGCTGGCCCCGATCAAGCTCCAGCCGGTACCAGGCCGGCGCGGCAGAAGCCTTCGCCGCCGCCGAGAGCCGCGTCGGGGCACCGGCCGGCGAAAGCTCGACCTCGCCAAAGAGCCCAGAAGCCCGGGCCGACTCGGCGACCCGCGAAAGAAGCGTGGAAAGACCGACAGGAATCGCGGCGGACGTCGTCACGGGGGGTCTCGCTGGAATGTCGGTGCCAAGGCCCGCCCGGCAGGCCCCGCCTCACCCGACTGTTCTTGAGAAAGAGCGTATGCGGGACCAGCCACCCCGTGGACTGGCCACCGGCGGCCAAGGGGCGTATAGTCTTGGCCCATCCCGAAAGGGACGGCTCGCAACCTGCCCAGGTGGCGAAATTGGCAGACGCACTACCTTGAGGTGGTAGCGCCCGCAAGGGCATGGAGGTTCAAGTCCTCTCCTGGGCACTTCCGCTCCGCTCGCCCGCCACGCCGCAGCGAGCCCACGAACACCCCGCTACCCCGTAGCGGGTTTTTCATGCGCGAAGGTCAACCTCGATCCTCATCCAAACGAGCGACATCGACGCTCACGCCGCCCGGAGTGGCCGCACCCGCTTCTGGATGAGCGTGCCCTTCGCGTCCGCCGCGACCTCAAGGTCATACTGCGACTGCAACCCCATCCAGAGCTGGGCCGAAGTGCCGAAGTAGCGGGCAAGGCGCAGCGCCACATCAGCGCTGATGCTCCGCGTGCCCTTCAGAATGCGGCCGTACTGCTGCTGCGAGATGCCCGTGTCCTTCGCCAGCCTGTACGCGGAGATGCCCATCGGCTCCAGGAAGTCGAGCAGAAGGACCTCACCCGGGTGCACGGGCTTGTGCCTCACGGGCGTTGCGGGGCGTGCTTTGCGTGTGGTGCGTGCCATCTCGTGCTTCCTTCCCTTCGGCCGCTGCGTGTCGTCCTGCCTCGGCCTTGTGCTCAGTGATAATCGATGATCTCGACCTCGTGAGCGTGGCCATCCTCCCACTTGAACACGACCCGCCATTGATCGTTGATCCGGATGCTGTGCTGTCCGGCCCGGTCACCCTTCAGAGCCTCCAGCCGGTTTCCCGGCGGAACTCGGAGATCATCAAGACTCGCCGCGTTGTTCAGAAGGACCAGCTTGCGCAGCGCCACTCTCTGAATACGCGGATCAATCCGCTTCACGCGCTCTCGCCTGAACAGGGCCTCTGTCTGGCTGTCGGCGAATGAAACGATCACTTGAGCAATGCTAACCGAGTTGGTGTATGGTGTCAAGGGCCTCTTTGTGGACATGCGAAAAGACGCTGCGCTGCCCTGCCGCGTGCTGTGACAACGTCAGCGGTCGCTCAATCTTTGCACTCATGTGCGAAGAGAGGTGGAGGCCGAGGAGCTTTGTGCCGTAGCGGCGGCGGCCTTGCGGCCCTGTTCGGTCCCTTTGCATGGCAAAGAGCATCGCCCCCCGTGCCCGGAGGGCGATCTCGAAACTGTCCGTGCTCACCTCGACGTCTACTTCAGCCCCAGCGCCGCATCGATCTCCTCCGACAGTCGCGCGATGTTCGCCTTGGTCGCGATCGCCTTGTCAAAGATCGGCGCCAGGTTCATCTTCTGGAGCGTCGCGGGCGAGAGGTCGCCGGCGAGCTTCGTCTGCGTCTGATTGAGCTGGTCGATGAGGGCCCGGAACTCGCGTGAGCCGCGGTCGAGGTAGCCCTGCGCCGCCGTGGCCTGGCTCCTCCCCGCATCAAACGCCGCGAGCGCGGCGTCGCGGTCGGCCGTCGTCTTGTGCTTGCGCGACTCCTTCAGCCACTCGCGGAAGTACCGCTGGCTGTTCTCCTGCGCAAAGTCGCGCGTGCCCGCCAGCGACATCGCCTGGCTCTCGAGCGTCTTCAGCTCCTTGCTGAACGTCGCGAAGGTCCCCGCCTTGTCCGTGGTCTCCATGAGCTGCAGGCTCTGCAGCGAGCCCATCACCTTGTCGATCTGGCCCGGCATCAGCGAAAGGGCCGACTGGAAGTCGCGCGCCGACATCGCCGCCTTCTGCCCCGCGATCTCCTTCGTGCTCTGGCAGCCCGTGAGGATGAGCGTCGGGGAGAACAGCGCCGGCACGAGAAGCATCGAGGCAGTCGCGAGGCGTGTGGTTCGCATGGACAGGGTCCTTTCGTAGCAGGAGTTCTCTTCCGCGGCCGAAGCGCCGCCAGGATCAACGCTGCAAGCAATGTAGCCGACGCCTCACGCGCTCGCTGCCCCGATCAGGTTGTGCAGCGAAGCCCCACCAACGGGTGGCTCGGCCTGCCACGGAACGATGAACGTCCTCGCCGCAAGCCGGTCCTTCACGGTGCTGATCATCGCGTCCTCACCCCGGGCCCGCGCTCGCAGGAGCGGGTCGGCGGTGCTCGTCGCCGCGAGGCTGCTGTTGATGACCCAGGCATAGGGCTCGATGCGCGCGCGCCGCAGATCGTCCTGCAGGCGCGAGGCCTCGAGCACCGGCGTGTTCTCCGCGAGCGTCACGATGATGATCTTGGTGTACGCCTGATCCTGCAGCTTCATCATCGGCGTGCTGACGCCGGTGATCGACACGTGCCCCTCCGCGTCGGTGTGCGTCTCCTTGGGACGCAGCTTGCTCATCTGGCGCATCATCTCGCGGTGATAGGAGCCGGTGGCATCAAGCAGCAGCAGCGTGTGGCCCGTCGGTGCCGTGTCGATGACGACGAACCGCCGCCTGGCCTCATTCAGCACCCGCGAGAAAGCCCGAAAGACCGCGACCTCCTCGGTGCACGGCGACCGCAGATCCTCTTCGAGCAGCGCGAGCCCATGCGCGTCCAGGTCCTTCGCGGACGCCGCGAGCACGCCATCCCGGTACGCCTTGGTCTCGGCCTGCGGATCGATGCGATCAACGGTCAGGTTGGGGAGCGAGCCGCCAATCGTCGCCGCGATGTGCGCCGCGGGATCCGTCGTCGTGAGATGCACATCATGCCCGCGATTGGCAAGCTCAACAGCGATCGCCGCGGCGATCGTGGTCTTCCCCACGCCACCCTTGCCCATCGTCATGATCGCGCCGTGCCCGCCCGCCTCGATCTCATCAATGAGCTCAACCAGCGGCGCAATGCTGCTCGCCGCGGCGTGCGCACCGGCGGTGTCGCCCGCAACAGATTCGTCAAGGCCCACGGGCTCATCGCGCAGCATCGTGCGGATCGCATCGAGGCCCACAAGGTTGCGGCGCTTGAGCGGGATGAGCGTGCGGGGCAGCGCCGCGACTCCCGGCGGGATCCCGCCCAGCGCAGCCTGAGTCCGCGCGGCCATCGCGTCCGCGATCGCGTCGCCACGCCTCGCGGGCGTGAAGACGCCATTCACCACCAGCCGCTGGTTCTTCAGCCCCAGCGTCGCAAGCTCGTGGCTCGTCCGATCAGCCTCGCGCAGCGCGCTCGGCTCGGCCCGCGCCACCAGCACAAACGTCGTCTGCGCCCCATCGCCCAGCGCCGCCACGGTCGCCTCGTAGCGGTCCTTCTGCGCCTTCAGCCCCGAGAGCGGCCCCAGGCACGACGTCCCCTCGGTGTTGGTGTTCAGGAATCCCGACCACGCCGCGGGCAGCGCGAGCAGGCGCAGCGTGTGGCCCGTCGGCGCGGTGTCGAAGATGATGTGGTCATACCTCGACGCGATCGCGTTGCTCGTGAGCAGTCCCGTGAACTCATCAAAGGCCGCAATCTCCACGGTGCATGAGCCCGAGAGCTGCTCCTCCATGTGGGCCACAGCGTCTGCGGGAAGCACGCCCCGGTAGGGGCCCACGACACGATCGCGGTACGCCTTCGCCGCCGCCTCCGGATCGACGTTCACCGCATCAAGCCCCGCAACGCCCGGCACCGCCGCCGGCTCGTTCGACAGCCGGACGCCGAAGACATCATCAAGGTTCGACGCAGGATCCGTGCTCACCAGCAGCACACGCTTGCCACCATCCGCGATCGTGACGGCGGTTGCGCAAGCGAGCGACGTCTTGCCCACTCCGCCCTTGCCAGTGAAGAAGAGGTAGCGCGTCGGCGAAGTGACAAAGTCCATGAGTTGTTCCTGCGTGGGGTGAATCGCTCGCGTAACGCTAGAGACGGGTGCCGGTCTGCCGCGTCAGCAGCACTTCCCCGGCTGGCAGCCACACCCGCCGGACTTTGGCGAAAGCGAAACAGGCACCGTGCCCAGGCCCAGCTTCGCCGCGAGCTGCTCGCGGCTGGGGTACTCACGCTCGGAGATGATCGCGCCGTTCACCATCACGATGGGCAGTGTCTCTGAGCCCCGAGCCTTCATCGCCTGAAGCACGATCGGCTCCGCGGCAAACTGCTCGGGCTGCTGCGTCAGCGCGAAGCGCTGCACCGCAACACCCTGACCCTGCAGCCAGCGAAGGTCCGCCGCAAAGCGGGCCAGCGAGACATCCGGATCAGGCCCGCACACGCCAGACGAGCAGCACATCGGCGGATCAAACACCTTGATCGTCGGCGTGGCGACAGCCCCGGAAGCCTGATCCGCACGCCCCGTGAGCGAGCCCGGCAGCGTCATGATGAACGCCTTGATCTCATCGCGCACGCGCCGGTAGTGGGCCATCGCCTCCTCATCCGACTTGGCCTCCTTCGCAAGCCGCGGCGGATCATCAAAGCCGACATGCACCACGCGCGTCTTGGCCGCGAAGACCGGGCACGACTCATTCGCCGAGTCGCACACCGTCACGACGTAGTCAAAGTCAACGCCGATCTCTTCCGGCCGCTTGGAGGTGTGCCCCGAGATGTCAACGCCGACCTCGGCCATCGCCCGCACCGCCATGGGGTTCAGGCCGTGCGGGTTCGTGCCGGCCGAGTAGGCCTGGATCGTGTCCGCGCGGAGGTGCCGGGCCCACCCTTCGGCCATCTGGCTGCGGCAGGAGTTTCCGGTGCAGAGGAACAGCACGCTTGGGCTGGTGGCGTGCGCCGTGTGGTCGCGCGTGTTCTGGGGCGTCCCTTGGACATCGCCGCGGATCGTTGCTGGCAGCATAAGACCTCCGGTTCAACCTTGAGAACATTGGAGAGCGTGGAACGGTCAGTTCGGATCGTGGGATCGCGATGGAGCACAGAGTCCAGCCACGCGAGCGCACTCGAGACGAGCGGCGTCGCCGGCGCACTCTCCCCCGTCGCGTGCGTCGCCAGGCTGTAGTACATCCACCGCCCCTCGCGACGCTGCGTGATCAGCCCCGCCTCGCGCAGAATCGCAAGGTGCTGCGAGATCGTGGCCGGCGCGAGCGCGAAGAGCTCGATGAGCTGACAGACGCAGACCTCACCCCTCCGCAGCGCCCCGATGATGCGCAGACGCGTGGCATCCGAAAGGGCAAAGGCAATGTCAGTGAGTTCGTGCATCTGCTGCATGGCAGGGCGGCGTCATCAGGTGGAGAAGGGCGTCATTTCGTTGATCGACGAAATGATAGGCAGACCCGCCGGGTAGCGGGAGCCAATAGACCACGGCCAACCGGAGCACCCGGTGTTCGTGCCGCCGGGGCATGAGGCACCCGGCACTCGAACGATGCGAATGCCCAGCCACGAACGCCGAATACCGATTCCCGGACGCCCTCCGCCCCGATTCACACCCCGCAGTCGCCCGTCACGACAAACGCCGCGAGGATCTGCGCATCCGTCAGATCCGCGTTCTCATCGCCGTTGAGATCGCCATCAAGCCAGTTCGCCTCGGGAGTCAGAAGGCCAACGAACACCTGCGCCATCTGCTGCGCATCGAGGAGATCGACGTTCTCGTCCTGGTTGTAGTCGTAGTCGCACGTCGCCCCGCCCGGCAGCGTCGGCAGCGCGAAGCGGACCACGGCCTTGGCCGGCGCGAGCGTGCCGATGGGCGAGATCTGCAGCGTGACGTTGATGAAACCATCCTCGGCGAGGTCCAGCCCCGCGGAGGTGGCGCCGGTGATGTCGATGTCCGTGACGTCCCAGTCGGCGGTGCCGTCGGCGTTGGTATCGAGCTGGTCGCCGATCTTGACGACCTGGCGCGACGTGTTGAGAAGATCCGTGGCCCGCCCGACAAACAGCGTCTTGGTGGGCGAGGGGACGATCGCCGAGCCATGCTGCCACGCATGCGCCACGACCCCGTCGTTGTTGATCGAGACCGCAAGGACATTGCCCGGGAAGTCGAGCGTGATGCCGTCCACGGTGGAAGCAACCTCGCGCAGCGCGATCGTGCCGTTCACGGCAATCACACCATCAAGGTTGGAGTTGGTCCGCCCGCCCACGACCCACGTGCCGCTGCTGTTGATGCTGACGAAGCTGAAGACGGACCAGAGGTCGTTGAAGACCGGATCGTTCGTCGGTCCGTTCTCGCGCAGCCCGACAGAAAGGCCAGCGTCCGTCCCGACGACAAGGTACGAGTCATTGAAGAGCTGGCCCGTGTCGAGCTGGATCACATGGATCAGGTTGGCGGCGTTGTCCGCGACGTCATACCGGAACGAGAGCCCGCTGCCGAGCGAGATCGGAAAGTTGTCCGGTGCAGGCAGGATCGTCTGCCCTGTTCGATAGACGGGCAGGAAGCCCACGGCCGGCGTCCAGCGATACAGCACACGCTGATTGGCAACGCCGCCGGAGGGGCGCGCGGAAGCGACCATGTACCCGACACCGCCGCCCACAACGGTCGGACCCGACGTGGACTGAACGAAAAAGTTCGGGATGCCCGGCGCAGGGTCCCCCTCGCGGATCTCAATCGGCGCCAGGCTGCTCCAGATGCTGTCGAAGCTGGAAGTCGAGGTCTCCGTGCGGAAGACCGTCGAGAAGAAGTAGAACCCGTTCTCACCCAGGCCCATCGAGTCCTCGATGCTCTGGAAGCTGATGTCGGGAGCCGTGAGCCCGGTGAAGACCGGCGCCGAGTCGCGCCAGACGAAGACCGTGGTGGGCGTCGGGGCCGAGGGGTTGTTCATGGTCCCCGTGAACCCGACCGACCCGTCGATGTCCGTGAAGGGCGTGTTGACGCTCGCGATCGTCCACCCCGCGTTGTTCGGCACCGGATCACCGACGCGCGCAATCACCTGCGCCGGACGGACGTCCTGTGCCTGGCTCACGGTCGCGGCAGCGCCCGTCAGCGCAAGCAGGAGTCCAACCCGGAGCATCGCACGGCTCGCACCGGGGCTCCTTCGGGGGACATGGCGAAGGCCGCGGCCGCTGGGACGGATGCTCGGGGTGATGCTCATGGCCAATCTCCTCATCTCAAGGCGAACACACCCCAGCAGCCCGGCCCCGGGCGCAGGTGGATCTCTCCCAATAGTTTAGGGTTGGTTCGGGCCTCCGCCAAGCCCAAAGTGGCAACTCCACAGCTCGGGAACAAACCCCGGCTCCGCCCGTCTAAAGATGGCCGAACCATCGCCCCCTGAACATCGCGGCCGGGTAGGCCGGGTCCGGGTTGTGTACGCTGTAGCCGGAACGCGGACTCTGAATGCCGCGCGATGGAATCTTGGCAAGAGGAACACCGAACATGAACACGCGTCGTCGCATGCTCTCCAACGTGGTCGCACTCGCCGCCGGGCTTGGGCTCTTCGGGATCGCCTCCGCCCAGGACATGACGCGTCCGAGCGACAAGATGGGGGCCAAGGCCGCGGGCGAGCCGATCAAGGTCGGCCACTACGGCTCGATGACCGGAAAAGAGGCGACGTTCGGCCAGTCCACCGACGAGGGCATCCGCCTCGCGATCGCCGAGATCAACGCCGCCGGCGGCATCAACGGCCGGCCCCTCGAACTCATCACCTACGACACCAAGGGCGAGTCAAAGGAAGCCGGCAACGCCGTCACGCGACTGATCACCAGCGACAAGGTCACCGCCGTCCTCGGTGAGGTCGCCAGCGGCCTCTCGCTCGCCGGCGGCGCAGTGGCCCAGCAGTACAAGGTCCCGATGATCTCCCCCAGCTCGACCAACCCGCGCGTCACCGCCGGTCGAGACATGGTCTTCCGCGTCTGCTTCATCGATCCCTTCCAGGGGTACGTCGTCGCGAAGTTCGCCAAGGACGACATCAAGAAGGAAAAGGTCGCCATCCTCTACGACCAGACCGCCCCCTACAGCAAGGGCCTCCGCGACGAGTTCAAGAAGCACTTCGAAGCCATGGGCGGCAAGGTCGTGGCCGACCAGGCCTACAGCGGCGGCGACCAGGACTTCTCCGCACAGCTCACCACCATCCGCACCGCCGGCGCCCAGGCCATCTTCGTCCCCGGCTACTACACCGACGTGGGCAACATCGCCATCCAGGCCCGGCGCCTCGGCATCGGCAAGGACGTCCCCCTCCTCGGCGGCGACGGCTGGGACAGCGAGCAGCTCGGCAAGATCGCCGGCGACGCCATCGAAGGCTCGTTCTACAGCAACCACTACGCCCCCGACCAGGACAGCGAGAAGGTCAAGGAGTTCGTCGCCAACTACGGCAAGATGTTCGGCGGCAAGGTGCCCGACGGCCTCGCGGCCCTCGGCTACGACGCCGCCATGGTCCTCGCCGACAGCATGAAGCGCAGCAAGAGCCTCCAGGGCACCGACCTCCGCGACGCCATCGCCGCCACCACCGACTTCGTCGGCGTCACCGGCGTCATCTCCATCGACAAGAACCGCGACGCCACCAAGAGCGCCGTGATGGTCGAGATGAAGAAGGTCGGCGAGGGCCAGTTCGCCCCGCGCTACGTCACGACGATCGCGCCCAAGAAGTAGCCCGGCCAGCGCCGCCAATCCCATCATTCCATGCAAAACCGTCGGCGCAAGCCGACGGTTTTTCGTTGGTCCGGCACCCGTCGCGCAACGCCCTCACCACCCCCTCCGGCTCGCCCTTCTGCCGCCGCGGCAGGCCGCGTTCTACATGCCCCACGGCTGCGCAACCCACTCGAACCCGCCCGGAATCTCGCGGATGTGCCCAACGCCGGGCCACGGCATGTGGTACCCCAGCACGCGGATCTTCTCCGCCGCGGCCATCCCAAAGATCTTCCGACGCGTCGCCACCGCCCCCGCCGGATCAGCGTCGAACGCAACCGTCCACGCCGGGTTCCTGAAGTTCAGGACGTAGTGGTGCGCGCAGTCGGCAAGGTTCAGAAGCTGATCATTCCCCGAGCGCACCATGACGGGCATGTGCCCGGGCGTGTGCCCGCGCCCATCGATGAGCTCAAGCGCATCGCCAAAGAGCCGATCCCCGGGCATGACCAGATCCGTCTTGCCCTTGAACGCCTCCAGATGCTTCTTCGCGCCGGCGACGAAGTTCTTCTTGTTCTCGTCGGGCATGCGCAGGCCGGAGAGGTCCGGCGTGGGCCCGGTCCAGAAGTCGTGCTCAGCCCGATTGACGATGAGCCGCGCATTCTTGAAGCGCGGCGTGCCCGCGTCCGTCAGCAGCCCACCGAAGTGGTCGCCGTGCGCGTGCGTCAGGATCACCGCCTTGACGTCGTCGGGCTCGAACCCCGCCGCCTTGATGTTCGCCTCGAACTTGCCGGCGCTGGGG
Source organism: uncultured Phycisphaeraceae bacterium (assembly GCA_964495635.1). GTDB lineage: Bacteria > Planctomycetota > Phycisphaerae > Phycisphaerales > UBA1924 > JBBASU01. Next base: position 15,788 of record CAZBXF010000027.1, read on the forward strand.
CCCATCAGGCTGCCGCTGCCCGCGTCGATGAGGACGAGGTCCGCGCCGATCTTGAGCAGCAGCCCATTGAAGTAGAACGCAAAGCGGTCGGTGGGCAGGAACGCATCCTTGAGCGTGGCCTCGACCTGCTCCTTCGTGGCTTCGGGAGCGAAAGTTGGGTGGGGCGATCGGGCATTGATGCCGATCCCATCCGACAGCGCCACCCCCGTGATGTCGCCGACCGTGATGCGGTAGAAACCGGCGGGCTCGGGCTCCGGATCGGGCTTCGTGCCGGGCTGCGACGGGGCGTGGGCCCGGGCGAGGGACGTGCTGCTCGCAATGGCCGCCGCCGCCGCGCCGGCGATCATGCTCCGCCGCGAAAGGGCGATTCCGGAATCAGATGCCGTCGGGGTGTGTGACTTGCCAGCCATGCGGATCTCCGTGGTTGATGGTCCTGTAGCCTGGAGCTTGGAGTTTACCCGCGGCCCGCGGCGTACGGCCGGCCGCGACCCGGGGCTCTTGTCGGGCCCAGATCGGGTAGCATCGCACTTCCATGGAGTCGCGCGACACCATCCTGACGCTGACCGGCCTCGCGGGTCCACCGATGGAACCGGTGGAGCTCTCCGGCGATGCCACCGCCACCATCGGTCGCCTCATCGGCAGCGAAGTCTGCCTGCTCGATGATCGCGTCTCACGCCGCCACGCCACCCTGACACGCAAGCGCGGCACCTGGTACATCCTCGATGTCGGCAGCACCAGCGGCACATTCGTCAACGGTGTGCGCCTGCCCAAGGGTGTCCCCGCGCCGCTCTCCTCCGGCGACGTGCTGCGCATCGGGCCGTGGGCCATCCGCGCCGGCATCGGCGTCGGCGGTGCGCCCAGCGCCTCCGGCGAGATCGCCGTCACGCGCGACGACGCCGGCGAGGCAGGGCGCCGTGTCGAGTCGGCCTCGCGCCTGGGCGTCGGGCTCGCCGTCGGGCTCGAGGATCGTCGGCTCCGCCTGCTCACGGACCTCATCACGCGCCTCGGTGCCGCCGCCGATGAGGACGCCGGCGCCCGCGCCCTGCTCCACGTCGTCCTCACGACCAGCGGCTACTCACGCGGCGCCGTGCTGCGCAGGACCGAGGACGGACGCGAGGTCGAGGTGGTCGCGTCCGAGCGATGGGCCGGCCCGCAGGGCTCCGGCAACTCAGCGCCCGCGATGTCCGCGCCCTCGTCAACGTCGCCCACGCCCCCAGCGCCCGCCAAGCCCCCAGGCACACCGCAGGAAGCCATGGAGTTCAGCCGCACGCTCATCGAGCGTGCCAACTCCGGCGAGAGCGCGATCCTGAGCGACGAGACCGGCCCCATCGCCCCCGGCGCACAGGGACCGCAGAGCATCGTCGGCGCAGGGATCCACTCCGCGCTCTGCGTCCCGCTGCAGGTCGGCGGCTCGGTCGTCGGCTACCTCTACCTCGACGCACGCGGGAACGAGGCACGCGTGCGCCGTGACTCCACAGGCTTCTGCGAAGCCGCCGCGACCGCATACGCACTCTCCATCGCGAACGTCCGCCGCGGCGCGCTCGAGCGGGCCCAGCGCGAGCTGCACGCCGAACTCAACGCCGCCCGCGAGGTGCAGCGCATGGTGCAGCCCGTCCCCCGCGGACGCGTGGCCTGCTGCGAGTATGCGCTCGAGTGCCGCCCCGGCCTCTTCGTCGCCGGCGACCTCGTGGACCTCGTCGATCTCGGCGACGGCCGCGCGGCGGTCTGCGTCGGCGATGTCGCAGGGCACGGCATGTCCGCCGCCCTCCTCATGGCCGCCCTCCAGTCCCATCTCCGCGCCCTCCTCGCATATCCAGGCATCGATGTCCCGTCCGCCATCATGGGCCTCAACCGCTACCTCGCCGCAACGCCGCTCGAAGGTCGCTTCGCCTCCCTCTGGCTCGGCGTCATCGAGCCCTCCGGCGAACTCACATACACCGACGCAGGCCACGGCCACTGGATGATCGTCGGCAAGGACGGCCAGCCCAAGCAGAGCGCCCTCGCCGCCGGCATCCCCATCGGCATCGACGGCGAAGCGGAGTTCCCGATCGGTCGCACCGCCCTCGGCCCCGGCGAACGCCTCATCCTCTACAGCGACGGCCTCATCGAGCAGCCCGGCGCCAGCGGCGAGCAGTTCGGCATGCAGCAGTTCCGGGCCGCGCTCCTCGACGCACCCTCTCCCTACGCCGCAGTCATGAGCACCTTCGGCGCCCTCACACGCCACGTCGGAAGCACCACGCTCGATGATGACGCAACGGTCGTCGTGGTGGAGGTGGCGTGAGGGGCGCGGGAGAAGTGGCGAAGTGCCAAAGTGCCTTTCGGACTTTGCGTTCTCACTTCGCCACTCTGCCACTTTGCCACTCCGCCACTTCTCGCGTCGCCGCCGCTCGCACCATCTTCCACGACACCCCAAACCGCGCAAGGTACTTCCGCAGCCGGTCGGCATCGTTGTGACTCTGCTTCGCGGCCCGCGAGGCCGCAAAGAGCACACGCCCCGCTTCAGAGAGCGACGCAGCGCGGCCGCAGACGCCGAGCACATCGATGAGCTGCACACGGTCAAAGCGATCAAGCGACCGGATCTGCTCCGGCGAAAGCAAGCGCGCAAGCAGCTCCCCATCGCGAGACGAAGGCTCGGCCGCCGCCGCCGCGTCCGTCGCCCGCGCACCCTGCTCCGCAGCCCCGTCGCTCCCGCCCGCTCCCTCCCCAGCGCTCCAGGCCTGCCGCAGCCGCTCAATCTCCTCCAGCGCAAGCTCCTCGGAGATCCGGCCCCCGGCCGCGAGCGTCGTCATGCGTGAGATGGAAGCGCTCAGGTCGCGGAAGTTGCCCGGCCACGAAGCCTCCGCCGACGTCGCAAACCCAAGGTACCGTGCCCGCGCCTCAGCGCTGAACCGCACCAGGCGGTTGGTGCGCGCGGCCCGAGCCTCCAGCTCGTGGTCCAGGTTCGGCTCGATGTCCTCCGGCCGCTCACGCAGCGATGGAAGCCGGAACGTCCACAGGTTGATTCGCGCGAGCAGGTCCTCGCGGAAGCGGCCGGCGCGGACCTCCGCCGCAAGGTCGCGGTTGGTCCCCGCGATCAGCTGGAAGCTGCTCGAAACCTCCTTGTCCGATCCGAGCGGCAGGAATCGCTTCTCTTCCAGCGCCCGCAGCAGCATCGCCTGCTCATCGGCCTTGAGCTCGCCGATCTCATCAAGGAACAGAACGCCGCCATCGGCAGTGCGCAGCAGTCCCGGCCGGTCCGCCGCCGCACCCGTGAACGCGCCGCGCGTGTGCCCGAAGAGCGTCGACATCGCCCCGTCGCCCCGCAGCGTGGCGCAGTTCACCTCGACAAAGGGACCCGGCGCCTGGTGCCGCGCATGCCGCAGGTCATAGATCCGCCGCGCCAGCCGGCTCTTGCCGGCGCCCGTCGCGCCCATGAGCAGGATGGGGTCCGAGGCGTGGATCGCAACATGCTCGAGCTGCTCGATCAGCCGGTTGAACCGCGCGTTCCTCGTCTCGATGCCGCCCTTGAGCCCCAGAACGTTGCCCCGCGCCTCGCGCGCAAAGCGCGAGGCGATCACGTCGTATCGCGACAGGTCAAGGTCGATGACGCTGGTCGTGCCGGCGGGGTTGCGCTGCCCACGCGTGGGGCTGGTCTGAACCAGTCGCGCCGGAAAGCGCCGCGACTCCGCCAGCAGGAACAGGCAGATCTGCGCCACGTGCGTGCCCGTCGTGATATGGACGAAGTAGTCCTCCCGCTCGGTATCGAAGGGATACGCCGCCGCAAAGTCATGCAGCGCGGCGTAGACGCTCTCAAAGTCCCACGGGTTCGCAACGTCCATCGCATGCCGCACAACGCGCGTCTCAGGTGACACCGACGCAATGTCAGCCTCCACCTGCCGCGTCATGTCCACGACCTTGCTCGGATGGATCAGGTCCAGGCGATCGATAAGCCAGTCGGGCTGCATGCACAGCCCGACGGTGGGACGCCAGCGCGACCACCGATCCGCCCCCTTGCCCGCATCCAGCGTGGTGCCCAGCAGCCCGATCACGACGCGGCGCTTCGGCGCGTGCGTCGTCACGCCGCCGCTCGCACCGGCGGCGTCGCGATGGGGCGTCGGGGTGGTCCGGGAGGCCTTAGCCATATCCAATGGTATACAGATGTATCCAACCAGATCATCTGCCGGCTCCGCCCGCCCTTCAGAACGCCGCAAGACCCTCCTGGCGCGGCCCAAACCCCTTCCCGCCCGTTGGCACGCGGGTTGTTTACTCCTCCCTCGCGGCCGCCCGGGCAATCGGGCCCGGGCGGACGCGATCACAGGAGTCCTCGTCATGGCCAACCGCAACATCTTCTCGTCGCTCTTCCGGCGCGACCGCGCCACCGCGACCAACGCCGAGGGCGGCGTTGCGTACGAGCGCACCCCCGAGCAGAAGCTCGCCCAGTTCGTCACGACCGGCTGCCTCAACTCCACCTTCTACGCCGACGCCGAGGCCCAGCTCGCGACCATCCTCGACCTCGCCACCAAGGTCCCGCCCACGCTGGTCGCGAAGCTCGCGATCTACGCCCGCCAGGCCCACATGAAGGACACGCCCGCGCTCCTCATGGCGGTCCTCTCAACCCGTGACCGCGCCCTCTTCGCCGAGGTCTTCCCGCGCGTGATCGACAACGCGAAGATGGTCCGCAACTTCGTCCAGATCATGCGATCCGGCGCCGTGGGCCGCCGCAGCCTCGGCACGCTCCCCAAGCGTCTGGTGCAGCAGTGGATCATGACCCGCACCGATGAGCAGCTCTTCCGCGCAAGCGTCGGTAACGACCCGTCACTGCGCGACCTCCTCCGCATGGTCCACCCCCGCCCCGACTCAGTGAAGCGGTCCGCCCTCTACGCCTACCTCTCCGGCAAGCCCTTCGATCCTTCGCTCCTGCCGCCGATCGTGCGGCAGTACGAAGCCTTCAAGACCGGCGACTCGCTCGAGGTCCCCGATGTCCCCTTCGAGATGCTCACCTCCCTCCCGCTCGGCCCTTCCGACTGGAAGGAGATCGCACGCAACGCCCCCTGGCAGATGACCCGCATGAACCTCAACACCTTCCAGCGCCACGGCGTCTTCGAGGACGAGTCCATCGTCCAGATGATCGCAACGCGCCTCGCCGACCGTGATCTGATCCGCACCAGCCGCGTGCTGCCCTACCAGCTCATGGCGGCGTTCGCCAACGCGACCGACGCGCCCGCACCCATCCGGCTCGCGCTCCAGCAGGCGCTGGAAATCGCGCTCGAGAACGTCCCCGAACTCAGCGGCAACGTCTACGTGCTCATCGACGTCTCGGGCTCCATGATGTCCCCCGTGACGGGCTACCGCAAGGGCGCGACGACGTCGGTGATGTGCGTGAACGCCGCGGCCCTCATCGGCGCCGCGGTCCTCCGCCGCAACCCGCGCGCCATCGTGATGCCCTTCAACACCGAAGTCCTCCCCCTGGAGCTCAACCCTTTGGACACCATCGCGACCAACACGGCCAAGATCGCGGCCCTCGTCCAGGGCGGAACCGCGTGCTCCGCGCCGCTGCAGCTCATGAACGCCGAGCACAAGAGCGCCGACCTCGTGATCATGGTCTCCGACAACCAGAGCTGGGCGGACATGGCCGACCCCAACGGAAACACGCAGACCATGAAGCAGTGGCGCCGGCTCAAGGCCCGCTGCCCCAAGGCCCGCCTCGTCTGCGTGGACCTCCAGCCCTCGGAGACCGTCCAGTGCAAGGAGCAGCCCGACGTGCTCAACATCGGCGGGTTCTCGGATCAGGTCTTCACGCTCATCGCGAGCTTCGCCCGCGGCGAGATGAAGCCCGATCACTGGCTGAGCGTGATCAACGCGGTTGAGATCTAGGTGCGCAGCGCCAGCCCAACCCTCGGGCGTCGAGGGGCTTCCCGTCCGCGCGAGAGCGCGGGCGGGAGGATTCGCGGCAGAATGCACGTGTGACTCCATTTACCACAATGAAACGTCTCACGGACTCCTCGTCGGCCGCGTTCTTCATCTCCTCACCCGGGGCTCGCGCTCCGGGCGTGGTTTCCGGTCGAATGCGTGTGTGACTACATCTTTTGGATAGATCCACGTCACACGCTTCACTCGTCGATCGGGCTTGAACCTTGGACCGGGCGCACGCCGCCGCCCGGACTCTCCACCCCGCGGCGTCGGCCGAAGAGAATGCCGCGGCAGAGTACATTGGCGGCCCACAAGGCCTGCGGGTTCAAATCCCGCGCCCGAAAGGGAAAAACTCTCCGCAACCATCGTCTCTCGGCCGCCACTGTGCTTTGATCGCGCCCATCGCAACGATGGGCCCTGGAAAGTCTGCTGGAACTTCCTTCCGGAGCCGCTTCTCATGAGCATCGACCAACCAACCCAGGCAGACCCGAACGCGCACGCGGACCCGCGCCACGAGATCGTCGTCACCGGCGAGGCCACGGGGCTCGTCCCCGTGCGAGGTGGAAAGGAGCGGCCGATCACCGTGATCGGCACGCAGGCCATCCGCGACACCTTCGGTGATCGCACGATCCAGCAGGCCATCAACATGCGCAGCTCGCCCGGCGTGACCGACGTCGTCCTCAACCCCGACGCGCACGTCGGCTACGGCGCGCCCATCGGCTGCGTCGCCGTGAGCCCGACGCACATCTACCCCGGGCCCGTGGGCGTCGACATCAAGTGCTCGATGAGCCTGCTCTCCCTCGACCTGCCCGAGGATGCCGTCGCGGATAAGAAGACCCGCCGCGCCCTCATCGAAGCAATCTCGCATCGAACGCCGACGGGCGCGGGCCAGGGCCAGCGCCAGGCCAGGAAGGGTCGCCGCATCTCGCGCGAGCTCGGCAAGAAGGCCGTGACGCAGGGCGCAAGCGCCGAGGTCCTCGGTGAGCTCGGCATCCCCATCGAGTGGGCCTCGCGCTGCGAGGACTCATCGCACGTCGGCCACGATCACACCCGCGACGCGCTCGAAGCGCGCCTCGACCGCATCCTCGCGATGGGCGAGCTGCGCCTCGCGCAGAACTTCGAAGCCAAGGCCAACCAGCTCGGCACCTACGGCGGCGGCAACCACTTCGGCGAGTGCGAGATCGTCCGCCTGCGCACCACCGACGAAGCGCAGCGCGCCGCCAAGGCCTTCGGACTCGTCGACGGCCAGGTCGCCTTCCTCTCCCACTGCGGCAGCCGCGGCATCGGCGCCATGCTCGCCGACCTGCAGTTCAAGACGCTCCAGCGCAAGTTCGCCAGGTGGAACATCCCCCTCCCCGGCAACGACCGCGAGCTCGTCTACGCGCCGCTCGGCTCGCAGGAGGCCGACGACTACATCGACGACATGTCGCTGGGCGCCAACTTCGCCACGGTGAACCACATGCTCATCAACGCGCTGATCCTGGAGGCCTTCCAGGAAGTGATCCCCGGCGTCTCAGGCCGCCTCGTCTACTTCATCAGCCACAACATCGCCCGCCTCGAAGCCACCGACATGCGAGGCGACTCGCACGCCTGGGTCCATCGCAAGGGCGCCACGCGCGCCTTCCCCGCCGGCCACCCGGGCCTGCGAGGCACGCCCTTCGAAGCAGTGGGGCACCCGATCCTGCTACCGGGAAATCCGCAGGCGGGCTCCAGCGTGATGGTGGCTCGCCCGGGCGCAAGCCTCTCCTGCTACAGCGTCAACCACGGCGCAGGCCGCAGGCTCTCACGAACCGCCGCAAGCAAGACGCTCGACCAGAAGGCAATCGACCAGAGCTTCGCCGACAAGGACATCCTCACCAACACCCGCAACTACCCCATCGACGAAGCCCCCGACGCGTACAAGGACTTCGAGGAAGTCCTCAGGAGCGTGGAGCTCGCAGGCCTCGCCGGCGAAGTCGCACGCCTGCACGCCAAGTTCGTCATCAAGGACGGCGACAAGGCGGATGACTGAAGGAGGGAAGTGGCGGAGTGGCGAAGTGGCAGAGTGGCGAAGTGAAAGGCAACGGACTTCGCTGCGCCGCGCAACGCTCCACGTCGTGTCTTTCCACTCCGCCACTTTGCCACTCCGCCACTCCGCCACTTCTCTAGGGCCCGCACCATGACCACCACCCACCTCACCATCAACGGCTCCGAAGGCGAAGGCGGCGGCCAGATGCTCCGCTCCGCCCTCGCCCTCTCCGCCCTGCTCGGCACGCCCTTCACCATCTCGCGCATCCGCGCAGGCCGCGAGAAGCCGGGCCTCATGCGTCAGCACCTCACCGCCGTGAATGCGGTCGCGGAAATCTGCGGCGCCCGCGTCGTCGGCGCGGCGGTGGGCTCCACCGAGCTCACCTTCGAGCCCGGCGAGATCCGCGCGGGCGAGTACCACTTCTCCATCGGCACCGCCGGAAGCACCACGATGGTGCTCCAGGCGCTGCTCCCCGCCCTGATGGCCGCCAAGGCCGCCTCGCGCGTCGTCGTCGAGGGCGGCACGCACGCGCGCTGGGCCCCGCCCTGGGAGTTCTTCGACCTCGCGCTGGTCCCGCAGATCCGCGCCATGGGCGTCGCCGTCTTCCCGAGGCTCGAGCGCCACGGCTTCTACCCCGCCGGCGGCGGCAAGATCGTCGTTGAGATCGATCCCCTCTGCCCGGCGCCAACGGACAACGCACCACGCACACCCTTCGCGCTCCACGAACGCGGCGATCCGGTCGCCCGCCGCGCCAAGATCATCCACGCACAGCTCCCCCGCACCATCGCAGAGCGTGAGCAGGCGGTCCTCGCGGCCCGGCTCGGCTTCGAGCCGCACCACAGCCAGATCGTCGCCGCAGGCACCTCGCGCGGCCCCGGCAACGCCGTCATGGTCATCATCGAGCACGCCAACGTGACCGAAGTCTGCTCCAGCATCGGCGAGCACGGCGTCTCGGCCGAGGCGGTCGCCGCCGCGGCGTGCACCGAAGTCGAAACCTACGCAAAGCACGCCGCACCCGTCGGCCCGCACCTCGCCGATCAACTCATGGTCCCACTCGTCGCAGCCGGCGGCGGCTCATTCACCGCCACCGAATTCACCCAGCACGCCATCACCAACACGCAGATCGTGCGAAAGTTCGTCGGCGAAGATCGCGTACGCGTGGAGGAGGGGGCGAGCGGCGTGAC
>CAZBXF010000028.1:0-12254 GCA_964495635.1 uncultured Phycisphaeraceae bacterium
GACCTCGGCTGGCCCATGCCAGCCCTCACCGGCTGGTTCCTCCACGGCCACGAAGGCCCACTCTCCACCGTCGCAACCACCGAAGGCGCGATTCTGATCAACGTCCCTAAGCCCGAGAGCATGTTCGGCGAGATCATGCGATCCAACCCCAAGCTCCACGCCTTTCCGATCACCCCCATGTGGCCCGGCTTCGCGATCAACACCCTCATCTTCGCCGCGGCGTGGTGGGCGCTCCTCTTCGGCCACTCCACCATCCGCTACCTCAGTCGCCACGCCAGAGGCCTCTGCCCAACCTGCGGCTACTCACGCGAAGGCCTCCCTATCGGCACCCCCTGCCCCGAATGCGGCCGCACTTCCAAGGTCATCACATCGGCCACGCCGGCCTGAACGCTCCGCCCACCGAACCGCTTCCGCCACCGGAGACCGCAGTTGTCAACGAGAAAGGCCCTGCTCGCCCTCGCACTGGTTTCGGCGGTGTTCGGCACCTCCATCAGCTGTTCAAGAACACGGCCAGACCCAGTCTGTCCACAGGTGGAGCGCGTCCTCGCGGCGATGCCAAGCTGGCCGGAGGAGGGGTTCGAGTCCAAGCACGAGTATTCGGAGCATCAAACCGCTGTGCGCGCGTCCATCGAAGGTTCGGGCGTCGACATCGACGCCAGCGAGTTCGTGGCCGAGTTGTGCTCGTGTGCGTCGAGTCGTTCCGTCGACGCGCTCGTCGCCAAGTTCGGCACAGATCGCGTCATCGAATTGCTGAGCCGCGGCGCGTGGGTTGCCAGCGAGCTCAGAGACGCCGCTTCCGGGGCGACACTCATCAGAGCGCGGATCATCGCCGGTGAAGATCCAAGACATGTGGCGTACACGGTGGCATACTTCGGGTCGCGAGCGGAGAACGGTGTCGCTTGGACGGTTCAAGTGATGCGGCATCTGTTTTCACAAGACCCCGCCAGGTCTGACGTCTTCATTCGTTGCATACTCGCGTATCAAGACGACACGAGATCGACTCAGACGCTCCTGGAGCAGATCGTCCAGTCGCGTCTTGAGTTCGATCGGGAGATCTTTGAAGCGGGTCCGTTCAGCGCCTACGTGATGGATGGCACCGGCCCCCTGCTGAAAACTCGCACCTAGCAACGCTCGCGCCGCCCACCGCACCCTAAGCCCCACAAACCCGGCTTGAAACCCGCAGCCAGCGCACCGCACCCATCCAACCTCCGTGCCCCTCCGTGCTCTCCGTGGTGAATCCTCTTCTGCTCCTACAACCGCATCACCCGCCGGTTCATCTCGCGCGGGTGTGAGATTCCCGCCGCCTCGAGCACCGCCCCCATCCCCGCGGCGTCATCCTCCGTGAACGCGCCGATGTCATAGCTGTCCGCGTCGAGCACGCCCCAGCACGTACCGTCCTTCAAAATCACCGGCACCACAAGCTCGCTCTGATCGCGCGGGTCGCAGGCGATGTACCCCGCGCCCAGCGTCCGCACGTCCGCGATCACAATCGGCCGCGCCTCCTGCCATCCGCGGCCGCACATGCCGTGCAACCCGATCGGCGAGCAGGCCGGCTTGGGCTCGCGGCAGATCAGGGTCATTTCCTGGCCCACCGGCGCATCCAGCGCCTCGCGCCGGTAGAAGCCGATCCATGACAGGCTCGGCGTCGCGAGGGGCGAGTACGCGTCCCACAGGAGGCGCGTGCAGCGTCCCATCGCTTCTTCAAGCAGCAAGCCACGCAGCCCGCGGGCGGCGGCGACAAGCGTCGGATAGTCGCGGTGTGCAGCCACGCAGTCCCTCTCGGAATGTCAGATTTGTCAGACTTGAATCGGTCGACCCGGCCCTTACAGCGTCGCGGACGTGTACGGCAGGAGCGACATGAAGCGGGCCCGCTTGATGGCCTGAGCCACCATGCGCTGCTCCGCGGCCGAGGTGCCCAGGCGCTTGCGGCCCAGGATCTTGCCGTTCGGGCTCATGAGGCGCCGGAGCGTCTCGACGTCCTTCCAATCCACGTGAGCGTTGCCGCCCTCCGTCACGTGAGCGACGCGGACCTTCTGAACGTTCCCGAACTTTGCAAACTTGCTCATGAGTCTTCCCAGATCAACCACACGCCCGTGGACTTCGGTCCGGGCCCCGGCAACGCCGCCAGACACCCAGACAGCCGTGTGGACCCCATCAGACATTCCGTCCCATGGGGGAGAGGATGATAGGCACCGCCCAAGTGGCACCAGCCCCCAGGCCGGTGCTCATCCGGCTGGGTTCCTGCCTGTTTCGTCCACCCAAACAAATCCAAGACGCCAGTCGGAAGACGAGTGCTCCAAGACCTACCGCGGCCCGGCCTTGTCCGGGAACGGCGGCACCGGTGCTGGGTCGATCGGGGCCTCCTTGATGCGCTGCTTGAGGTGCTGGATCGCCGCTTCCAACTGCGCATCCCCACCGTTGAACGTCGCATGGGGCAGGTTGTCGACGACGATGTCGGGCTCTACGCCATGCCCCTCGATCAGCCATGTCCCCTCTGGGCCAAAGACGCCGAACTCCGCCGCGCTCGCGATGCCCCGGTCTACCAGGACGTTCGACGAGGTCAGCCAGATCTCCCCGCCCCATGTGCGCTGGCCGACGATCTTCCCGAGGCCGAGGCGCCGGAAGCCCTCGGCGAACGCCTCCCCGTCGCTCGCCGTCGCGGCGTCGCAGATGACGACCAGGTGTCCGCGGAAGGCGTACTGCATGTTCCACGACGGCGCCCGACCCTCGCGCTGGTTCCAGAACATCCACGCCCTTCGCATGAGTCGCGACAGGATCCAGCTATCGATGTTGCCGCCGCCGTTCCGCCGCACGTCGATGATCAGCCCGTGCCGGTTGAACGCGGGATAGAACCCCTTCGCAAACTCCGCGATGTCCGAGGAGCCCATCGCCCTGAGGTGGATGTAGCCGATCGAGCGGTCCGACGCTGCCTCGACAATCCGCCGGCGCGAGACCTCCCAGTCGTTGTACCGCAGGTTCGCCGCCTCGCCCATGCTGATCGGCGTGACGATGACGTCGCGCGTCGCAGCCTTGCCGTCTGCGTCTGGCTTCCCCTCTGCCCCCTCCTGGATATCCGCCGCGCCCTTCACCGTGACGAGCACCTGCTGCCCCGCCTGCCGCCGCAGCAGGACCGCTGGATCCGCCACCGAGAGCAGCGCGACGCCGTTGATCGCCGTGATCACGTCGCCGGTCTTCACCTCAACGCCGGGCCGAGAGAGCGGCGGCGCCGTCCACGGCTCATCGGCATCAAACTCAAAGGTCCGTTCCACGCGGTATCCGCCCGCCGCCTCGTCGCGCACGAGTTCGGCACCGAGCGAACCAAGCCCGATCCGGTCCGAGGGCTCGCGCATGTCGCCGCCCCGCACAAAGTGGTGCAGCGCGGCCAGCTCCCCCACCATCTGCGCGAGTACGTCATTCAGCTCCGCCCTGCTCCGCACGCGCGAGACGAGCGGCATGAAGCGGTCCCGCATCGCGATCCAGTCGACGCCGTGCATGTTCCGCGCGTAGAAGTAGTCGCGCATCAGGCGCCACGCGTCCACGTACATCTGCCGCCACTCCTGCGCGGGCGTCACGGAAAGGGCCCACCCACCGAGGTTGATCGCGGCATCATCCAGCTTCGCAGGCCCCGCCGAAGCGTCGATCACGCTCAGCGTGTCTCCACGATGGATCAGCAGCTTCTTCCCATCGCGCGACAGCTCGTAGCTCCTGATGCCGCTGACGACGTCCTTCACCTCCGGCTTCTCGTTCTTGATCTCCATCGCCCTGAGGTTCGATGAGTCGGCGCCCGCCTCCTGGCTCTGGAAGAAGAGGACCTTCTCATTCACCGAGAGCGCGAAGTAGTTCCCCGCCTCCATCGGCACTTCAAACAGCCGCTGCGCCAACCCCTCAACATCAACCTTGATCGGCGTCACGGCCTTCGCGTCGGGCTTCGTGTCGGGCTTGGCCTCAGCCTTGTTCTGAACCGCCGGATCGGTCGCCGGCTCGTCCACCACCGGCGGCGGCGCAGCACGGTCCTTCGCCGCCTCCTCAGCCTTCTTTTCTTCCTGCTTGTCCTCCTGCTTCTTCTTCTCCTCCTCCTTCTTCCGCTCCGCCCTCAGGCGGCTCAGTTCATCCTCCGGCTGGAACGGCCACCGCTCACCCGCCGCCAGCGACACCGCGTAGACCTTCGTCTTCTTGTCAAAGAAGGGCTCGGGCGCCATCGGCCCCCACGGGCTCCCCACCACGCTCTGGATCGTCCGATCTGAGAGGAACCACAGCCACTTTCCGTCCGGGCTGAACCGCGGCGAGTAGCTCTCGAACCGGTCCGAGGTCACTTCCGTCGTCACGCCGCTGTCGAGGCTGTACAGACGGATCTGCGACGCCATGTTGTCCGCCGCCTGCACGAACGCGAGCCATCTGCTGTCCGGCGACCACTCATACGTGTTGATCGAGTCCACCGGCGAGTGCGCGACCTTGACGGTCTGCCCCGCCTTCTCTCCCGCGACCGTCGTGATCCACAGGTTGTGGTCCTTGTCGCTGTGCGCGATCATCGTCCCATCGGGGCTTGCCAGCCCATCCCAGCGCAGCACCACGCCATCGGTCGTGACGCGCGTCGGCCCGCCGATCCCGTTTGCCGGCAGCGTGCAGACCTCAACCTCGCCGCTCTCGTCGGTCAGCGCGTGCAGCGTCTTCCCATCGGGCATGAACCGGGCATTGCGATACCGCACCGCCTTCTGCCCGCCCGTCGGCAGCGTCGCGCTCGCCGCCGTCACATCCACAAGGCGCCCCGCCTTCGCCCACGCTACAAACACACGACCGCGCGCCGTGATCGCCACGCGATCACCATTCGGCGAGATCGCCGCGTTGGTCATCCAGTCGATTGGCTTCTCGATCCAGTTCTCGCGTGCCTGGTCCGCGTCGCCCGTCAGCCGCACGTCGATCTTGACCGGCTCCGCCGCGCCGCCCCCGGCACCCACATCCAGACGGTACAGATCCGCCCCCTGCTGGTAGACGATCGTGGCGCCACCGGACCCTGCGTGCAATGACGGCCACTGCACATCCATTCCCGCGTGGCGCGTGTGCTGACGAAGGTCCGTGCCGTCCGGCGCCATGCTCCAGATGTTCATCGTCTGCGCCGCCTCGTCGCGGTCGCTCACGAAGTAGACGCGCCCGGCGTGCCACATCGCCTCTTTGCTCGTTCCCGCAAAGTCCGCCGTCAGCGGCACCGCCTCGAGCCGCTTCCCATCCGCATCCGGCGCCGCAAACTTCCAGAGTTGCTGGATGTACCCGCCCTTGTACCGCTTCGTGTGGCTCCCCTGGAAGGGCAGCCGTGTGAAGTACCAGTTCCCCGCCTCGTCAAACGTCCCCTGGTCAGACTCCGACAGCGGCACACGCTCCGTTGCGCCCGTCGCGAGGTCCATCAGCACCGTCTGGCTGCTGGGTAGCGTCGAGAACTGCCTCGTGCTGTACATCACCCGCCCATCGGGCGCGAACCCCACAAATCCCACCCGCGACGCCCCCCACGTCCGCCGCGTGGGAAGCCCGCCATTCAGCGGCATCGTGTAGATGTCCGGCGTCCCCTCATACTCACCGACAAACGCCAGCGTCTTCCCATCAGGCGAGATCGCCGGATGCGACTCCTCCCCCGTCCCCGTTGTGAGCCGCGACGCGACGCCCCCCGCCAGCGGCACGCGCCACAAGTCCCCTTCACTCACGAACACCACCGTGTCATCCCACACCGCCGGCTGGCGATAGAAGCCAAGGTTGGTCACGCCAAACGGCTCCGCCAGGGCCCCGGCCCCCGCCGGACCCGCCGCCGGCTGGCCATGCACCACGCCGCCAGCAGCACACATCACCATCAGCACCGAACCAACCAGAAAGCGTCCAACGCGGCGGGATCCAAGCAGCATCAATGGGCTCCATCTCAGCACACGGCGCCATCAACCTCATCAAGCGCGGCGAGGCCGAGAGCATAACGCCCGGCCAACGTGCGCGCACCCCCACGCTAGATGCGCAGCCGCATCCCTCCCGCCAGATGCCTAGGACAAAGCGAACCCCCACCCATCACGGAGCGCAGCCACCCTCACCAAACCCCCGCCACGGCACTACTTCGTGCTCTCGCGATCAATCGCCAGCGGCCCCGGGCCCCAGAGGACGATCGCCCCCGCCATCGCGATCATCACAGCATTCCGCGCCACATGGCAATACCCGATCGCCCCCGCGCAGGGGAACTCGAACTTCCCGAAGCACGAGCACTTCACGTCCATCCCGCGCACGATCACCGAGATGATCCCGCCCAGAAAGCCGAGCGTCATCAGCCCGATCACTCCCGCCGACGCCCGCGTCCAAAGGCCCAGGAGCAGCATTCCACCCGCCACCATCTCCAGCCACGGCAGCACGAACGCCGCCAGCACCACCAGGTGCTCGGGCAGGATCTTGAACCCCTGCACCGCGAACGCAAAGTTCTGCGTGTCCTGCACCTTCATCACGCCAGCGAACACGAACAGCCCCCCCAGCAGCAGCCGCAGCGGCAGCACGAGCCACCCCATCGGCCGCCCCGCCGCTCGCTCGCTCCCGCTCAGCGTGCCCGTCACCACCGAAGCGCCCGCCATGCTACATGCCCTCCTCGGGATTGATCGGGCTTGGTCCCTGCGCCACCGGATGCCCCGCCGCCTGCCAGGCGGGGAACCCATCCGTCATGATGTGGAACTTCGTGAACCCGAAGTTCTGCAGCATGATGACGAGATTCTTGGAAGCGTCGCACGCCCCGCCGCCGCAGTAGATCACCACCGGCTGCGTCTTGTCCAGAAAGCCGATCGTGGCTGGAATCGTCCCGCGGCCGAAGTGCTCCGTCGAGAGCAGGAGAGCACCCTCCACGTGGGCCGCCTCGTACTCATCCTTTCGCCGCGCATCCAGGAACATGATCCCGCCCTGCTGGAAGAGTCCAAACGCCTGCGGGATCGTGATATCGAGCCCGAGCGACGCCGCCGGCGCCGTGACACCCGTGGCACCTGTGGCGCTCGGCCCGCCGGCCCCCGGCGCAGCCTGACCGGCAGCCCCGGTCGTTCCCGCACCGCCGCGCGACCCCTCGCTCCCGGCCGCCGGCGCAGCCACGCCCCCGCCCGCGGCAGGCCCCGCCGCCGGAGCCTCCACCGGCGACGACAACCTTACCTCAGTCCGGATCGGCCGATCACCATGCCGCACATGGTGCAGCATCGACTGCCCGACGCCCAGCGCCAGACCCATCGCCACGATTACCAGCATCCGATTCAAGAGACGCATCACGCTCGGCTCCGACAACACCCCACCCCGAAAGCAGGACCCTGCGCGCTCGCGCAGGGCCCTGTGAACTTACAGAACTGCTCCCGACCGCCCCCGCCACTCCGTGGCCGGCGCCAGCCTACCGAGGCACCAGCGTGCTCGGGTTCGCATCCCACCCGCCGCCGCCCGTGGGCGAGGCCCCGGCCGGCTGCGCCTGCTGCGGCGCCGGCGCCGTGAACCCGAAGTATGGCACCGTCACGAAGCGCTCCTCGGGAAGGTCCGTCTCGATCCGAAGCTCGCCGCGGGCCGCCATCTGCTTGTCGGGCGCCACCGCCGACAGCCGCACGATCCACGCGGACGGCTTCACGGACTTGTCCTCCTCGATCACCGCCTTCACCTCGCGCTCCGTCGAAGCGGGATCAGAGAAGAACGGGCTCATCTTCGTCTGCTCGGTGATCTTCACGATCTTGAAGGGCTTGCCGTTGCGCGACATCAGCCGCACCACGTGGTTGATCGGCTGGTTGAACGCAAGCCGGCCGAGCTGCACGTTCGCGGGGACGACCTGCACATCGCCCGTCACCTCGCCCGAGACCATGAGGTTCAGGATCCGGTTCGGATCGCTCGTCCGCACCGAGACATTGCCCACCACGGGCCCCACCGGCGCGTCGGCCTTCACCGTCACCTCCAGCGGCACCTCCAGCATCTTCTCGCCATTCACCTCAACCTGCTTCGGCTCGCCAAGCTTCGCCTCCAGCATGCCCAGGTTCGGCGTCGCCGACAGGAACTTAAGGTCCAGGATCCGCGACACGATCTTCGTCGAGAACGGCCTCGCCGTCCCCCGCGGCACAACCCCGATCGCCACCATCTGCGGCTCAAAGCTCACCACCGGCTTCACCTCGCTCTTCACCTCGAGGATCACCGTCGGATGCTGCGGATCATCCGTCGTCACCGTCACCGTCGTGTGCTGAGGACCACGACGGTTGTGCGGATTGAACTCAACCGTGATCGCCCCGCTCTCACCGGGCCCATACACCTTCTTCGCCAGTGCCGGAACCGTGCAACCGCACGAGCCCTTCGTGTCCAGGATCGTCAGCGTCCCAGGACCCACGTTCGTGAACTTGAACTCCACCGACTTCTTCGTGTCGTCGGGGATCGTCCCCCAGTCGTGCATCTGCTCCGCAAACCGGATCTCGCCCGCCGTCTTCACGCGAGGATCGTTCGGAGCCGCCGGGGCCCCAGGAATCGGCTTGTCCGTCTGCGCCGACGCAACACCCCCAAGGAGTGCCACACCGAGCCCCGCGGCCATGACCAGCATCGAAACCCGAGCGCGGTGAGTACCAGCAGCCTTCATCAGCGATCTCCTCTTCTAAGCAGTTGAGTGTTCGAACGGACCACCGCCCGCGGCCAACAAACCCAGCCGCCGGCCCCTGTTCTTCGCCCACCAACCCCCACGCGCTCGGCCCAAAATGAAAATGGCAACCAGAATACGAACAAACCCGGCATCAGCCTTTCCGGGCCTTCGCGTTCCCACCTCTCCGTCCTCGGAGCCCAGTCCCCGATAGCTTCGCTCCTTCACCTCGTACCAAGTGCCTTGTGCCAAATGCCTTCCGCGTTTCCCCAGTGCCCACTCGCTACCCTTCATTATGCTCCGCCTCGGCCCCGTCCAGCTTGCCACGCCCCTCCTTCTGGCGCCCATCGCCGGCTACTGCGACCTTGCCTTCCGCACCATCTGCCGCGAGTGGGGTGGTGTCGGTCTTGCCTGCACCGACCTCCTTTCCCCGCAGGGCCTCCTGCGCGGCACTGCCACCAGCCTCGACCTCGCCAAGACCAACGACTTCGACAAGCCCGTCGGCATGCAGCTCTACGGCAGCGACCCTGAGATCATGGCTGAGGGCGCCCGGTGGGCCGTCGAGCACGGTGCCACCGTCGTCGACATCAACATGGGCTGTCCGGTCGACAAGGTGACGAAGAAGGACGGCGGCAGCGCCCTGCTCACCAACCTCGAACGGGCGGTCGCCATCGCCGCACGAGTCGCGAAAGAGCTTGAGAAGTGCCCCATCTCCCAGGAAGAATGGCACCGGCGCCAAGGCCGCGCGTCGTCTTCCGCAGCAGCCACTTCCCCGTCATCCCTCGTGCCGGGTGCCAAGTGCCTGGTGCCACTGACATGCAAGATCCGTCTCTGCTGGCACACCTCCGACTATGAGTCCGGGGCCGCCTGCTCGCCGCACCTGGCCCGCATGCTCGCGGATGTCGGCGTCGTCGCCGTCACCGTCCACGGCCGCACCACCGAGATGAAGTTTGGCGGCGTCGTTCAGCTTCCCGGCATCGCGCGCGTCGTCGATGCCGTCAACGGCGCGATCCCCATCATCGGCAACGGCGACGTGCGCGAACCCATCGACGCCGAACGCATGATCCGCGCCACCGGCTGCAGCGGCGTCATGATCGGCCGCGGCGCGCTGTCGACGCCGTGGATCTTCCGCGACACGCTGGCGCACCTCAGGAAGGTTGGCCTTGCGGGCCCGCCGCTGGCGCCGGGTGAGGAGCTGCCGCCGGAGCCGACCGAGACGGAGAAGCTGGACACGCTGCGGCGGTTCTTTGACCTGATGCGCACGCAGCGCGACGACCGGTATGCGATCTACCAGATCAACCGGCGCGTCTCGTGGTTTGCCAAGCGGCTGCAGCGCGACCTCGGTAACGGCAAGCTCGAGAGCATCAAGCCCTTCAAGGAAGCGATGCGAAACGTCAAGGACGCGAACCTCGTCCATGAGATCATCGACCGCTTCGCCGCGGGCGAACTCCGAGGAGGCCACGAAGAGCCGGCCGAGTCGCTTGCGTGATAGATGTGACAGATGTGACAGATCTGTCGGACGTGACGGAAGGAAAGTGCCACCACAGAGGTGCAGAGGGCACAGAGCAGAGCATCAGGAACTGTGCTTGAGAGAAGCCGGCAGCCCCGACTTCACCTGCACCAGCCTCTGCACTGGCAGATCTCACTTCTTCTCAGCGCTTCAGCGTTCGTGTTTTCTTCCAGCCCATCTCGCGCCGTGCGCTCCATCCCGCTGCGCTGGGCCCTTACCTCTTCTACAGCCGGCTTGCTGCCAGGCTCGCCAGCTCGCTTCGCTCGCTCTTGGTCAGCGTGACGTGCGCGTAGAGCCTCACGCCCTTCATCTTCTCGATCGCGTACGCCAGGCCGTTGCTCGACTGATCCAGGTACGGATTGTCGATCTGCTGGATGTCGCCCGTCAGGATCAGCTTCGTCCCGTCGCCCACGCGGCTCGCGATCGTCTTCACTTCGTGCGGCGACAGATTCTGAGCCTCGTCAACGATCATGAACTGGTGCGGGATGCTGCGGCCTCTGATGTACGTCAGCGGCTCCAGCACCAGCTTTCCATCGGCCATCAGCTTCTGGATGCGCTGCTCGCTGCTGAATCCTTCGGGCGCCTGGATCGGCGAGCCGCGCGTGCTCATGAGGTATGACAGGTTGTCGAAGATCGGCTGCATCCACGCCGCGAGCTTTTCGTCCTTGTCGCCCGGCAGGTAGCCGATGTCGCGCCCCATCGGCATGATGGGCCGCGCTACCAGGAGCTTGTCGTAGCGCTGCTCACCAAAGACCTTGCTCATCCCGGCCGCGAGCGCCAGCAGCGTCTTGCCCGTGCCCGCGCTGCCAAGCAGCGTGACGAGCTTGATGTCCTCGTCCAGCAGCACGTCCATCGCCATTGTCTGCTGCACGTTGCGCGCCATCACGCCGAACACGGCCTTGCGCGGCCCCGTCACCGGGATCACATGGTCCGTGTCCGCCAGCCGCCGGCCGAGGCCCGTGTGATGCTCATCCGCCTCATCGCGCAGCACGACGAACTGGTTCGCGTTGAGCTCACGCGTGTACGTGTGCCCCTCGGCGGTCGTCGCCTGCAGCGCCGTCGTCAGTCGCGAGACCTCCAGCAGCCGATCGCGATACAGCTCATCGATCAGCCCGCCCTCGACCTCCGCCGTTACAAAGCCCGTGTAGAGGCGGTCCGCATCAACGCGCTGGTTCTCAAAGTCCTCGGTCTTGATGCCCAGCGAATCACTCTTGATGCGCGCGGAGAGGTCCTTCGTGACGAACACCGCGCGCACGCCCTGCTGCGTGAGATGCCACGCCACCGCGATGATCGCGTTGTCCGGCGCATCCTCCCGGATCGCCGCGGGCCGCTCGTAGTCCGTCACATCGATGCGGATCGTGCCCGTGCGTCCGCCCGGCCCCGCCGACCTCGCGGCGTTGGGCTGCATCGGAAGCAGGCCCCAATCAACACCCTTCGTCAGCGACCCGATCGCCCGGAGCCGATCCAGATGGCGGATGCAGGCCCGGGCGTTGCGGCCCAGGTCATCATCCTTCCGCTTCATCTTGTCCAGCTCTTCGATCACCATGAAGGGGATCACGACGTGGTTGTCCTGGAAGACAAAGACCGCGTCGGGGTTGTAGAGCAGGATGTTCGTGTCGAGGACGAAGGTCTTGACCTCGGTCTCGTCCGGCGCCCCCGCCGAGCCCTGCGGCTGCGGCTGCGAGGGAGTCGGTGACGAAGCCTGAGCCTGCCGCGCACCGACCCCGCGCTCAAGGTCTCGCGCCGTCAGGCGACCCGGCTGCCCGGTCGCCGCCCCTCCCCCCTGGGCCGATGCGCCATCGCGCCCCTGCACCGGTGATCTCGAGACCGACCACCCCTTCGGCGCCGAAGCCCCCTGCGCCTCGTGCGACTGCGTGCTTCCCAAGGACGTTGTTCCACCACGGGTCGAATGTGTTGTCATGGCGCTTCCCGCTTCCGTGCGCTGGTCCGGGGCTCGCGGTTCCACCGCGCTGGCCAAAGCTGGGCAATCTCCCGTCGGACGCTCTCTCGTGCCGGTCCAGCGTACCCGCAACCGGCCCCGAGCGCAACTCCAGCCCTGTCCCAGCACCTCCCAGAATCGGCCCGCCACGCCCGCCGGTTCACGAAGCCTTCACAGGCCGAGCACTTGCTGTCGGTTGTTCCCATGCCCTCCCACCC
>CAZBXF010000028.1:12354-16742 GCA_964495635.1 uncultured Phycisphaeraceae bacterium
CACCGCCCCGAATACACTGCCCAAGCAATGCCACCCACCTCAGCACCCACCGCCACCGCCCGCCACCTTCTCGGTCTTCAGGACATGGGTGCCCACGAGCTTCGCGAGTTCCTCACGGCCACCCGCGACCTCGACACCGCCCCACCCTCCGACGTCGCCCACGCCCTTGCAGGCCGCTCCGTCGCCAACCTCTTCTTCGAGGACTCCACCCGCACGCGCGGCTCCTTCTCCGTCGCCGCCGCGCGCCTGGGCGCGAGCGTCGTCGATCTCCTTGGCTCCACGCTCTCCATCAGCAAGGGCGAGACGCTGATCGACACCGCCTGCAACGTCGAAGCGATGGGCGTCTCCGCCCTCATCGTCCGCGCGCGCCAGGCAGGCTCATCACGCATGATCTCCCGCGCCGTGAAGATCCCCGTCATCAACGCCGGCGACGGCAAGCACGAACACCCAACGCAGGGCCTCCTCGACATCTACACCCTCGCCCAGGCCCACAACCGACTCGAGGACTTTTCCCTCAAGGGCCTCACCATCGCGATCGTCGGCGACGTCGCGAGCTCGCGGGTCGCTCGCTCTGACATCGCCGGCATGCGCACCCTCGGCGCAAACGTCATCTGCGTCGGTCCGCCAGCCATGGCCCCAAAGAGCCTCGAGTCCCTGGGCTGCAAGGTCGCCCACGAGCTCGACCCCATCCTCCCCAAGGCCGACGCCGTCATGATGCTCCGGATCCAGTTCGAGCGCCACGGCGAGACCGCCAAGAACCCCGGCGCCGCCGGCAGCGGTGAGGGCGGCAAGAGCCCCACCATCGCGAGCGTCCGCGAGTTCCGCGAACGCTTTGGCTTGACCGCCGCGAGAGCCGACCGCATGAAGCCCGGCGCCGTCGTCATGCATCCCGGCCCCATCAACCGCGGCATCGAACTCGACGCCCAGGTCGCCGACGGCCCCCGAAGCCTCATCCTCCGCCAGGTCTCCGTCGGCGTCCTCGTCCGCATGGCAGTGCTGAAGGCCCTCGTCACGCCCTGAGCCTCCAAGGCACACGTCCGGCGCGCCCGCCGCGGAACGAACGAACCGACATCAGCAGCCACTCATGTCGAGTCGCCGCCCCCACCCCGGGTACACTCGCTCCCCATGACCCCCGCGTCCTCCGACCAGCACCGCCTCCCCACCGACACCGACGACGGCCTGCTCCTGATCATCTCAGGCCCCTCGGGCGTCGGGAAGACCACCATCACCCGCGGCGTCGAACGCTCCATTCCCGGCTCGGCGTTCTCCGTGTCCTGCACCACGCGCGCGAAGACACCCGCCGATGTCGAGGGCGTTGACTACCACTTCGTCTCCGACGATGAGTTCGAGCGCATGAAGAGCGCCGGCGAGTTCATCGAGACCGCGGGCGTCTACGGCAAGAAGTACGGCACGCCCAAGGCCTGGGTCTTCGAGCAGCTCAAGCGCGGCCGCCTTGTCATCCTCGAGATCGACGTGCAAGGCGCCATCCAGGTGAAGCGCCACGTCCCCGGTGCCTTCTCGATCTTCATCGTGCCTCCGACCGAGGAAGAACTCCTCCGCCGCCTGCGCGACCGCAAGCGCGAGAACGACGACCAGATCCAGAAGCGCTTCGCGCAGGCCAAGGCCGAGATGGAGTCCGCCCGCGCGAGCGGCGTCTACAACCTCTTCCTCGTCAACGACACCGTCGATGATTCCATCCGCCGCGCCGTCGACATGGTCACCGCCGAACGCGCCCGCCGCCGCAGCCGGTGAGCCAGTTCGACACCCGCCTCAGAACTTCCGCCGCAGCCGCGCCGTCGGAATCCCAAGCTGGTCGCGATACTTCGCCACCGTCCGCCGCGCGATCTCAATCCCGCGGTCCTTCATCGCCGCCACGAGCTGCTCATCCGACAGCGGCTTCGCGCGATCTTCCGCGTCGATCACATCCTTCAGCGCTTCCTTGATCGCGTCCCACGCCATGTCGCTCCCGCCCTCGGTCGCGAGCCCACCGCTGAAGAACTTCCGCAGCGCCACGACGCCGCGCGGCGTCAGAATGTACTTTTCCGCCACCGCCCGGCTCACCGTCGCCACATGGATCCCGAGCTGCTCCGCAACGCCCGTCATGGGCAGCGGCTTGAGCGCCTGAGGTCCATAGTCAAAGAATTCGCGCTGCGCATCAACAACGACCTTCACCACGCGAAGCAGCGTCGCGCGCCTCTGCCCGATCGCGTCCAGAAGCCACTTCGCGTTCTCCATGTTGATCTTGATGAAGTCCCGCGCGTTCTTCTCGACCGCTTTGTCCTTCGTCATCAGCGCGTACTGCTGGTTGATCCGCACGTTCGGGATCGCGCGGTCATTCAGATACGCGACATACCGGTCCTGCGCCTCGTCATACTCCACGATCGCGTCCGGAACGATCGGCCTCACGGCCTCATCCACCAGCCGCCGCGCCGGCGCCAGCGAGAGCCGCTTCAGCAGCGCCATCGTCTCCCGAACCTCGTCGATTGTGAGCCCAGACCGCTCCGCCACCCGTGGCAGGCGATTCTGCGTCAGGTCCTCGAGGTGCTCCCCCACCAGAAGTCGCGCATGCCCGAACGACTCCTTGGGCCAGCCCGAATCCTCCTGATCCTCCATCGCGTCCAGCTGCAGGATCAGGCACTCCGCCGGCGTCCGAGCCGCCACACCCGCAGGCTCCAGCAGCAGCTGCACCGCCCCGAGCGCATGCTCCAACTCCTGCACCGTCGGCCGACGCGACAGCCGCGGCATGCCCACCGGCGGCTCCCCACCCTCCGGCGTCACCGGCGCACGGTCCGCGATCGTCGCCATGTCCGTCCGCAGATACCCGTCGTCCTCAATGAAGGAGATCAGCAGCTCGCCAAGCCCACGGATCTCCTCCGAGACGTCGACCAGCGACCATTGTCCGCGAAGCTGATCATGCAGCGACGCGCTCCGCGCCGGTGCCGCCGCCATCGCGTCCATCTTCGCGTCACGCTCTCCACCATCGCTCCGCACAGCGGCCCCAAACTCCTCGTAGCGGTCCCGCTCCTGACGCTGCGGCACCTCCCCCTCGCCCGCATGCTCCGACCCCCCGTCAAACGCGTTCTCCGCCGCGTCCGGATTGTCAGCTTCAAAGCTCTCGAGCCGCTCAAAGTCCGCCGAGTTCGTCCCCTGGCCCTCCTCACGCGCAATCGTGCCGCTCCCCTCGCCCAGCCCCGTCTCGGTCGCGATCGCCGCGGCCTCACCCGCATCCAGCGACCCATCCGCAAGCTCCAGCGTGGGATTGCTCTCCAGTTCCTGCTCGATGCGCTCCTCAAGCTCAGCGAGCGGCATCTGCAGGATCTCCATCGACTGGATCATCCTGGGTGCCAGCTTCATGTGCTGGCCGAGCCGCATGTTCTGGGAAGTCTCGAACCGCATGGTGCTCCGCTCAGACCCGCAGAAAACTACTCCACCTTGTGGCGCTGGCGTCCGGCCTGCCACTACGCCATCTTCATCCGCGCTCTCTGCCTCAACCTGCCCCCGCCGCTTCTCTTCTTCACGGCCAACTCGCGCCGTCTCCCGTTGGAACTCCCCTCCACCCGCCACTCTACTCCGAAGACTCCACCCGGCGCCGGCCCACAATCGCATCGGCCAGCACCGCCTTGTTCGCGTACTCGAGCTGAGATCCGCTGGGAAGCCCGCGGGCCAGCCGCGTCACCGTCACACCCCGCCCCCGCAGCGCCTCGCCCAGGTGCAGCGCCGTCCCGTCACCCTCGAGCGTCGGATTGAGACCCAGCACCACCTCCCGCACCGCCACGCCTCCGGGATTGCGCGACCCATCCGACACGCGCTCCAGCAGGCTCGCGATCGTGAGTGCATCCGGCCCGATCCCCTCCAGCGGACTCAGCCGCCCCATCAGCACGTGGTACAACCCCTTGTACATGCCCGTCTGCTCCAGCGCCAGCAGGTCCTTCGGCTGCTCGACCACCAGCACCACATCCCGCTGGCGCGACGCATCAGCACAGATCCCACACATCGCCCCGTCGCACAGACTCCAGCACACCGAGCAGTGACGCACAGTCCGCTTCACATCCTCCACCGCCCGCGCCAGCGACATCGCCGTCGCCTCATCGCTCTTGAGCAGGTAGAAGGCCAGACGCTCGGCCGAGCGGCGGCCAATCCCGGGGAGCTTCGCGAACTCCGCAATCAGGCGGTCCACCGCCGCCGGGTACGCGCTCCCACGCTTGGCAGACGCGGCAACAGGCGCCGCCGGCGCCCGCGCCACCACGCCCTCGCGCCGGACAGAAGCGTTCGTCACCGTGTCGCCACCACTCGCCATGGCGCATCCTACCCCAAGCTCAAGGCCCCCGCCCCAAAGCTCGCCGCCCCCAGCGTCGATGCCTTCTTCTCCAACCACCCGGCCCAACCCC
>CAZBXF010000028.1:16842-24539 GCA_964495635.1 uncultured Phycisphaeraceae bacterium
GCTCCGCGCTTCCCTGCCCCTCCAACCGCGCCTCCGTACCCCCCTCTGTGCGCAAACTTCGTGACCTCTCCCGATCTCACCTGCTCATGCTTGACCCAAACCAAACACCATCCAAACCGAGAGCTTGAGCACGGCCAGCTCTCCCGCCGCATCCGCACCCATTTCCTCAGCCGCCAGTTCACCCGCCACCACCAACTCATGCCCCGCCAGACCCTTCGTCCCCATCGACCCCGGCATCGCTTCCATCCCAAAGTCCGATGCCGTCCTCCTCGGCGCCTTGGTCTGCGGCGATGATCCGCTGAGCGAGGTGATCCGGGATCACAAGCTCAGCCTGCACGGGCTCGCCCGGTGGGCCTCGCGCGAGGACATCTGCAAGGTGATCGAGGCCGTCACCAGGCTCCATACAGCAAGAGTCCGCATCCAGCTCCTGGTCGCCGCCCAAAGCGCCGTCCTGGCCCTCAAGCTCATGGCCATGTCCAAGCGCCCCGACTTGGAGGGGATCACGCGCCGGGCCGCCACCACCACTCCACCAGCACCCCCCACCGCCGCCTCACCACCCCCTCACGATCCGCGGCACCTGAACACCTCGACACCTTCCCTTTCCCCCTCTCTCCCCTCCTCAGACCTACTCTCCTTCCCAAGCATTGATCGTCAATCGGCATCCGAGCCGATCTTGGAGCGCACCGGGTGCGATGGGCGCTCGGTGACACTTTCATTTGACGCCGCACGCCACCGGTCGCGACTGGGAACTCCCGCCGTGCAGAACACCCTGCTTCCAACCACCACTCCCGCCGCCATGAACGCCGAGCCCAAGGCCGCCGCCTCGCAGAGCGCGGCCCCTCTCTCGATCACGCCGGGAATCTGGCAGCTCGATCCCAACCTCTGCTTCCTCAACCACGGCAGCTATGGCGCGGTGCTCCGTCCTGTGACGCTCGCGCAGCAGGCCTACCGCGACCGGATGGAGCGTGACCCTGTCCGCTTCTTCAAGGTCGACCTCGAACACCTGATGGACGGCGTCCGCGAGTCGCTCGCCCGGTTCCTCAACTGCCGCGCCGCCGACGTCGCCCCCGTCGCCAACGCCACCATCGCCATCTCCACGATCCTCGCCAACGCGAACCTGAGCCCCGGCGACGAGATCCTGATCACCGACCACGAGTACCAGTCCCTCTCGAACGAGCTCGAGCGCACCTGCGCCCGCACCGGGGCCCGCGTCGTCCGCGCCGCCATCCCCTACCCCGGCACGACCCCCGACATCGTCGCCGAGCGCGTCCTCGCCTGCGTCACGCCGCGCACGCGCCTGGCCTTCATCAGCCACATCACCTCCGCCACCTCCCTCATCTTCCCCGTCGCCACCATCCTCGCCGAACTCCACCGCCGCGGCATCGACACCGTCCTTGACGGCGCTCACTCCGTCGGCCAGCTCCAGGTCGATCTCGCGGCCCTCGCCCCGACCTACTTCATCGGCTCCGGCCACAAGTGGCTCAGCGCGCCCAAGGGCACCGGTTTCCTGTGCGTCCGGCCCGATCGGCAGGACAAGTTCCGCACCCTCGCCCTCTCCAGCCGCGCCAACAAGGTCCGTCCCGATCGCCCGCTCTTCCTGCGTGACTTCGACTACATGGGCACCGCGGACTACACCGCGATCCTCGCTATCTCGAACGCCGTGACCGAGATGGGCGGCCTGCTCCCCGGCGGCTGGCCCGCCCTCTACCGCAAGAATCACGAGCTCATCATGAAGGGCCGCGCCATCGTCTGTGGCGCGCTGGGCATCGCCGAACCGTGCCCCGAGCGCATGGTCGGCAGCATGTGCACGCTCCCCCTCCCGGAGCCCGCCCCCGAACTGCGCAACCGTCCCACCGAGTACGACGACGCCCTCCAGGACGCCCTCTACCACAACCACCGGATCGTCACCCCCGTCTGGCGGTTCGGCCCCGATAACACGCGCGTCATCCGCATCTCTGCGCAGCTCTACAACCGCGTCGAGCAGTACGAGCAGCTCGCCCACGCCCTCCGCGTTGAGCTGGCACGGGAACGCGGGTCGTTCCGCGCAACCGCCTGACGCCCCCGGGGTTCTGTCGGCCTCTGATCAACCCACCCCCGCCATGGTCCGATCTCCAGATGGGAGCGTGTTTTCGATCGCGCCCGCATCCGGAGAGCCGCCATCATGCAGATCAGAACCATCCTCGCACTCACCATGATCGCCGGCACCGCGCCGATGGTCAGCGCCGATGATCACGCGACGCCCCCGGCCGCGTCCAACGCGCCCCACGCTCCCGCCGCTCCCGCCCCGCGCAGCCTCGCCAAGCCCGAGCCGCGCCCGGCGCAGCGCGCCGCACCCGCCAAGCCCAAGACGCCCGCGCACGAAGACGGCGGCGATCACGGTGCCCCCGCCGATGCGCACAAGGCAACTCCCGCCAGCGCACCCGCCGACGAGGATCCGCACGCACCCGCCACCACGACCACCGAGCCGCCCAGTTCCGCCGCCGACGCGCCGCCAGACGCCGAAACCGTGCTCAAGTGGCTGCGCGAAGGCAACCAGCGCTGGGTCGCGGGCAAGCCCCTTGATCCCAACAACGAGCTCCCACGCCGCGCCCGCCTCGCGGCCTCCGGCCAGAAGCCGCTCGCGACGATCGTCTCCTGCGCGGACTCACGCGTTCCGGCCGATCGCATCTTCGACCGCGGCGTCGGCGAGCTCTTCGTCGTGCGCGTCGCGGGCAACGTCGCCGGTGACAGCGAGACCGGCACGGTCGAGTACGGCGTCGGCCACCTCAAGACCCCGCTCCTCATCGTGATGGGCCACACCAAGTGCGGCGCCGTCGCCGCCGCCGCCAGCGGCGCGCAGCTCCATGGCAAGGTCGCCCAGCTCGTCGCCGGCATCGTCCCCTCCGTCGAACGCGCCCGGCGCAACAATCCCGGCCTGGCGGGCGACGACCTCGTCGCCGCCGCCGTCCGCGAGAACGTCTGGCAGACTGTCTACGACCTCTTCAAGAAGAGCCCCGAACTCGCCGACATGGCCCGCCGCGGCGAGGTGAACGTGATCGGCGCTGTCTGTGACATCAGCAGCGGCGAGGTCGAGTTCCTCGGGAACCACCCGTGGCAGGCAGAGCTCATCGACGCCCTCGCCGCCGGCCGGGCCAACGCCGCCGAGCCCACGCACGCCGACGCCTCACCCGGCCACGAGTAGGCCGCGAGCCCCAGAGCGCCACCATTAGAAAAGCCCCGGGCCGAGGCCCGGGGCTTTCTCGTTCTGATAAGTGGGTTCTCAACCAGCTTCCGCTGCGCGGCCCTTCAGGGCAGCGCTGCGCCGGGCGAGGCCTTACTTCTTGGCCTTCTTCTCGCCCTTGTCCTTCTTGGCCTTGTCGGCCTTATCGGCCTTATCGGCCTTGTCACCGCCGTCGGCCTTCTCGGCCTTGGGCGCCTTGGCCTCGCCGGCCGGCGCCTCGGCGGCCTTCGCGACACCCCATGTTCCCTTGGTGGCCTTCTTGGCGGCGTCGTCGGCGGCGAGCATGTCCATCGCGCTGGCGCGGGCAGCGCGGCGTGCGTCGCGCTTCTCTTCCAAGGCGTCCTCGCGGGCCTCGCGACGCTCCTCGCGCGTCATCGGACGCTTCTCGTCCACCGGCTTCTTCTCGGCGTCCTCCTCGGCGGCGGTCTTGTCGTTGGAGAGCTCGCGATCGGGCTTCACGCGGAGCTTGATCATCGCGTCCAGATCGCTGTCGAGCTTGACGTGGATGTCGTAGGTGTCCACGCGCTTGATCGTCGCGGGGATGCGCACCTCGCGTGCCTTGACCGCGAAGCCCTTGGCGCCCAGGAGCGTGGCCACTTCCTGCTGCGTGATCGCGCCGTAGAGAATGCCCATGTCGTTGCAGGGGCGGACGAGCTCGATGTCGAGGCCCTTGAGCTTCTCGGTCATCTGCTCGCGCTGCGTGCGGAGCTGGGCGAGGTCCTTCTCGGCCTGGGCGCGCTTGGCGGCGAGGCTCTTGATCTTCTCCTCGCTGGGCGTCTCGGCCAGGCCGCGCGGCAGCAGGAAGTTGCGGGCGTAGCCGATGCGGACGTTCACGACGTCCCCGACGATGCCGAGGGAGTCAACGTTGTCGATGAGAAGCAGTTTGACGTGCGAAGGCATGAGGCTGTCCTCCACGATCGGCTCGGTCCGGGTACACGGCCGATCCGATCGTCATGATGAGTTAGCAGCCGCCCCGAGCCTGGCACGCGCCAAACCCGAAACCGGCCGCAGCGGGGTCGAGATGATAGGAGAGCCGCCCCACCATTGGAAGCACGGCCCGACGGTCCGGGCTGATCGATTTCTGTTTGGTATTCATGGCCTGCAGAGCACCCAGAAATTGTTCGCGGCGGTGTCGATCTGCGGCCTCGGCGTGCGTCATGAGCATGTGGCGACCGCGCCGCGGCGTGTTGGCCGCTCGCGAGCGCTGGTTCGGATCCGTTTCGGATCCATGCTTCATCCAAGGAGTGACCCTCATGACGAACTCGATCGGCCGCAGCGTTCTCAGCACTCGTCGGCGCGAGACCCTGACCCTTCTCGGTGTGATTGCCGGCGCGGCGCTGCTCGCGAGCATCGGCGCGGGCCAGACACCCGCGCCGACCGCCCCTGACGCCCCGGTGAGCGCCGGGACCGAGTACACGATCTTCGTGCACGAGACCAAGGCCGAGATCGAACGCCGCGGTGCTTCGGATGCGCAGAGTTACTGGGGTGCGTACGCGATCTATGGCATGGCGCTGCGCGAGTCGGGCGTGATGGTCGGCGGCAGCGCCATCGAGCCTCCCGCGTCGGGGCGTATCGTGCGCGTGCGTGATGGCAAGACGAGTGCCGAGGCCCGGACGCATGGCGACACGGAAGAGCGTCTTGGCGGCTACTTCATCATCCGCGTGAAGAACATGGACGAAGCGGTTGCCTGGGCCGCCAAGTGCCCCGCCGCAGCGACGGGGAGCGTCGAGGTCAGGCCGAACATCCGCATGGATCCTGCGACGATGAAGTAGCTTGAGCACGCTCGTCCCGCCGGCGGCGACAAAGCGTGTCTGCAGCCTGTCGAGCAACACCACCGAGCAAGCCAAGCAGGCGAGAAGTGACGTACCAGACTCCCCACAACGACGGAGATTGATCCATGAAGTTCGCAGTGATTGTGTACGAGACGCAGGCCGACATGAACGCGCGTTCGGATCCGGCGAAGGCGCCCGCTTACTGGGCGTCGTATGCGGCGTACTCGAAAGCGTTGGTCGCCGCGGGCGTCGCGGCGGGAGGCGCGGGGCTCGAGCCGCCGAGCAGCGCCGCCACCATCCGGGTCCGGGATGGCTCGCGCGAGGTTCAGGATGGTCCGTTTGCGGACACGAAGGAGCAGCTCGGCGGCTTCTTCCTGATCGATGTGCCCGACCTTGAGACGGCGCTGATGTGGGCCGCGAAGTGCCCGAGCGCTACCAGCGGCAGTGTCGAAGTTCGTCCGGTGCTGCCACCTCCGCCCCGGTAGCGTTTGCGGTGTGAGCACCCTGCAATGATGCATGCTGATGCAGCATGACTCCAAGATCATGGAGGGCGTGGCCGCGAGGATCGCCGCGGCGCAGGCCGCACGCGACGCCCGCGTGCGGCTGCTCGCGATCCTCGCGCACCGCACACGCGACCTCTCGCTCGCTGAGGACGCGCTCTCGGAAGCCTTCGCACTCGCGATCGAGCATTGGTCGCGCGATGGCGTTCCGACAAACCCTGAGGCGTGGCTGCTCACGGCCGCGCGAAGGAGGCTCATCGACGCGCAGCGAGCGAGCAGCGCCGCGACGCGCGCGGCTGCTGCCCTGGCAAGTGACACCATGCGCGATGGCGCGCAGGCCCGCGCGAACCTCATCGAGGCGATGGACATGGACGGTGCCCACATTCCCGACGAACGCCTTGGCCTGCTCTTTCTTTGCGCGCATCCGCACATTGATGAGGCGATGCGCACGCCCTTGATGCTGCAGAGTGTGCTCGGCCTGCCGGCGGCGAGGATCGCCTCGCTCTTTCTGGTCTCGCCCGGCACCATGGCGCAGCGACTCGTGCGCGTCAAGGAGTCCATCCGCGGTCAACCGCCGCGCTTTGACGCGCCCACGCCCGCCGAAGTGCCCGAGAGGCTTGGCGCGGTCCTGCGCGCCGTGTACGCGGCCTTCACCGCTGGCCTGGATCACGCCGCAGAAGACGCGCACCATCGGGGCGGGATTGGCACACTCGGCGATGATGCGATCTGGCTCGGGCGGATGCTTGCGGAGATGCTGCCCGATGAGCCCGAGGTGCTTGGTTTACTGGCGCTCATGCTCTTCAGCGAGTCGCGGCGGGACGCGCGGCGTGTCGGTGGCGTGTATGTGCCGCTCAGCGAGCAGGACACGGGGCTGTGGAATCGCGGCTTGATCGACGAGGCCGAGCAGCTCCTGTTGCGCGCTGCGGGGATGCGGCGGCACGGCCGATTGCAGCTTGAGGCCGCGATCCAATCCGCCCACGCCGCGCGGCTTCGGAGTGGCCGCACGGATTGGGCCGCGATCGTGGGTCTCTATGAAGGACTGATTGCCATCGCGCCCAGCATCGGCGCCGGCGTGGCGCACGCGGCGGCGGTGCGTGAAGTGCGGGGTGATCTTGAAGCGATGAGGCTCCTTGACACACTGCACTCGCAAGCCGGCCCGCGCGTGCGCGGGTACCAACCTTACTGGGCTACGCGTGCGGTGGTCTGCGATGAATTGGGGCGTGCTGCGGAGGCGACCGAGGCATGGACCATCGCCATCGGTCTGACCGACGACGCGGCAACCCGCGCGTGGCTCGTGGAGCAGCGTGACCGGAAGTGACCGGGCCTGATCAGAATGGAATGTCGTCCTCGGCGGGCGCGGCCTCGGGGACGCGGCGGCCCGCGGGGGCGGGCTTGGACCAGCCCGGGGAGGCGCTCGGGGGCGCATCGTCGCTGATGTACTCGGCGGTGGCGCTCGCGGCCGAGCCGGCTCCACCCCCTCCACCACCTCCTCCGCCACCCTTGCTGTCGATGAACTGGAAGCCCTCGACGACGACTCGCATCTTGGACTGCTTCTTGCCTTCCTTGTCCTCCCACATGTCGAGCTTGAGGCGCCCCTCGATGAAGACTGGGCGGCCCTTGGCGAGGTACTTGGCCATGATCTCGGCCTGCTTGCCCCAGGCCTCGCAGTCGACGTAGGTGACGTCCTCGCGCTTCTCGCCGGACTGGAGGGTGTAGGAGCGGTTGATGGCCATGCCGATTCGTGCGACGGACTGGCCGCCGGCGATGCTCTTGAGCTCGACATCGCGGGTCAGGTTGCCCATCAGGAAGACCTTGTTGAAGTTGGCCATGGCTGTGCTCCTCTGGTTCGTGTGCGGCGTTACGGCAAGGACGGGAATCGGGCAGGATGTTGAAGGGAGCGCCCTCCGGCTGCCCGATGACGGTTCTGACTACGGAGCCCGATCATAACCCAACCGGGCGCGGCGTGCGCGCGGGTGGGGACGGAAAGTGGAGGGTTTGTCGATTGGGTCGAGCGAGCCCGCTGCTCCTACCGAGCCCTCTGCGCAGGCAGAGGGGGCCTTGGCTGTGCCCACATCCATCGCGCAGTCTGGCGGATTCTGGAACGCGGAGGCCGCGGAGGGGAGCGGAGGGAGAGAGAGAGAGAGAGAGAGAGAGAGAGAGGGGGGGGGAGGAGGGGAGGCCGGTCCCACTTATCACACACCGCAC
>CAZBXF010000029.1:0-24206 GCA_964495635.1 uncultured Phycisphaeraceae bacterium
CGTGGTGCACTGGCCATCGTCGGCCGAGAGCTCGGCAGAGAGGAAGACGTGCTGGTCGGCATGGATCGCCAGGTTGGCGGATGCGCGGACGAGCGCCTCGGCACGGGAGAGTGCGTCGAAGCCGCTGGCGTCATCGAGCGTGGCGAAGTGGACCGCGGCGAGACGGAACCATGACTCCGGCTCGGCGGGCGCGTGCGACGAGGCCGCCGTGGCGAAGGCACGTCGACGGTCGTCGCTGAGGCGATCATCGGCGGTGGCTGCCCACGCGCCCACGACGCGGGCGGCCGCAGCGCCGAGCGCGGGGGCATCTCCGGGCTGATCTTGGGCAACCGGAGTTTCGGTGAGGACCTGGGCGAGGTTGGAGAGCGCACTCCACGCGGCACGGTCGGATGTCGAAACCGCATCGCGGCGGGTGTCGGCAGGGACGCGACCGGCCAAACGATCGACGAGATCGGTCCGGGCATCGGAGCGAGCCAGGACGCATGCGGCCTCGATCAGTGCTCGGAGGAGCCGGGTGTGGGGCTCCGTGCGAGGCTCACTGGCGAAGCTGATCCTGGCGCAGTCGAGCCTTACTGGGAACAGTGCTGGATAGGAGATCGGGCGGGCGGAGCCCCAGTCGAACCACGCGGCTTCACGGCCTTCCGATTCCCGGAGAGTGATCTCGGGACGACCGTCGGAGGCGCTCGCGACGACCGCGTCGAAGCCGCGCCGTGCGAGAAGATCTTCGGCGCGCTCGAGGGTTCCGGCCTGGAACCACTCGACGCGGAAGTTCCCGCGGGAGTCGGGAAGACGCCGGGCCCAGGCGGCGCGGGTGGTGATAGCCACTCGGAGCGGCCGGGCAGGCCACTCACTGCTGTCGAGCCATGCGGCCAGCCTCGTATCGAGGCTCTGACTATCCGTGAGCGGGAGCCCGGTGGCGTCGCCGAGCCGCTGGAGCGCGCGGCCCACGAGGCTCAGGCCCCGGACCGCGCCCGCACCGAGCCAGAGGGAGGCGCGGCGGAGGTGGCTCGATGGCCAGGGCGCACCGAGGGCTAGGTCCGGTGCGTGATCGGGCGAGTGGGCGAATGGCGGCGTCGGCATGCGCCAAGTGTTTCGGCGACGTGCAGCGTGGGGTTGACGCGGGCAACCCCGAGACGCTCTCGGCCCGGCAGCGCGAGGCGCGTGTGCGGGCCGTGTGGGTGGGGAAGGCGTCGATGGGCCGAGAACACTGCGCGAGAAGAGGTCGAGATCAGCCTCGGAAGAACTTCACAACGCCTCGAATCGCGACCGCACGGCCCATCGCGGCGATGGCCTCGGTCAGTGGAATGTGCTTGGGGCACACCTTGACGCAGTTCTGGGCATTTCCGCAATCGGACACGCCGCCGGGGCCCATGAGGACTTCGAGGCGATCATTCTTCAGCTGCTTGCCGGTCTCGTGCTCGTTGAAGAGCTGCACCTGGCCGATGGCTTGGGGGCCGACGAAGGCGGTGTCCCAGTCGGCCTTGTTCTCCTCGATGTTGAACTGAGGACAGGCTTCGAGGCAGCAACCGCAGGTCATGCAGGTCGAGAGGGTGTAATGGCGCTCCTGACTCTCCGGCGTCTCCTTGGGGCCGGGGCCCAGGTGGTAGGTGCCGTCGATGGGGACCCAGGCCTTGATGCGCTTGAGGTTGTGGAACATCCGCTCGCGGTCAACCCACAGGTCCCGGACAACCGGGAACTTGCTCATGGGCTCGAGCGTGATGATGTCACCCTCACTTGGCGCGTAGTCGTCAATCAGGCAGGAGCAGGACTGGCGGACCATCCCGTTGATGACCATGGTGCAGGAACCGCAGACCTCTTCGAGGCAGCCACTGTCGTAGACGATGGGCGTGGTGCGCTGGTTGGAGGTGGTGACAGGATTGGCAGCGATGGATTGGAGGACGGAGATCACGTTGGAGCCGGTGGTGACGGTGACCTTGAACTCTTCCCAGCGGCTGGGCTTGCCGGGACCGTCGCATCGCTTGACGCGGACGAGGATTGATCGGTCGGGCTTGGCCCGCCGGCGATTGGCGAGGCGCTCGCTCTCGACCGGGTTACGTGCGGGTGCGAAGCCGGAAATGAGGGATGTGATCATGATGCGAGGTTCCCGTACGTCTTGAAGAACTTCAGTGTGGGGAGGGGAGTGCGGCGGGGAGCTCGTGGACACTTGGTTGACGAAGAGATTACGGAAGACAATCGGCCACTTGCGAGTGCTCCGGCTTTGCAGCAACTAGGCCGCGCCGACAGCAACGGGCTTCTCAGACTTAGGGGCGGGTGCGCTGTCCTTCTTGCCGTAGGTGCGAGCGGTTGGGGCGATGAGGGATGCATCGATGGGGACGAAGTCGAGCGTGGTCTGGCCGGTGGCAGGGTCGTACTTCGCGCGGCTCGTCTTCATGAAGTCGACATCGTTGCGGTCCTGGTAGTCGGCGCGGTAGTGGGCGCCGCGGCTCTCGCGGCGCTCGAGGGCGCCGAGCGCGAGGGCGCGGGCGAGGATGAGCATGTCTCCGACGGAACGGGCGTAGCCCAGGGACTGGTTGGACCAGGCCGCGGCGTCATAAAGGACCGCCCTGGAGTAGCGATCCTGCAGTTCGTCGAGCTTGGTGAGGCACTGCTTGAGGCGGTCCTCAGTACGCACGACGGTGCAGGCGGCCGTCATCTCTTCGCCGAGCTCCTTGCCGATGGCGTAGGGGTTGGTGCTGGCGTCGCCCGATCCCCTGCCGACGGTGGCGAGAAGCTGCGCGACCTTGCTCTGCTCGGCCTTGGTGTTATCGTCGTAGAGGCTCTGTGAGACGGTGTCCGAACCCTTGCTGCTCTTTGCGTTCTCGGTGACGTAGTTGACGACCGAGACGCCGCAGAAGAGGCCATCGAAGATACAGGAGAGCAGCGCGTTCGCGCCGAGGCGGTTGGCGCCGTGGTAGGCAAAGTTGACCTCACCGAAGGCGTAGAGGCCGTTGATGTTGGTCATCATGTTGTTGGGGGCGCCGAGCTGCATGCCCTGGCCGGTAGCGGAGCCCAGTGGCGGCGGACTTCCAGACTTGTGCTTGGTGCGCGGCTGCTCGGGGTTGTAGCTTCCCTTGGTGAACTGGGTCCACAGCCCGCCCATGGAGTAGTGGACGGCGGGGAAGATGCGCATCGGGGTGACGCGAGGATCGTCGCCAACGAACTTCTCGTAGATCTCGAGGATGCCGCCGAGCTTTCGCGTGAGATACTCGGGGTCCTTGTGGGTGAGGTCGAGGTAGACCTGATTCTTGCCGTCGACGCCGAGGCCGTCGCTGACGCAAATGCTGAAGATCTCGCGGGTCGCGATGTCGCGCGGGACGAGATTGCCGTACGCGGGGTAGCGTTCTTCGAGGAAGTAGTAGCGGTCACCCTCCGGAATGTCGCGTGGGGCTCGCTGATCGCCCTTGGAGCGCGGGACCCAGACGCGGCCGCCTTCACCTCGCGCGGACTCGCTCATGAGGCGCAGCTTGTCGGCGCCGGGGATGGCGGTTGGGTGGACCTGGATCATCTCGGGGTTGCCGTACCACGCGCCGGCCTTGTAGCAGCGGGCGGCGGCAGCACCGGTGCAGATGACGCTCTGCGTGCTCTTGCCGAAGATGAGGCCGTTGCCGCCGGTGGCCATGACGACCGCGTCGGCGCGGAAGGCGCGGATCTGCATGGTGCGCATGTCCTGAGCGACGATGCCGACACAGCGATCCCCCTCAATGACGGGGCGGAGGAACTCCCAGAACTCGTACTTGCTGACCTTGCCCTCGGCCTCGTAGCGGCGGGTCTGCTCATCAAAGGCGTAGAGGAGCTGCTGGCCGGTGGTGGCGCCGGCAAAGTGGGTGCGCTTGAAGAGAGAGCCGCCGAAGAGGCGGAGGTCGCGGTTGCCCTCGCCGGTGCGGTTGAAGGGGACGCCCATGCGGTCCAGGAGGTCGATGACGCGCGGGGCCATGTTGGCCATCTCGAGGACGGGGTGCTGATCGGCGAGGAAGTCGCCGCCGTAGATGGTCTCGTCGAAGTGCTCGTACTCGCTGTAGCCCTGCTGGCGCGAGACCTCGTTGCAGGCGTTGATGCCGCCCTGGGCGCAGACGCTGTGGCTGCGCTTGACGGGAACCACGCTGAAGAGATCCACGTCGAGACCGGCCTCGGCAATTCGGACGCACGCGGCGAGGCCCGCCAGACCGCCACCGACCACAATGACGCGCTGCTTGTTCATGGGCTGCTTCCGGAAGATGTGGGCCCTTAGGAGGGACGCGGCCCACGGCTGCTGCGATTCATCGAACCTGCGGGCTCGCGGCCGCTGGGCCATGAGCATGATACTGGTGAGACTCACCGGGGCCGACTGGTTTCGGGAGTGCAAACCAGCGTCCGACAACGCCTCGATTCGGCCCTACTCCACTTCGACCATGGACGGGCTCCAGATGAGGCCATGAAGCGTGCGGGCTGCTCACGGGTTCTGGTCGCCAGCGGATCCGCTGGCGCTCGCCTCCTCGATCTTGGGGACTCCACTGGGGCTGGACTTGTCGAGAAGTCGCTGCTCAACGCGGCGCATCTCACTGGGGGGCGTGATCAGGGCCCCGGCCAGACTCATCCAGGCCATGGCCATGAGGGCCACGCCGAGTCCGGCGCAGGCGACGCCCCACTGCTTCTGCGCCCTTGCTGAGATCGTCACGCCCCACGTGATGGCAGCGGTCCAGAGTCCGTTGGCGAAGTGGTAGACGCTGGCCGTGATGCCGACGAAGTAGAAGAGGCTGACGAGGATGCCCAAGAAGGTGAAACCGTCGTTGCTTCCTCGCAGGGCGGCGGCGAGGGTGCTGGCGGCGTAGTCGGCGCTCCAGACGGTGCCACCGGGGACGAGGAAGGACCATCCCCACCTGAGGGTGGCGATGTGGTAGAAGATGTAGAAGATGGCGATATAGCCGGTGATGCGCTGGAGGGAGTAGCGCCAGTTGTCCTGGTAGGCGTAGCGGCCGGTGTTGCTCTTTCCGCTCCGGGCGTAGTAGACGCCCAGGATGGAGTGGAAGGCGATGCTGAGCCAGAGGACGATTTCGATAAGGAGCAGGTGCGGGATCTGGTTGTTGATCCACTGGACTTCCTTCCAGAAGTAGTGGATGCCGCCGCTGATGAGACCTTCGTCGGGCGCTTCGCCGCGCAGACCAAACTTGCCCCATATGAGGCTGCTGTTGGTGGTGAGGTGGGCGACGAGGAAGACGCCGATTGGGACGATTCCCGTAAGGGAGTGGAGGCGTCTGAGCAGGAAGGCGTGCTGTTCGAGGAAGCCCTTGGAGGATGCGGGCTTTGGCTGGTGTGTCACGCGGAGTTGTCCCGATCGAGCATCGGACGGGCCTGGTGGCAACGGCCAACGCAGCTCGGACGACGCTCGGATGTGATGGTACCTCGGCCGGGGCTGTGGTGTCGGCTCAGTTGGCTCCCGGCCTCGTTGCTGGCATCGGTCGTGGGCCAATGCTGTCGCTGCGTCAGGTGGAACCAAGTGGGAAGCCGGGACCACCGGCGCCAGGCACGGGTCCGGCGGCGCGGACGACGCCGGGGGCTGCGCCGGGCGCACCCATCTGCCGAACCTTGCCCTCCTTGACTGCCTTGGCGACCATCTGGGAGGTTTCGACGAAGGCGGTGCGAAGCTCGGCGAGGAGCTTGGTGATGAGTTGCTGCTCGCCCGCGTCGAGGTTGCCCTTGGTCTTGGCCTCGATGACGCCGAGCATGTCGATGTGAAGGCGGGCGTACTCGAGCGAAACGATGGCTTGGCCGGTCTGGGGGTCGGGGTAGAAGCCCATGTACATCAGCGCCTGGGACGCGAGCATCGAGACGACATCCTGGAAACCGACCTCCTCGCGCTCGCCCGGGGCGTTGGGAGCGTCGCCGGCCTGACCGGCGCCCGGCGCTGGGGCGGGTTTGGTATCGACCTTCTGGGAGAGTCGCTCCTTCTCGGCCTGAGCCTGCGACTTCCAGTCACTGTCGATGATAATCTTGGGCTGTCCGGAGTTGGTAGCATCTTGGCCGGGCATCGAGTCTCTCCACGTCAAAGGCTGGATCTACAGAAGTCACGAGCGGTCACATGAGCAGTCAGGGGGCGGTGCATCGCGTTGAAGCAGCCGCAGGACTGTGCACGTCGGAAGCACTGAACGCGGGGGAGTCTAGGGCGAGGGCACGGATGCCCGGTGCCAAGGTGAGCAGGGTGCGGGGCCGACCACCCGGAGAGCCGGGAAGGAGCGTCGATGTCGAACGGACAGAGCCAGAGCCCCCGCCGGAACAACACCGCCCAGCCGCTGGTAGTGGGCATGGCAGACAGGAGTGCGGGCGTGATGACCGAAGTGAGGCCGTTGATCAGCGAAGGCCGGGGCCGCGGGTTCCGGAGCACGCTGCTGGTGGCGGCTTTGGCCGGCGCGGTGCTCACGCCCCTGGTCGGATGTTCGTTCGGCGGCGGGGAGAGCATCGAGTCCGCAGTGAAGCCCTCGGGCACGCGGCTGACGCCGACGGATTTCGTCGCGTCGAACGTCGTGCAGGCCGCGCCGACGCCGGCCTTGATGCCAGCACCTGCCGAGGTGTCACTGGACATCGGCAGTGCCCAGACCGCGGAGATGCTCGAGCTCGGTGGAGTGCCGTTTGATGCCAATGGCGTTGGGAACTCGGGCTCGCCGCAGCCGAGTGCAACCTACACGGCGACGTACACCACGACCGCAGGTGCCCCACTGCTGGAGGACGCCCGGGCAACTCCAGTCGGCGAGCCCGTCTTCATCGATGCCAAGGTGGGCGACATCAACGGGAAGCCGATCTTCGCCTCGACGTTCTTTGACCGCGGCACGCTCACGCTGGAACCTCTGGGGCCGCGCCTTCGCGAGGAGGCACGACGGATGAAGCCGGCGGAGTGGCGTGAGTTTGCCCGCAAGGAGATCAACCGCGCCCTGGACTCGCTCATCGAAGACGAGTTGCTCCGCGCAGAGGCGCTGGCGAATCTGACGCCCGAGCAGAAGCAGGGCTTCTTCGCGTTTCTCGAGCGGATCCAGAAGGAGACGGTGAGCCAGAGCGGGGGCAGCCGCGAGAAGGCAAACGAGGCCCTGATGGAGTCGGAGGGGATGGACCTGGCAACATACATGAGCCAGAGGTCCCAGGCGGAACTGATCAGGTACCAGCTCTCGGAGAAGATCTTCCAGCGCGTGCAGGTGAGCCGGCGCGACATCGAACTCGCGTACGCGCGGTACAACGATCAGTTCAATCCGCCTCCGAAGTACCTCTTCCGAATTGTCGCGGTTCGAGGCGACAACCCGGATGCGGTTGCGACGATGCAGGCACGGATCGACTCGGGTGAGTCGTTCGAGGAGATCGCCAAGAGCGAGCTGAACACGTACAAGCGGGCCGAGGGCGGGCTCGAGGCGCGGGAGCTCAAGGGCGAGCTGGCGAAGGTGAGCTGGTTCGGCAGCGCGGCACTCAACGACGCGGCCAAGACGCTGACGCCGGGGACGACCGCGGGCCCGATCACCTTCGGCTCGGGCCAGGCCTGGCTGCACCTTGATTCGATCGAGGAGAAGAAGATCTCGCTATATGAAGCCCAGACCGTGATCGAGAACGGACTTCGAAACGAGCGTGCGGAGATGGAGCGGCGGCGGTACATCGCCAAGCTTCGCAGCCGCGCCAGCATCGGGGACACCGAGGAGACGGCACGCCGCCTCCTGGAGATCGCCGAATCTCGGTATCTCG
This sequence comes from uncultured Phycisphaeraceae bacterium, assembly GCA_964495635.1. GTDB lineage: Bacteria > Planctomycetota > Phycisphaerae > Phycisphaerales > UBA1924 > JBBASU01. The sequence continues at coordinate 7,696 of CAZBXF010000029.1, forward strand.
TCGCGGGGCTGTGAGGGTTGGCCGATGCGTGCTGGTCCGTGGAGCGTCTGGGGCCGGATCTGGGCGCATTGCACCGGCGTGGTTACGCGGCTTGTACGGAGCCGTGGCCGGGGTGCCGATCCAACCAGGCGACTGGGTGCACGCGGGGAGCGGCTCGCGGAGCGGATGCTCGTACGGAAGGGGTACATGGTTCTCGGTCGAAATGTGCAGGTGCCGATGGGCGAGGCGGACCTGGTGTGCGAACACCCGGAGGGCGAGGCCATCGTGCTGGTTGAGGTCAAGACTCGCACGCGAGGCGTCAGCGAGGCAAGTGACGCGTACGCGCCGGAGGCAGCGGTAGATCCGACCAAACGCTCAAAGCTACGGACCATCGCGGGGCACCTGGCGCGAGCCAACGGCTGGACGGACCGGCCCGTGTGGCTGGACGTGGTCGCGGTTGAGTGGCCCGCGGATGGGAGCAGTCCCGCGATTCGTCACATCGAGCGGGTTCCATGGTGACCGCTGGGCGGAAACGCACCGCGAGAGGCTGGATCAGGAACGGGGTTCATCGGGTGCGAGGTCGAAGGTCTGGCTCTCGCCGGAGGCCGGAATGAAGTTGCCGCGTGCGCCGGATGCCTGCTTGGCCTCCTTCGCCCACACGGGCGGGACGTACGCCTGTGCGTCGTGCGCCTGGGCGGACTCGATGCGGCGGGAGATCCTGTCGCTCATGCGGGAGTCGCGGTTGATCCGGGTCAGAGCGGTGGTGTGGGACCAGGCGCAGAGCGAGACGAACTGCGCGAACGCGAAGACGCACACGGCAACACAGCCAAGGAAGATCATCGCCGAGAGACCACCGATTGGCACCGCCAAGAAACCCGTGATTCCGGCCCTCAGGAATGGCACCGCAACGAGGGCAAGGATGCCCAGCGGCGCAGCGAGCACAACCAGCAGCGGTGCCATCCGGAGGCGGGCGGCGAGCGCAGAGTCGTGGGCCCAGTCAGCCATACGCGCGATGTGGATCGCCAGCGGCGCGAGGCCCACGAGAGCCACCAGCGTCGAGAGTGCGCCCAGCGCGCCACACCATCGCACGACGGCAGGCACCGGAGCAACGGCCGAGAGGGGGAAAGCGCCGGGATTGGCGGCGACCTTCGCGGCGAAGACGGTCTGGGCCTGCCCGTAGATCGCTCCACCGAGGAAGAGGAGCAGCATGGCGAGGAGCCACGCAGCCTGGGTCGTGCGGCTGCCGTACCTCGTCCAGGCCCATGCGCCGCGCCCCTCGGGTCCTTCCTTCGTCCCATCCTGGCACGGCTCGGTCACGATCCAGACGCCAATGAGCCAGGCGATGGCAGGCAGGAGCACGAGGAGCGGACCGACGAGGCTCGGGCCTCGCAACGCGAGGATGATTACGAGGAGGGCGAGGCTGGCGAGGAGTGCGGCACCACCCAGCCCCATGATCAGCGCACCCATGCGCAGCCGGGCCAGATACGGCACCGGGGCATCGGCCATGGTGGTGCTGAAGCGCGAGGAAGCGCCGGTGGTGATGGGCGTGCCGCATTCGGGGCAGCGGTCGCCAACCTTGAGCCCAACGAGGTTGTACGAGCAGCGAACGCAGGCACGATCTTCGACGATGGTCGTGGGCGCGACCTTTGACGCGAAGAAGAGGCGTTCGTGGATCGGCATGGCTTTTCTACCGAGTGGACCCGAGCCGGTTTCGGAATGGGGCGTGACCGGTGCTGCGGAGGACCGGATCAGCGGGCGGTGACGCCAGCAACGGACTCGACCGCGTTCTTGAACATCGTGAGACCCGGCGTGGGAGTCGACCGGAGCGCGGGGGCGAGGCGCGTCCAATAGGGGTGACGATCCCACGTGAGATAACGCTCGGGGTGGGGCATGAGGCCGAAGACAAGGCCAGTGGCGTCGCAGATGCCGGCGATGGCCTGGGCCGAGCCGTTGTAGTTGTCGGCGTAGGTGAGGGCGATCTGGCCGGACTTGCGGAGGGTGTCGAGGGTCGCGGCGCTCGCGACGAAGCGGCCCTCACCGTGGGCGACCGGGAGCTGCATGGCATCGCGACGGGCTCCGGGGTCATCGGGGAGGAGGTCCGCGAGGCCGCGGGTCCAGACGCAGACGCTCTCACGCTGCGGGACCACGCCGACCCAGCGGTCGCAGAAACGGGCATCGCGGTTGTCGGTCAGGGCGGTGGTCTGTGGCGGGGCGATGTCGATGGGCCACTGCGCACCCGAGGCGGGGCCGGGCAGGAGGCCGACCTGCACGAGGACTTGGAAGCCGTTGCAGGCGCCGATCATGGGCGTGCCACGGAGGACGGCCTCGCGCAGCGCGGGATAGACGCGCTCGCGGAGCTTCATGGCGAAGATGCGCCCGCTGGCGATGTCGTCGCCAAAGGAGAAGCCGCCGGGGAAGCCGACGAGGTCGGCGGTGTCGAGCGTTGACGGATCACGGATGAGCGCGTCGAGATGGACGAGACGCACGCTCGCGCCGGCCATCTCGAAGGCGCGGCACATCTCGGCGTCACAGTTCGTTCCCGCGGCTCGAATCACCAGTGCGGTAGGCATGCATGCAGGGTAGCGTGGGGGCGGGTGAGATGCGGCCGGGGCGCGTGGCGGGGAACCAGTTCATATACTCCGGCCCCGAAGCTAGCACAGGAGTCACGCATGCCACAGGTCTACCCGTTTCGAGCACTGCAGTTCAACCGCGGCAAGGGCGATGCGAGCACGCTGATTGCTCCGCCGTACGACGTGCTGGACAAGGCGGGGAAGCAGCGGCTGCTGGATCAGAATCCGCAGAACATCGTGGCGATCGACCTGCCGCACACGCCCGCGAAAGAGCTGGGGCCGGTGTCGGCGTACGAGGGCGCGGCGGCAGCGCTTGAGTCGCTGGTCAAGTCAGGAGTGCTCTCGCGCAGCGAGCAGCCCTCGCTCTTCGCGTATCGGCAGAAGTTCACGAGCGCGGACGGGAAGGTCTATCACCGCTCGGGGATGTGCGCGTGCGTGGATGTGGTGCCCTTTGGGCCTCGGGCCGGGGGCGGGATCCTGCCGCACGAGGAGACCTTCTCGGGGCCGAAGGAAGACCGCATGGCGCTGATGAAGGCCACGCGGACGCAGCTCTCGCCGATCTTCGGCCTGCACGCGGATGAGAAGGGGCTCGCGACCAAGCTGCTGCACAGCGTGATGGCCTCGCGGGCGCCGGACATGACGGCGACGATGCGCGGCGCGGGCGCGGACAACGTGCTGCACGAGGTGTGGACAATCACGGATGGGCCGACGATCAAGGCGTATCAGGATGCGCTCGCGAGCGAGGACATCTTCATCGCCGATGGGCACCATCGGTACACGACGCAGATCAACTACCTGAAAGGGCTTGAGGCAGCAGGGTCGGTCGCGGCGGACCACCCAGCGCGCCGGAGCATGATGGTGCTGGTTGGGATGAGCGATCCGGGGCTCGTGATCTGGCCGACGCACCGCGTTCTTGGCGGGATGGCCAGCTACTCGATGGATGCGTTCCTCAAGGCCAGCGCGGGCGACATCCGGACCGAGCCGATCGCGGGTGGCCTTGCCGAGCTTGATCGTGCACTGAACGGCCTCACGGGCATGGGTGAGATGCGGTTTGGGCTCTGGGACTTCAAGCAGAAGCGCGGCATGGTGGCGATCCCGGCCTTCCCGGATCCGCTCAAGGAGCGTTTCCCGGAGAAGCCCAAGGCGTGGCGCGAGCTGGTGGTGGCGTACTGCCAGTATGTGCTCGTAGAGAAGCTCTGCCAGGGCGCGATGAACGGGAACCAGCCGGTAAAGTGGGCCTTCCCGCACACGATCAAGGAAGTGGAAGAGATCGGCAGCGGCGCGGAGACTGGGGCGGGCGGCGGCGCGGGCTTCGCACAGCTCGCGGTGATCGTGCGTCCGACGCCGCTGCAGGCGGTGAAGGATGTGAGCCGCGCGAACCAGCTCATGCCTCAGAAGAGCACGTTCTTCTATCCCAAGCTCGCGACGGGATTGTGGATGAACCCGCTGGCGTAAAGGGGCCCCGGTCCGATCACGGGACCCCGCGAGCCTTCTGGTCGGCGACGGGGCCGGAGTGCGCCGCAAGGAAGTCGAGCATGTCCTGCTTGCCGAGCGCGCCGGTTGTTCTTGAAACCACCTGCCCATCCCTCAGCAGCACCATCGTGGGCAGGAACCGCGCCTCCAGGCGTTCGGCCTCTGGCGTACTGCTCGACGAGACGTCGATGTAGACGGGATGCGTGTTCTCTCGCAGCCACTGCGCGACGCCAGGGTCGGTAAGTGTGGTGCGCTTGAGCTGCCGGCAGGGCGGGCACCAGTCGGCCGTGACAAGGGCGAAGACAGGGCGGCCGCTCGCCTTGCTTTGCAACTCCGCCTGAGCGAGCGTGACTGCGGGGTCGAAGATCGAGGGGATTGGCGTCTTTCCGGGCTTGTTGACCAGGATGGCGATGCCCACGAGGACGACACCAACGATGAAGATCCGGGCAAAGGCACCCGGCCCCTTGCCGCTGCGGCCGAAGAGAATCTGTCCGATCATGGCCGACCTCCCGAGAACGTCCGGTGAAACTGTCCGAGAAGGATAGCTTGCAACGGGTTGGCGTAGGCCGGACGGCGAGGCGACAACGGGTTGGAACGCACGCCGCCCGTGATGCTGCTAGCTCAGATCAGCGAGTTCGCCGGTGAGCGGCTCGACGAGGTCGCGCGCGGTCACGAGGCCGATCGGGCGGCCGGCGTCATCCTCGACGATACCGATCCGGCCGCGGCGTTCGAGAAGGACCGTGAGGGCCTCGCGCACACCGACATCCGGCCGGAAGCGTGCCGGGGGCGTCGCCATCGCGAGCGGAGTTTCACGCGGCCTAAGCAGCAGGTCCAGCCCACGCAGGACCCCGACAACGCGACCGGTGCGGTCGACGAGCGGCAGGCGCTTGTTGCCGCTTGCAGCGACGACTCGGAGGGCCGACTCGCGATCAGCGTCGGCGGGGAGCGCGCGCACCTGAGCCCAGGGCACCATCTCATCCACGACGCGAAGACCCCGCAGCAGCATCGCCCGGTCCATGAGAGAGACCTGTGACTCGCTTAGCACGCCATGGCCGGCGCCTTCCTTGAGAAGCTGCGCGACGCGCTGGCGAGCGTCGCCAAGGGCCTCGTTCTTGAGGCCAGCGGCCCTCTCCACGACGCGGGTGAGCAGCGCAACCGCCGGCAACAGACCCGTGAGGGTGAGCATCCACCGGACGTACCGGAGCGGTGCGGCGAAGGCGTATGTGAGCCGATCGGCCTCCACGCGGAAGAGCTCTTTGGGTAGGACTTCGCCGAAGAGGAACATGAGCGGGGCGAGGATGATGACGTTGAGGAGGCTGGCCTCGAGCTCCCCGAGCGTGGAGCGGGCGAAGATCTCGGTGGTGGCCGTCGCGGCGAGGGCGTTGACGAGGTTGTTGGAAATGAGCAGCGTGCCCAGGAGGCGGTCGGGCTTGTCAAGCTCGTCACGCAGGCGGTGCGCGGCGACGTCGCGAGGAGTTCGGGCCAGCCGTAGCGAAAGACGGACTCGGTTGACGGAGTAGCAGCCGATCTCGATGCCCGAAGCGAGGGCCGAGCCGACGATCGCAAGGATGGCGAGGGTCACCCAGATGGCCAGTACCACGTTGGACGAGGGGAAGCTCGGCTCGGGCAACGCGATGGCCGCGAGCAGACCGTGGGCGGGGAAGTTGCCGGTGAACATCACGTGCCACCCCCCTTCTCTCCGGTCGCGGTGGGTGCTTCCTCGAGGACCGTGACGCGAACACGATCCACCATGCGGCCCGTCATGGACTCGACCATGAGGCGCAGGTTGCGGACCGAGACCTCATCGCCGACCCGCGGCACGCGCCCGAGCAGGGCGGCCACGAGTCCGGCGACAGTCGTGACGCGCGCCGTGGGCATCTCGGCGGACGCGAAGAACTCCTCCCACTCACGAACCGGCAGCCGGCCCGGCACTTCCCATGAGCCTCCGCCGAGTTCTCGAACCCCGCTCATGGCTCCGGCACTGCCAGCCTCGCCCCCCCCCACCGCCACAAGGAGCCGGATGACGTCGTCGAGCTGGACCATACCGGTGAGGGCTCCGACCTCGCTCACGCAGAGGGCCACATCGCTCCTGGTGTGCCGAAAGTGCTCCAGGAGCTGATCCAGGCGGGCCAGCTCCGGGACATAACGGGCAGGTTCCATCAGCTGCGCGAGCGGGACTCTGGCGCCTGGACCGAGCCGAGCGAGCTTCGGGAGGGCACGGCTGGCCGATACGAAGCCCATGGCCGCCGACTCGGAGAGTGGACCGCGACTCACGGGGAAGAGCCCGAAGCCCGTCGATCCGGCGACTCGGACGAGATCATCGCTCGTGCCCGAAGCGTCCAGCGTGACGATCTCGACGCGCGGCGTCATGACTTCCTTCACGCGGCGCTCGCCCAGCCGGATTACCTCGTCGAGCAGCGACTCATCTCCGGTTTCAAGGTGTCCGTCGCGCGCGCTCGACTCGAGCAGGGCCCGGAGGTCATCCCCTGTCACGGCACCGCTCCCCTCGCGCTCGGGGGGACTCACAAGTCTGATGAGCGGCGAGACGAGCAGCCTCTCTGCGAGGCCGACGGGACGCGCGACGAGGCCTGCCCAGAGCGCGAGAGGTTCGGCGAGGAGCCGCGCGAACGCCACCCGGTGGACAGAGGCGAGCGCCTTGGGAATCACTTCGCCGAAGACGACGACGAGCATGAGGGAAACAAATGCGGCGATGATGTTGGGAAGCGGCCCACTGCCCGAGAGGCTGCGCTCCATGTCGCGGGCCAGCACCGAGCTGCCGACGAAGAAGCCAGTGTTGACCGTGACGTTGGCGATGAGGATCGAGATCAGCATCGAACGCGGCTCGGCCAGGAGGGCTGCCGCGGCCCTGGCCGGACCCGGCGAGGTGCGCCTCATGCGCAGGCGATCCGCCTGCGTCAGCGAGAACATCGCGGTCTCCGTCGCTGAGCAGAGTGCGCTGATTGCCAGCAGCACCAGCAGCACAGCAGCGAGGATGATCTGGGTCAGGGTCATTGGGTGGCGGAGGGTAGCGTTACGGGCCGGTCCTGCCGGTTGCGGGCCGGTCGAGCTCTTCTTGACCGTCCAGCTGCTCGATCAATCGCTCGATGTAGCGCCAGGCGTTGAGCTCGATGCGGATCTCGCGCAATAGACGCGGCTGGTCGCCATCGCCCGCCCGCACACGCTCGAAGTGGTCGCTGACGCGGGCCATGTGCGTGCTGCGCTCCTGCGCGGCCCAGGCTCGCCACCTGGCACGGGCGGGCGCCCCCTCCGACGCGATGGACGCGTCGACCTCCTCACGACGTTCCATCATCTGCACGAGGAAACCCGGTGGCAGCGAGCGATCCTCGGGGCCCGGCCCGCCAAGCCTCGCGAGCAGCGCCCCCGCCCGAAGTTCCGGGTTGAGGAGAATCGCACGGGCCCGGTTCAGAACTTCAGCGGCATCGGTCGAACCCTCTGCTGGCTCGTCAGCCTCCGTCCCTGGCTCCGGCGAGATGTCGAGGTCGGGGTGCACCAGGGCCGCACGCTGTAGATACGCACGCGAGATTTCGCCGGCACTGACCGAGAAAGTGGGTGCAAGTCCGAGCGTGTCGAAGGGGTCCATGGCCGGACAATATCGCCCAATCTCGGAATCTGCGTGGTGCGCGTTTGACGCCAGCCATGCCGGACCCGACGATGCACTGCCCGAACGGAGCCGCACCATCATGTCAAACCCGACGCCGCAGACCAGCAGCCACATCGGAATCGTCGGCGTCAGCCCGGAGGGCGCGGCACTCTTTTATCGCGAGGTGAGCCGGCAGGCCTCGACGCTGCGGTCGCCCGGCGAGCAGCCCCGGGTCACTATCCACAATGAGCCGCTGGCGCTTTACATCAGTGCGATCCGGCGGGATGACTGGCACGAAGTCGGTCGGCTGCTCCGTCGGTCGGCGGAGCTGCTGGCGCGTTGCGGTGCCACGATCTGCATCACACCCGACCACGCGGTTCAGCACGGCGTGCAGCTCGCGGAGGTCGGCAGCCCGATCCCGTGGATTCCGGCACCCGACATCGTGGCCCGAGCCGTCGCAACCGACAAGCGCCGCGTGGTGGGCATCCTCGGGACCAAGATGGTGTGCCGTTCGAGCACGTACCAGACACACCTGGGACTCCGGGGCATCCAGGTCGAGGCCCCCAGCGACGATGACGCGGAGGCTCTGGATCACGTCATCTTCGGCGAGTTGATCTTCGGGCAGATCAGGCCCGAGAGCCGCTTACTGGTCATGGGCATCATCGGCAGGCTGGCGTCGCGCGGATGCGAGGCGATTATCCTGGCCTGCAGCGAGGCGCCGCTGCTGGTCACCCAGGAAAACTCCCCGCTTCCGATCTACGAGGCGGGTGAGTTGCTGGCGCGGGCGGTGGTGACCAGCGCTGGGCCGGGGGGAAGCTCGTGATCGGAAGAGAATTTGCGGCAGAGCACAGGAACCCGAAGATCCCGCAACTCGAATCGGACTGGCCGGTAGGGTGAAGGGCGGACCGGTGACGGTCAAGCCGCTCCAGCTCGGCGTAAGTACTTTGTAAGGAATCGACAGGATCCGGAATCGTCCTACTGGACGCCAGAGCCCGTCGTCAGGTATGCTCCGGGCAAGAAGATTGGTCCAGCACCGGACGCGCACAGCGCAGTCCATACTGATCCGAGGCGACCAGCCGCGGGCGAGGTGCAGGGCCATGCGTCGTTTGAAAGTTGTCGCCTGATGTCGAGAGGACTCGGCGTCTGCCGCGGCAGTGCAGCGGTGGTGCGAGCAGTTGTCGTTGGAGCCGAGCATGAATCGCAAGGAACTGGGTGCGTTCTTCTCCCTGAATCGCAGCGTCAACGCGGGCAAGACGCCCCGTCGCTCGATCCTGGACCGAGTCGGCCGGGCGCTGGGTTTGCCGACTTCTTCCCCCGCACTGCTGGGCATGGAGAAGCTGGAGGAGCGCAATCTGCTCGAGGGCAGCTTCGCGACGGCGATCGCGATCACGCTGGACGGCGGCGGCCGCGGCTCTGCTCAGGGGCTGATCAACCCCGCCAACAGCGCTACCGACAATGACTTCTACAGCTTCGTCGCTCCCGCCAACGACTTCGTTGCGGTCCTCGCGGACACGGCCAACGAGCTCGTTCGCAGCGACCTGAACACTCGCGTCACGGTGTATGGCTCGCAGAATCTCGCCGATATCGTCGCACAGGGCACGACCAACGGCCTCCTGACCACTGGCGTCCAGCGTGACGGCTGGGGCGGCTTCGTTGCGCAAGCGGGCCGGACGTACTACGTCGTGGTGAGCAGCGACTATGCGACCGGCACGCCCCCGAACCTGACCGCCAACAACACCTACACCGTCAACGTGCGTGCGCTCTCCTCGAGCTTCGAGATGACGCCGGAGACCGGCATCGCGCGCGAGCTCGGCAGCCCACCGCCGGGGAACCCCCTGCCGCCACTCCGCCCCGTCATCGGAACCCTCGCCACGCGCCAGGACGAGGTGATCTACCGCTACGTGGCCCCGTCCGACAGCAATTTCAACGGTCTCGTCACGGTCAACGCCCAGCACACACGCTACGCGCCGCCGCCGCTCCCCAACAGCAACATCCCCAACCGTCTCGACACGCGCATCGAGATCTACAACGGGCAGGGACAGCTTGTCTCGGTCGACTCCGACGCAGGCCGCCTGAACGACGCCTTCACAACCTTCCGTGCCAACCCCGGTGAGACGTTCTTCGTTCGCGTCCGCAGCGACGAGGTCCGTTCGCGCCAGCCCAACACCCCCACGTTCGATCAGACGCTCGCCACGGGCCAGTTCTTCCTGGTTCTCGACGCTCGTTCCACGGTCGCTGAGCTCAACCCTGTTCGGCGCACCTTCTCGTCGGGGGCCGCCTTCACGGGCTTCGGAGCCCCTACGACGCCCGCCGTCCCAGCGCAGCCGAACCCCTCGTTCCAGACCGAGCTCTGGAGCTTCGTCTCGCAGGGCGACGGCCTGACCTTCGTCACCGTGACCCCCACGGGCCTGGCGCCGGTCACCGATCCCGCCGTACGCATCTTCGACGAGCAGGGGAATCTGGTCGCCTTCAACGACAACTTCGCCGGGGCCGCCGCCGAGCTCCAGGTGCGACTCATCGGTGGCAACCGCTACTTCGTCGTGGTCGACGGATTCGAGGTCAATAGCCTCGTGCAGTACAACCTGGTCATCGAGGCGAACCACACCTTCGACCAGACTCAGCCCGTCGATGACCACGTCGATCCGATCTTCCTCGAGGACTCCGCGACGCCCGCGGAGCGCGAGGCTGCCCGACGCCAGTGGGAGCTTGCCACCGGCCTCACGTGGAGCGCGCCATTCCCGACGCTCGACGCAAACCAGAACGTGGTCAAGGACCGTGGCCTGCGCGTCACGGCCAACGGCACCGGCCGCCTCCACGGCGTCGGCGACCGCGACCTCTTCCAGTTCACTCCGCAGGTCGACATGCTCAACGAGTACGACGGCGACAACGACGACGCCGGCCTCTCGATGTTCATCGGCGGCCGCTTCGAGCTTGGCGACCCCGGCTCGCCCTGGCCCACGACCTCGCGCAACCTCACGAACTGGGACGCCGCGGACTACTGGTACACGGGTGCCCAGTTCTTCGATCCCGACTTCAACGTCACGTACGGCTTCAACGACAACCCCGACACGGCCGGCACGGCAGGGCCTGAGATCTACGCACTCCTCGACTATGACCCGGGCGCACCGGACCCCGCAGGCATCCCCACGGGGATGAGCCGACGCTGGCTCGTCGTGGGCGGCGACTTTGACCTGATCGTCCCGTCGCCCTTCGGTCCCGTCACGATCTCCAACCTGGCCGTCTGGTTCCAAGACTTCCAGACGGGCGAATGGGGCTGGGGCGACCTCGGCGGCGCGGACGGCCCCGTGCGGGCGCTGGCGTCGTACCTCCCTGACAACGAGATCCAGGACCGCCTTGATCCCGGAACACCCGTTCCCACCAACCGCCCGCTCATCAACAACCAGCCCATCGCTCAACTCGCCATCGGCGGTGAGTTCACGGAGCTTGGTGGTGTGGCCGCGCAGAATCTCGCGACTTTCGACCTCATCAACGGCTTCGTGCAGCTCGGCGCCGGCCTCAACGGGCCGGTCTTCGCGCTCACCAGCTACAACCCGCCCGATCCGGGCGATGAGCGCGCCTGGCAGGAGGGCCAGCCCGGCCCACCGCCGGAGCCCGAGCTCCCCTTCGTCCGCAACCCCGACGACATCGGCAACTCGCTCATCATCGGTGGCCAGTTCAACTTTGCGGCGACCATCTTCGATGGTGCGACTCCCGTCGGCGCCAACGCTCGCAACATCGCGCTCTGGGACGGGTTGGAGCTGCGCGGCCTGACCTCGGGCCGCACCGCGGCCATCCCAGGCGACCCGGGCGATCCCGTCGGCCCGGCCTTCGGCGGAACCGAGTTTGATCCCCTCGAGGTAAACGGTCCCGTCCGGGCCCTGACGGTCTTCGACCCGCCCGATCCGGACGGCGATGGACCCGAGGAGGATCCCGAGCCCGTGCTGGTCGCGGGCGGGCAGTTCACCGATGTGAGCGGCAACACCGTGGCCAACATCTTCGCCTGGGGCTTCCTCGGCGACGATCTGGCTCAGGACCCCGAAGAGGTCAACTACTCGCCCCAGCTGACCATCTCGGACCTTGATGGTGGCGTCGCTGGCAACGGCGTCTTCGCCCTTACGACCTGGAACCCGCCTGAGCTCAACGGCGCCCCGCAGGTCGATCAGCGTGTGCTCGTCATCGGCGGTGACTTCGTCTTCGGCGGTGCGATCTCGAACATCGTGGCCTTCGACGGCTTTGGCTACGGCTGGTTCAATGCCAGCGAGGGCACGGACCTGCCGGTCCGCACCCTTGCGACGGTCATTGACCTGCAGGAGCCCGGCATCGCCGAGAATCTGCGCGCAACCGTGGCACCCCCGCAGGAAGTGCTTTATGTTGGCGGTGACTTCACGGAAGTCAGCAACGGCCCCGCCGCGCCACCGGTCGCGGCCAGCCGCGTCGTGCAGTTCTCAGCGATCCGCGGCCCGCTCGCAGACTCCTTCACCTTCAGCCGCATGAACGGCGGCGTCGGTAACGCCGACCCCGTTGCGGCCCCGGCCGCGAGCGTCTTCGCGCTCGCTTCGTTCGACGACGGCAACCCCCTGCAGTGGGACCGCCACGACCGTCGTCAGACGCGGCTTGCGATCACTGTGAGTCCCGAGGCCGGCTCGTTTGCCAACATGCGCGTCCGCGTCTTCGACAGCAACTTCAACGTGGTCTACGGATTCGACCGCGAAGGCAGCGAGAGCATCGCTCCACCCTTCCCCGACCCCGCGGGCATGATCGATTATTCGCTCTCGGGCCTGCCGCTGCCGCAGCAGAACTTCGAGGGCATCAAGCTGTGGGCGGGTGAGACCTATTACATCGAGATCTCGAACGTCAACGGTACTTCCAACGACGAGGACCAGATCACCGCTCGCGGCGGCACCGGACGCTATTCCTTCAGCGTTACCGCCGACGCGCTCGCTACCGACCTCAACGGTGACAACGTCCGGGACGACACCAATGCCTCCGTCCGCGAGGAACCCAACGAGGGAAGCTTCGCGCAGGCGATCCGCATCAGCACGCAGCTCACGACCGGCGACGGCGACAACACGCGGGACTCCGCGCAGCCGCCGCTCAAGGGCAACATCGTCCGCACCGAGAAGATCCGGCCGTCGTCAAATCCGATCCCGTCCGGACGGTTCGTCATGGCGTCGGACCTGGGAACGATCGGGTCGATCGACGACACCGACGTGTACACGTTCCGCGCCGAGTTCACTGGCTTTGCCGAGGTGCGCCTGCAGACGGCCGGCCTGAACGACCAATACGGTGAGAATCTTACAGTCAACCCCGCCGTCTTCCGCGGAGAGACCAAGACCTACAGCAGCCGGTTCGACGGCGCCCTGCGCATCTTCAGCAACGACTTCGAGCAGATCGCCTACAACGACGACAACTCCGCGGTCGACGGCGAGTTTGAGACCGTCACGATCAGCGGCGTGCAGGCCCGCTTCTACAAGCGTGACGCACGCATCGTCTTCCCGGTCATCGCGGGCAACAACTACTTCATGCAGGTCGAGAGCGGCCTGCGCTTCACGCCGGCCACAGCGGGCGAGGCGCTGGTCGAGAACCGCATCGCCAACATCGCCCGCGAGATTGAGATCCGTCAGACCATCGGCTCTTACCGCCTCGTGGTCCGTCAGATGCCGCAGGCCTTCACCGACATCGAGAACGGCGTCACCATCACCGACGACTACCCCGATGCGGTCGAGGGTGCGGGCGGCGCACTGACGGCGGGGTCCCAGGCGATCGCCACGCCGATCCCCTTCTCTGTGAGCGGTCCCACGAACGGCACGGCGTCGATCTCTGGCCTCATCCAGAACACGCCTCTCAAGCCTTTCGATAACGACCTCTTCACCTTCACGACCCCCGGCTCAGGCACGCTTGCCATCCGACTGAACCGCGCTCCTGGCTCTGCCCTCAACGCCGATCTTCTCCTCTTTGACGCGGCCGGCCAGTTCGTTGAGCAGGGCCTGCCGCAGGGCAATGGCACGGTTGCCATCACCATCGCGACGGCACGGCCGGGCCAGCGGTTCTTCCTGGTCGTTGCCTCGGCCGGCGGGAGCGAGGGCAACTACGGCCTGACCCTCAGCGGCACGCCCTTCGCGGATGATCACGCCAGCCTGCCGAAGTGGACCGACGCCAGCGACATCACCCTCCTGGACTTCCAGGGCCAGGGAACCGCGACGGGCGTCATCGAGTTTGCTGGCGATACTGACGTCTTCCGACTCCAGGCCGACAGCTTCCTCACCAAGACTGTGACCGTGACCTCACAGGATGCGACGCTTGATCCTGTCGTGAGCATCTACGAGGTCAGCGAGGACCTCAGCGGCAATCCGATCTTCCTGCGCGTCTCCTTCAACGATGACTTCCAGGCTGGCAGCACCACGGCCCGCGCCACCTTCGCCGTGAACCCAGGCCGCATCAAGGAAGCCGGCACGCCTGCTGAGCGCACCTACCCCTACTACTACATTGTGGTCGAGGGTGTCGATCCGCTCGCGGACGTCGGTCGCTACACCGTCTCGATCGCATTCCCCCCGACGGACGATCACCCGGACGCGACACCGACCGCCGAGCCCCCGGTGACGGTCTCCACGAGCGAGTTCGCACTCGCAACGCAGATCGTGATCGATGCTCAGACGGGTCTTGGCACCGAGTCCGGCAACATCGAGCGGACGACGGACACGGATCTCTTCCGCTTCACCTCGCCGGCGAGCGGCCTCTCCACGGTGACCGTCACGCGTCCCTCCGACAGCACGCTTCGATATCGCGTGCTCATCGTGGACGCCGCGGGCACCGTCCTGGCGAGCGCACTCGCGACCGACACCGTGACCGTGCTTCCCGTCAATGCTTCGACGACGCTGGGCCGCAACGCCAGCATCTTCGTCGTGGTGACAGGATTCGACGATGCGGGCACTCCCAACGTCAACGGCACTGCCACCGGCACTTACACCGTGAGCGTGCAGGCCGCACCGATCGATGATCATGCGAATGCCGGCGAGTTCAGCCTCGCATCCGTGATCCCGCTCAACTCCACCACGGGTGGCGGGCGTCTCGGCGGCACCGCGGGCGACGACACCTCGAACCCGCGTCTGTCCTATGCCGGCGACACGGACCTCTTCTCCTTCAGCACGCTCATCAACGGCGACTACGTCACGACCATCACGCCCTTCAACACCTCGCTGGGCAACCTGACCGTTCGCCTCACGGTCTTTGACGCCAGCGGCGTGGTCATCTCCACCATCTCCGGCTCCTCGGCGGGTCAGAGCGTCGCGCTCACGGTCTCGGCCCTGGCACGCGGCGTCCGCTACTTTGCCCTTGTTGAAACCACCGGCTCGGGCTCTCCGACCGGTGAGTACGCCATCGCCGTTCAGGGCCCGACGCAGGGCGGCGGCACCGGCCCCGATGGTTCGGAGATCGACTTCAACAACCCGGGCCCCATCGCCCTCGATGCTCGCACCGGCGACGGCTCCGTGAGCGACACGATCTCGCCGGCCCAGGATCGCGATCTCTTCACCTTCACCACCCGGGCCGCCGGACGCGTCTTCGTACAGGTCGTGACGCCCAACGGCTCCCTCCTCAACGCCTCCGTTCGGGTGCTCAACGCTCCGAATGAGCTCTCCGGCTCGACTGTGGTCTTCGATTCTGACGGCGTCCCCGGCGCGACCGCGAACGCCACGTTCGTCTCGAACGCCAACACCCAGTACTGGGTCATCGTCGATGGCCTCGGCGAGTCCACGGGCTCCTACACGGTCCGCATCAACACCCAGCCCGTCACGAACTTCCTCTACTACCCCGAGGGATTCGCGAACGACAACATCGCCCAGTTCGTGTCCATCGTGAACCCCAACAGCGTCGACGCCACCTACAACGTCGTCCTCCGCTACGAGTTCGGCACCACCTTCGAGACCGTCATCGCGAGCCAGACCATCAAGGCCAACACCCGCGGAGGCGTCACCCTCGTCGACCGTGCGAGCTTCATCGCTCAGGGCATCCTCAAGGACGTTCCCTACTCGATCATCATCGAGTCCGACCAGCCGCTGGGAGCCACGCTGGCCCACTACGACTTCGGAACCTCTCTCGGCGACGCCTTCACCGAGAAGACCTCCGACCGCTGGCAGTTCGCACGCGTCGAGCGCAGCCCCGGCGATGTCCTCGACTTCGCGGTGATCCACAACCCCAACAGTTTCGACATCGTCGTGACCTACACCGCCATCGCGCCCGACGGCACGTCCGTCAGCGTCGATCGCACCGTGGGTGCGGGCCGCCGTGGCGGTCTGGCGATCAACGACGTCCCCCAGTTCCCGCGTGGCATCTTCAGCCTCACCGTGACGTCGCGGGCCGCGGCCCAGTCCAATCAGGCGGCCTTCATCGGCGTGGTCGCCAGCCTCTCCCACTACGATCTCCGTCGCGACGGCGCCTTCGGCGTGTTGGGCCAGGTCGGCACCGGCTCCCAGCAGGGCGTCATCACGAACTTCGCCCAGGGTCCCTCAGTCACCTCCGACATCACGTTCTTCAACCCCGGCGACACGACCGCCAGCGTCACGCTTACCGGCACCTACATCCGGGCGTCTCTGCCGCAGTTCAACCGCACGTTCGACATCCGCCCGCGCAGCCAGGTCTCCTTCGCGGGTCAGGCGCTCGGCCTCTCGCCCGATCAGCCCGTCGGCCTCCGCTACACCAGCAACATCAACATCGCGGTCCAGGCGAGCCAGTTCCAGCTCGCCGACGCCGAGGCGACCAGCCCCGCCGTCGATGCCGCCCAGCGCTGGATCTTCGGCGATGCCTTCCTTGATCCGGCCTTCGCGGGCACCAAGCTCTACGAGACGCTCTATATCTCCAACCCCACGAACGTCGCGACGACCGTCACGATC
>CAZBXF010000030.1:0-4678 GCA_964495635.1 uncultured Phycisphaeraceae bacterium
TCGCGAGCCATGTGAGGGCCAGGAACAGTGAGTACAGCAGACTCCATCCGATAGAGATGGCCATCGCAAGGAGGAAGCCCAGAAGGAGGCCGGACACCGCGCGCACATCCGTGCGCTTCCGCCGCAGGATGTACTTCGTCAGCACCACCGTGAGGCTCACAGCAACTCCCATCATGACAGCCATTGAGACCGTGTTCAGCACCAGTTGCATCCGTGCGGAGGACCACATGGCGTTGTAGTTCGCCGCGAAAGACGACAGGTGGTGGAGAGAGAAGATCGTAAAGGAGAGCGACTGGGCCGCCACCACCGCGACCAGCAGGTGGCGCATCGTCCACAGGCCGTCCGAGCGCGCCACCATCAGCCGGATCGGTTCGGCGCACTCCGGGCAGAGGGGCTTGGTGCAGCCCCGGAGGTTGAAGTTGCACTTTGGGCAGGGCACGTCGCGCGTGGAGAGGAACCCTCGCAGCGCTTCGGCATCGGCTGAGATCACAGCATCTTCTGGCATCTCGCGGCCCCCTTCCTTGGTGCTTCCATCGCTTCTCAGTAGAGCATTTCTTCGAGGAACCAGTAGACGTGGGTGCCGGCGTAGATGCCGAAGGCGATGAGCGCGAGGCGCGAGAGGCCTTGGAGTGATGAGGCGGTGAGGCGCGAGCGTCCGGCTCGGGTCTGCGTGGCGCGGAGGGTGAGCGTCATGCCGACCAGGGCGACCAGCAGGAGGCACGCGCCCCAGACGAGTCGGAACCAGAACTCACCGGGGACGAACTCATACCAGGCTGGCCAGAGCACGCTTCCGAGGGTGGGTCCGCCGGGGCCGGTGGAGGTGACGGCGGTGCTGGGATCGATCTGCAGCACGCCGCCGGGTGCGGGTGGGAGGACGCCCATGGGCGTGTGGGTCGGGAGCGTGGCGTATCCCCAGATCAGGTAGGAGTTGCGGATCGTGTTCATGGTGCTGGCGAGGAGGAGCCAGCCGAAGGCGAGGACGAGGAAGGCGGTCCAGCCGTGGGGAGAGGCGGCGGTCTGGACGGAGAGGGTGAGGCGGTGGCCGCACTCGGGGCATGTCTCGGCCTTGACGCCGCGGAGGTTGTAGGAGCAGACCGGGCAGGCCACGTCCCGCTCGCGGAGGAACTCGGCCAGCGGCGTGGGATCAGGGTCGGCCATGCGGGCAGTGTACCGGCCGTGCCGCGGGCGGAGGAAAGAAAAAGACCCGGGGACACGCGTCCCCGGGCCTTGCTTGGAATCATGATGTCCGAGGCTGGATCAGTTGCCGATCGTGGCGGGCCCGCCGCAGGGCGAGATCGTCATGACCTTGCTGATGGTGCCGGTGAAGGCGTTGGTTCCTTCCTTCAGGTAGAGGTTGGGGAACTCGCTGGCGCCGCCGACCCAGTTGTCGAGGTTGGCGACGCCCTCGGCGACTGTGTCGTAGGGGAGGGTGAAGGTTCCGATCTCGATGATGCCACCGAAAGTCGGATCGACCCAGATGTCCCAGCGGGTGGTCTCGAAGGCTTCGCAGGTTCCCTTGCGTTCCTCGATGACGCGCTCGTTGTCGGCGGTTGCGGTGCCGGTCGGGGTGCCGAGGTAGTTGCGGCTGGGGTTGGAGAAGTAGGGGATGCGGGCGCCGGGGGCGTAGGCCATGACGGTGCGGTACTGGTTGCCGTCGCTGCCGTTGAAGCGCCAGCCGTAGGCGTAGTTGGAGTAGCCGCAGCCGCCGTTGGCGATGTCGTGGCCGCAGCCCTGGTTGTGGCCGATCTCGTGGGGGTGGCTGAGGTTGCCCGCGGCACAGTCCCAGGTGACGATCGAGTAGCCGCGGTCGGCGGCGGAGGTGCACCAGGCGAGGCCGCAGAATTCACCGTCTGCGACGAAGAGGGTGCAGAAGTCGGCGTTGTTGGTGTCGCGGTTGGTGCGGGTGGTGGTCCAGGGGGCGGCGCCGCCCTGGCCGTTGGTGCCGGTGAGGCGGTCGAGGTGGTCGTCGTAGGTTCCGACCTCGTTGTAGGTGATCTCGTAGCGGCTGACGAGGCGCATGCGGGCGGAGATGGGGCTGTTGTCGTAGGACTCGTTGGTGCGGTCGATGGCGAGCTGGATCTCGGCCTGGATCGCGCGGGTGCCGCCGGCGGCGAGGCGGGCGACATCGGTGTAGACGATCATGGCGTCGAAGACGACCACTGGCGCGGCGCACGCGCCGAGGGTGGGATCGCCGCTCTGGTCGCCGTTGCGCTCTTCACCTGTGAAGCGGGGGAGGTTGAGGATCTCCTCGGCCTCGGGGACCCAATCCTCGGGTTCCTGGCCGGGGAGGAGGGGTTCGGCCTTCTTGGAGCCGCCGCAGGGGGCGTACTTCATGTCGTCGATGTTGCAGACGAGGTGCACGCCGTTGGCGGCGTACTTGGTCTTGTAGTGGACGCCCCAGGTTGGCGCGGTGATGTCGCTGGCGACGGCGTCCTCCTGCACGGAGAAGATGACGCTGGTGCCCTCGGCGCCGTCGATGGTGCCGAAGACGGAGAAGGTTGCGTCCGGGCGACGCTCGACCTTCGAGACGGTCATGGTGAAGGAACGCTGGGGCTCGACGTTGAGCTCGAACTTGGTGCCGGGGGCCGAGGACGCGAGCAGCCCGGTATCGACCAGCGCGGGCATGTGCGCGATGGACTGCTTGAAGGGCGTGGCTCCCTCGGGAGCGACCGCCGGGAGGAAGAGCTTGGGGAGCTCGCCCTGGGCGAGCGCGGAGCCCGCACAGAGCGTGAGGGCGAGGGCCGCCCCGGTGAGGATCGCGAGGGTGCCTGAGCGCCCGCGCGAGAGTTGCATGTTCATCGTGGATCTCCTTTCGTTGTGATCGTCGGGAACAGTCGGAGGGCGTGTCCTTTGGATCACCTGGCTCACTGGAGGTTCACGAGGACGAGGACCATGCCCTTCTCGCCCTTGGCGAGCTTGGTCATGGCCTTGCCGATGGTGGCGCCGTGGGCGCGATCGGCGTCGATGACGGGCATGGCGTAGCCCGGCGTGTTGCTGGTGGTGAGGAGGTCACCGGCCTCGACGGCCTTCTCGGAGGCGTCGACGTAGGTCCAGACGCGGCCGGTGAGGGCGACGGCGTGGGGGTTCTTGGCGCCTTCGAAGTCGCCGAGGACCATGCCGGCGGCGAGCTCCTTGGCGCCGGAGATGACGCCGGCGACGCGCTTGTTGTACGCGCCGGTGGCGAGCTCCATGCCGCCGTCGTGCTCGTCATCGATCATGACGACCATGCCGGGGAGGATTTCGGTGGACTGGCAGTTGAACTCGAACTTCTCGGCGAGGTCGGCGCCGCCGCGGATGGTGATGACGCCGACGCTGGCGGTGCCGACGACGTAGAGGGCTGCGCCACCGGCGACGCCGGTGTCGAAATAGCCGCCGTAGCCGCCGACGCTGTAGCCGTAGACGCCGTCGCCGGCGCCGGAGGCGCGGCCGTAGACGCCGTAGCCGGTGACGGTGGTGCCGTAGACGCCGTAGCCGCCGCCGTTCTGGGAGCCGTAGACGCCGATGCCCAGCGCGGTCGCCGAGAGGTTCTCGCCACGGATGGCCGAGGAGGACGCGCCTGCGGCGACGGAGTTCACGCGGCCGTGGATGGCGTAGGCGCTCGCGGAGGTCGAGTCGGTGCCGCCGAAGATCGCGGGGCCGGTGCCGGCAGGGTTATCGTGGAGCGCGTAGAGGCCGTAGCCGTCGGGGCTGTTGTTCTCGGCGTAGACGCCGTAGGTGGTGCCGGTGGTGGCGGTGTTGATGATCTGAGCGCCGTAGCCCTCTGTGCTGGCGTTGGAGATGGAGATGCCGTAGTTGACGCCGCCGGCGGCGTTGGGCATGAAGGCGCGGAAGCCATGGCTGCCGGGGACTTCGTTCCAGGCGTAGTAGGTGAAGGCCGTGCCGGTGGTGCCGGTGGCGTTGGAGTAGATGCCGTAGTGGGTGGTGTTGCCCGCGGTGTTGATGCGCAGGCCGGTGGTCAGGAAGTTGCCGGCGGCGACGGAGTTGGCGGTGAGGCTGATGGCGTCGCCACCGTTGGCGTCGCTGGCGACGATGTTGTTGTTGAACGTGGTCTGGAGGTCGAAGTTGTTCTGCTGGGTGAAGGTGTTGACCTGATTGCGACGGGCGATGTTGGCGGAGAGGAGGGCGTCGCTGAGCGTGCCGCTGCTGATGTTGGTGGCGTTGATGCCGGTGAGGTTGGCACCGCTGCCGAAGTAGACGTTGGCGACGTTGCTGAGGGTGAGGGCGTTGGAGTAGGCGCCGGTGAGGCGGGCGCTGGGGAGGGTGCCGGCGTTGAGGTTGGTGGCGTTGGTGTAGAAGGCCGGGGGCTGGCTGTTGAGGTTGAGGGCGTTGTTGGCGGTGGTGGCCGTCGTCGCGGTGGTGGCGGAGGAGGCGGTGTTGGCGGTGAGGGCGTAGGCGGCGAAGGGCGTGGCGTTCAAGCGCTGGCGCGGGGCGAGCGTGACGAACGCGCCGCCGCCGGCGGGGCGCGAGTCGATCTCAACCCAGAGCTGAGCGCCGGTGAAGACACCGGGGCCGAAGTTGACCTCGGCGTTGAAGAGGCCGTCGACAACGGCGACGGCCGGGACCGTCACCTGAGGACCGACCTGAGCGGGGCCGACCTGAGCGTTGTAGAGACGGAAGCGGAGGTCGTAGACGCCGTTGACGGGGACACCGGCGTCCTTGAGCTCACCCTGGTTGGTGA
>CAZBXF010000030.1:4688-8763 GCA_964495635.1 uncultured Phycisphaeraceae bacterium
GTACGTGAAGCGGTTGTCGACCTGGGCGCTGGCGTGGGTCGAGAGACCCGCGGCGAGCAGGACCGCCATCGGGGTCAGCACGCGGGCCGCGCGGACAACCATCGAGGGACGCGACGACGAACGCTGAGAGAACGTGCGCATGACCATTGCTCCTTCCAGGGAACCACTGTCCATTCCACACTCGAGCCACAAAGAACACCCAACAACGCTTCTCGGACGTACCGTCCGAGCATCTCAAGGTCGATCCTCACCCCACCAGTGAGAACCACCAGCGACTGCAATCTACACTCTCGTCCGGTATCTGCACAAGCGGAAAGAACCAAATTTATCCGATTTCCAAACAAACTACGAATACCGGGCGCGAATGGCCTCTTTGGTCATGCGCGATTTCTGTCGGCGCTGGATCAAATTCATGAAGAATCACGCTAAATTCCTGCGCCAGTTCATCTTGCGGCCGGGGATGGTCGGGGCCATCGCGCCCAGCTCGCGGGCCCTTGCGAAGGAGATGCTCGCGACGATCGACCTTGGTCCGGGGGCCCGGGTGTGTGAGTATGGGCCGGGGACGGGCGTCTTCACTGAGGCCATCCTGGCGCGGCTGGATCCGACGGCGAGGTTCTTCGCGATCGAGCGGAGCGAGGCGCTCGCTGGGGCGCTGCGGGGTCGATTCCCTGGGCTACATCTGCATGAGGGGAGCGCGGGCGACGTGGAGCGGTACGCCGCGGCGGAGGGCGCGACGCAGCTTGATGCGATCGTGTCGGGGCTGCCCTGGGCCGCCTTTCCGGAGTCGCTGCAGGTGGAGATTCTGGAGGCCACGCTTCGCGTGCTGCGGCCTGGGGGTCAGCTTGCGACGTTTGCGTACTCGATCGGGCTGTACACGCGGGCTGGGCGGCGATTCCATGCTTTGCTGCCGCGGTACTTCACGAGCATCACGCGGAGCAGGCTGGTGCTGGCGAATCTGCCGCCGGCGTATGTGTTCAGGTGTGTGAAGTAGAGAGAAAGCGAAAAGCGGGAAAACGGGAAAGCGGAAAATGAAGACCTGGCGCGCGGTGGCTGGGCTTCGGGCTGCACGTTTCGGCCTTGCGTCACTCGCTGCCGGTTGCGCTGGCCGGGTGGGGCGCGATGAGCCAGGCGGCGAACTCGGGATCTGCGTAGGCGCGGCTCCAGCAGTCGTGACCGTCGTCGGGGTAGAGGGAGAGGCGGACGTCGGTTGCGCCGGCGGCGGTGAGGCGGTCGCGCATCGTCACGGACTCGCTTGAGGGGATGACGGTGTCCTTCTCGCCGTGGTGGATCCAGATGGGGAGCTGCGCGAGGACGGCCGCATCGCCGGATGACCAGCCGCAGAGGGGGCCGAGGCGCTTGAAGCGATCGGGGTGTCGCGAGGCGACTTCGTAGACGCCCTGGCCGCCCATCGAGAGGCCGGTGAGGGTGACGCGCGCGACGCTGGTGGGAATCGTGCCGAGTGTCTGGTCGAGGGCGGCGATGACGTCCGCGGCACGCTCGTCGCTCTTCCAGTTGCCGCCGTCTGGGAACTGCGGGAAGATCACGACGGCGGGGAAGCGGGAGGCCTCACGCAGGAGCGCGGGGCCCAGGCCGACGCTCATGGCGCGGAGGGGGTCGCTTCCCTGCTCCAGGCGCCCGTGCAGGAAGACGATGATGGGCCAGCCGCCGGGAGGGGGCGTGCCGCCGGGGACGAAGCGTGCAAAGGGACGGGCGTGGGGCCGAAGGTCGACGACCTCGACGCGGGGCGCTGCTTGTGCCGGGCTGATCGCGCCGGTCGGGGAGGGCATGTCGATTCTCCGGTTGCTGCCCGGGGCGGACGCGGATTTGCTTGCCCAGTTCTGGCCGATTCTGACGCCTACGAAGAGCGAGATCAGGCACAGAATGACGCCCGGGAGGATGCCGCGGAACCTGCGGCGACGGCGCGGCGAAGGCCGATGTTCGATTGTGTCGCTGGGTGGGACTGCCATGTGGCAAGTATGGCACGGGGGCGCGAGGCGTGCTCGGCGGCGATGGCGGCAAGGACGGAGGGAAGGCGGGACGCCCGCCCCTCGGGAGGAGCTGCTCAGTCGCGCAGGCGGGAGCGCTCCCGCGTGAGGCTCTGAACCTCTGCGAGGAGTTCATCGATGCGCTTGTCGAGGTCCTGGGCGCGGGTGGTCTTGCCGGGGAGGCGGTGGCGTTCGGCGTTCTGGACCTCCTGATAGTTGTTGATGATGGCGCCGACGATCAGGTTCACGAGGACGAAGGTCGCGATGATGATCCAGAGGACGAAGTAGAGCGTGCCGACCCAGTATGACATGTGGCCGGCGTCCAGGCCTTCGATCATGCGGTAGCGGAGTTCGGACCAGTCGTCACCGGTGAGGATGCGGAAGAGGGTGAAGAAGGCCTCGTGGAGCGTGCCGAACTGCTCGGGCATGCGCGTGCCGAAGAGCTTGACGCCGATGATGGCGAAGATGTAGAAGCACATGAGCGCCAGCAGCGTGACGTACTTCATCGAGACGACGCTCTTGAGGAGCACGTTGACGATGAGGCGCAGCTCGGGGATGTTGCGGGCGAGGCGGAAGACGCGGAGGACGCGGAGCGTGCGGACGATCGGGGCCCAGTCGCCGCTGGCGGGGAGGAAGGCCGCGACGATCACGATGATGTCGAAGATGTTCCAGCCGTCCTTGAAGAAGGCGCGGGCGGAGTCGCGGGCGATCCACCGGAGGGCGAGCTCGATCACGAAGACCAGCACGCACGCCTTCTGCACCCAGAAGAAGGCTGGATGCTGGAGGTAGGTCTCGACGCCGATCAGGATCGAGGAGACAAGGATCGCGCTGATCGAGGCCGTCTGGAACCAGGATGAGTCGACGATCGCGGCGGCGGCGGACTGGCCGGGGCGGGCCGTGGCCGGGGTGGTCGGGGTGGCCGGGGTGTTTGGACCGGGTGGATGTGCTGAACCGGACATGCGTGCCTCTCCGTCATCGCCTCTCGCAGATTGCGACTCGCGTTGCCACTCGCGACGAGCGCGGGTCGAGCGTACGGAGGACGGGGCACCTTCTCGACATCCGGATGATCCGGTCGAGATTCGGATCGGGTTCGCGGGGGCTAGTACTCGTCGGCTGGACGGAGTGCGACGGCGAGGCCGATGGCAACGCCGACTGGGATGAGCGCGAGGACCGCGCGGAGGAGGACGAGCTTCCAGCCCTTGAGCGGCACCAGGTCGGCGGCGGCGGCGAGGAGCGGGCTGGCGAGCAGGATCCAGGGGAGGACTCGGGGGAGGATCGCGTCACCCGGGAAGAGGACGCCCTGGAGCAGGCCGGCGTTCGAGACGAGGAGGACCACGTGCGCCCCGCCGAGGGCGAGGGTGAAGCGCGGGCGGATGAGGGCCACCACCATCGCGGCGCCGGCGACGGCCGCCATGGCGGTGGGCATCTGGGCCAGACGGAGGGAGTAGAAGGCGAGGGCGAGGACCTGGCTGACGCCCACGGCGTAGATCATGAGGACGATCGGTCCTTCGGGGCCGCGGGTGCGGTCGGTGACGCGCTCGAAGGCCCACCAGGCAAGGAGGGTGTGGAGGACGAAGGCGGCCAGGGTTGGTGCCGCCTCGGCGATTGGCCAGCCGTTGCGGATCTTGCCGCTTGAGACGGCGGCGGCGATGGCGGCGCAGATGAGGGCGCGCCAGATCCAGCGGATCGCTACCGGCATCCGCGCCACCACGGCGAGCGCACCGAGCACGCCGGCGAGCAGTGCGACGAAGGGCATCCAGTCTGCCGCGGCGGTTGGCGTCTTGATGCCGCCGAGCAGGAAGTGGTGCACGGGCAGGTAGGCGACCGCGAAGACGAGGGGCGTGAGCCAGAGGCGCTCGCCCCGTGTGTTGGTTGCGGTCGGGGGGACCATCGCGGCACGAGCCTCGGCGGTCTCGGGCATCCGCCGCCACCACCAGGCGAGCAGCAGTACGACACCGGTGAAGACGGCGGGTGGGAGCACGCCGAGGGCGAGTGTCTTCTGGAGAGCCGGGTCCATTCGTGCCTCTTGCGTCTGCACCTGCGGGAGGTGGCTGAGTGTGTCGGGGCGCGTCGGGGTGCGTCACGGCGCG
>CAZBXF010000030.1:8863-15239 GCA_964495635.1 uncultured Phycisphaeraceae bacterium
GTCGGTCGGAGTCGCTCGGAGTCGCTCGGACATGACCGGCGACGGTCGGCGTCGCGAGCCGCGAATCCTGGGGCCGAGCCTGTGGGCCCGGCGCCAGGTACAGGAGAAGGGACTGATTCGCCCAGACCGCGCGGGGCGGCGTGGGCGGCGTGGACTGTCACCGCGCCGTGGGCGAGGTGGATTACTTGCGGACGCCTTCGAGGCCGACCATCATCGTGATCTCGTCGGAGAGGGCCTGGAGGCCGTAGTTGACGCCGAACTCGGAGCGCTTGAAGGAGAACTGGACATCGAGGCCGACCGCGGTGCCGCCGCCGCGGGCGGGGCCGGTGCCGGTCTCCTTGACCTTGATGGTGATGGGCTTGGTGGTGCCACGGAGGGTGAAGTCGCCGGTGACGTCGTACTGCTTGTCGCCGGTCTTGGTGAACTTGGTGGCCTTGAAGGTGGCGTTGGGGAACTCCTCGGCGGAGAAGAAGTCGGCGTTCTTGAGGTGCTTGTCGCGTCCGGCGTTGTTGCTGTTCACGCTGGCGACGGGGATGGTGACGTTGATCGTGCTCTTGGAGGGATCCTCGTGGTTGATGTTGAAGGAGCCGTCGATCTCGCCGAAGACGCCGTAGAAGGGGGCGCCGGCGGTGCGCTGGACGCGGAAGACGACGGTCGAGTGGACCTTGTCCACGGCGAAGTCGCCCTCGGCGGCGGCGGTGGAAGTGGCGGCGACGGCGGCCGTGACGGCCGGGGCTGCGGTGGTCGCGCTGCCCATTCCGCCCAGCATGAGGGCACCGGCAACGCCGGCCGCCGCGATCATCGTGATGGTCCCGCCGATGCACATCGAGCACGTCTTCATGGCCGAAATCTCCTAGGTGTGACTCTTCCGGTCCGACTCTGCTGGTCCGACCCTGCGTGGAAGAGATTGCGCCACCGGCGCTGATCACTCCACGCCCCGTGCGCCCGCGAACGACACGGTCGCCCAAGCCCGCCGGCCTTGTCGGCCCCGGGAAACTCTCCCTGGAACTGACCGGGCCGGGCGAATGCTTGTTTCAACGACCATCTTAGCCGCGGACGTGCCTGAAGGTTCGGATGGGTTTGTGGATTCTCCACTAAGTGGCTCTAAACCGCGACAAAACAGGCACTTGCGAGCGTCACGGCGCGGGGGCGGCGTCGGGCGCGGGGGTGGGCGGGGCCAGCAGTTCCTCGAGGGTGCGGGTCAGGTCTTCGCCGCGGAACTTCGCGACGCGGAATGACCAGGGGCTCCATCGCTGGTTGAGGGCGTCTGCCTCGGCGCGGGCGGCGTCCGCGCCCTCGCCGGCCGAGGCCTCGGCTCTGATCCAGAACTCCTCAGCACCCTGGGGTGATGCGTCGGGCGCGCTCGGCGCTGGGCGACGGAGGGTCCAGATCGTGACGACGAGGCCGTCGCGGCGCACGAACCGGGCCGTCGTCGCTTCTGCCGGCGGGATCGGGAGGGTCGGGGCCGGGACGACGTCGTCGAAGTTCAGCGTGGAGATGACCGACGCGAGGCGGGCTGCGGCCAGCTCTTCCCGCAGCGCGCGGCCTTCCGGCACGCCCACAACCTCGAGCGCGCCGGACTCCTTCGAGCGATCGAGGATGAGCGCTGGGCCGCCCGGGGGCGTGATCTCCACGCGATCGATCTGCTCCGCGTCGATCCGTGCGATCATCGTCGAGACCCAGCCGAGCCAGTTCGGGTCGGCGTTCACGTTGCCCTGGGCGAGGAGCGCGCGACCCTCGCCCCATCGCCTTACAAAGACGCGGGCGGGCTGGCGCGGCGCTCCCGGTGCTGCTGGCGTGGCGACGTCCGGCCGGCCGACGAGGAGATCGGCGAGGATGGTCCGCGACTGATCCGTGGCGGCCGGCCCCTCGATGGTCAAGCGGCTCGTGATGGCGGCGCTGCCGGCCTCGCCGGGCCCGGCGTCGGCCGGATCGGCGACGCCCAGGCGGCCGAAGTTCGCGGCGATGGCGGTCTTCTCCTCGAGCACTACGGCGTCGATGGCGCCTGTGAGCACGTCGCGCACGACGCGCTCGTCGGCCGGGTAGCCATGATGGCTCGCGACGATCCAGCGATTCTGACCCGGTTCGGCACGCACGAGCTCGACCCGAAGCAGGCCGCGCGTGACGACGATGCGTGAGGCGGCATCGGGGCTGGCGGCGAGGGCGGGGAAGAGCGGCGCACGTGCGGCGGGCGGGACGTCCGCGGGACTTGAGCCTGAGCGGAGGAGGATCGCACCACCGGCAACCAGGGCGAGCGAGGTTCCGACCAGGATGATCAGTGTTCGTGAGGTCATGGGGTTGGCTCGGATGTGGACTTCGGGCTCGGGCCAGCGTCACGCCCTTGCCGCGGCGGCGGCGCGACGGCGGATCACGCGGAGGAGCCACAGAACGATCGCGACGAGGCAGACGAGGGCGGGCATCAGCGCGATGTTGATCATCTTGAGCTGCGTGCCGAGGGACTCGATGTCGCGGCGCAGGTTGAGGCGGACGGCCCTTAGCTCGCGGCGTGTCTCGAGGACTTCGGACTGGAACCGCTCGACCTCGGCCTTCTGCTCGGGCGTGAGGGCGAGGGCGTCCTCGCCCTGGCCGCGCTTGGCCTGGAGCTCGTCGATGCGCTGCTGGGTCTCGGCCAGGCGCGTCTCGAGCATTTCCTGCTGCGTCAGGAACTCGCGCTCGGCGCGCTTTGCCATCTCGTCCACGACGGTGAAGGGCCGGGCGATCTCGCGCCGGGCCCGCACGCCCGCGAGGGCGCGCCCGCCGGCGAGGTTGTCGATGGCCGACAGGACAAGGTCGGCATTGTCCGCGAGGCGGCGCACGACGCGCTGTCCGAAGAGGCTCTCCTCGCGCGACCAGAACATGTCCTGGAGGAGGTCGGTGTCGGCCACGAGGAGGACGTTGATGGGTCCAGTGCTCTGGGCGAGGTGGGCGGGCAGCTCCGCCGCGGCGTCGAGCTGGCTTTCGGACTCGTTCCCTTCGCCGACTGGCGGCGGACCGTCGGGGTATGCGCTGTTCACGGCGCCCGTGAGTCTCGCGGCGAGGGTGAGCTGCTCGTTGCCGGGCGAGAAGCTGCGGAGGATTCGGCGCGGCTCGATCGGCGGCGTGAGGGTTTCGAGGCCGAGCACGCCCGCGCCCTTGGTGGTCTGGATCAGGGGGGTGATGGTCGCGCGCGGGGCGTCGCCGGTGCCTGTGGCGCGGATCTGTCCGACCGACGCGAGGTTGATGGTCTCGAGGTCGGCCATCACCGGGTCCTCGCGGCTCATCTGCGCGGCCCGGGCCACCATCCAGAGGACGTACGGCACGGGCTCAGCGCGCGGCTCGCCGGGGAGAGAGACGCGCAGGCCCAGCTCCGCATCGCCCACGAGCTGCCCCTCGGGGATCTCAACGCCCCAGGCGGCAAGGAGCGGGCCCAGCGAGCTGGCGCGGTCGGGCGGAGGCTGCATGGGTGACGCGGGGGGCGTCTGCTGTGCTTCAGAGGCTGGGTCGACCATCGCGATGAGGCCGCCGCCACGGAGGACGAACTGGTCGATTGCGTAGAGCGTCGAGGGGGGCAGGTCGCGCGGATGGACGACCAGCAGCACCTTGATCTCCGGCGGGATGACGCGCGGGCGGGCGAGCGTGCGCACGTCGTAGAGCTGGCGAAGCTCCTGGATGATCCGCCAGGGGGGCGTCTGCGTCGGCTGGCCGGTGCGGGGGTCCATCGCGAAGCCGCCCTCCATGGGGAGCGTCGTGATGAGGCCCAGGACTGGCCTCGTGGGGTTTGCGAGCGTTTCGATGAGGCGGGCCACGTCGTACTCGAGGAATCGTTCTTTGGTGGGATCGAAGAACGCGATGATCTCGCGGCCGTCGATCGCGTTGGTCCCGAGGAGGCCGAAGTAGAGCGACTCGCCATCGCCGATGGGGACGCCCGTCAGTCCGGCGGCGACGGCCCGGTCTTCCGCCTCGCTGAAGGGTTCGGGATCGACGATGCTCAGTCGCACCTTGCCGCCGGAGACGCGGGCGAACTCTTCGAGCAGCTCGCGGACGCGTTGGGCGTAGATCTGCACGCTGGGACGGCCCTGGGCGAGGCGCGCGGAGTAGAAGAAGGTGAGGTCGACGGGCTCCTGCGGGCTCCGGGCGATCTCACGCGAGCCTTCCGTCAGGGTGAAGAGGGACCCTTCGGTGGCGTCCCATCGCACGCCGCGAACGAGCGTTCCCGCGAGGAGGTTGAGGGCGAAGAAGCCCGCCACCAGCACCGCCACCACGATCGCAACAAGGCCTCGATTCACGACAGACTCCCGGAACAGATCAGAGCAACCCCAGACCAGCGGTCCATGTCACGCGGGCACCGGCACCTAGTCGCGCAGCTCGAGCAGCAGCACGTTGACGATCAGGCAGGTCGCGATCAGGCTGCCGAAGAAGATGATGTCGCGTGCGTCGATCACGCCCTTGCCCATTGCGTCGAAGCGCGAGAGGAAGCTCATCGCAGAGACCGTCTCCACGACGGCGAGCGGGGCCCAGCCCGAGAAGAACTCCACGACCGGCGCGAATCCCGCCAGCAGGAAGACAAGGCAGACCACCGCCGTGATGATGAAGGCGATCACCTGGCTGCGCGTGGCGGCGGAGACGCAGGCCCCGATGGCGAGGAAGCCGCCGGCCAGCAGCAGGCTTCCGAGGTATCCGGTCAGGACGGCGCCGTCGTCGGGGTCGCCGAGGTAGCGGGCGGTGAGCCAGACGGGCAGCGTCATCGCGAGCGCCAGGCCCGCGAAGGTCCAGGCGGCGAGGTACTTGCCGAGGGCGGCACCGGCGCGGGAGATGGGGAGCGTCATGAGCAGTTCCATGGTGCCGCTGCGCCGTTCCTCGGCCCAGAGGCGCATGGCCAGCGCGGGGATCAGGCAGAGGTAGAGCCAGGGATGGAAGTCGAAGAATGGCCGCAGGTCCGCCTGACCACGCTCATAGAAGCCCCCGATCTGGAACGTGAAGACGCCCGCGAGCACGAGGAAGATCACGATGAAGATGTAGGCCACCGGCGTGCCGAAGTAGCCCGCGAGCTCGCGCCAGTAGACCGGCCAGGTACCGCGAAACATGCTGCTTTGCTCTCCCGAAGCCCAACTATTCAACCATCCAACCATCAGTCGTTCCGACCGTCGCCGCCGGCGGCCCGGCCGGTTGTGAGATCCCTGAAGACATCATCCAGCCGGCCCGCCTCCAGACGCATCGACTCCACGCGCCAGCCTCTGGCCTCCATGAGTCGTGAGATCTCGGTCTGGAGCGCGGCCCCCGCCCTTGGGATGGCGGTGCATCTCACCTGCACGCTCCCGGCGCGAGCATCGGCGGCGGGTGGCGATGCTTCCACCACGACGCCCTCCACTGCTGCCACACCGGGCAGCGAAGCGAGCGCTTCGGGCACGGCCTGTGCCCGGCCGTCACGAATGACGACTGTGAGGGAAACGGCATTGTGCAGTCGCGACCGGGCGGCGAGACCACGGGGCGTGTCATCGGCGACGATCTTGCCCTTGGCGATCACCACGGCGCGGGTGCAGACGGCCTCGACCTCTTCGAGGATGTGCGTCGAGAGGATGATGGCGCGCCCACCCCTACTACCCCTGTCACCCCCGCTACCCCTGTCACCCCCACCACCCCCTCCACCCCCTCCACCCTCCGCCAGCAGGCGGATGAGGTTGCGCACTTCGTGCTTCTGGTTGGGATCAAGCCCGTCGGTGGGCTCGTCCATGATGAGGACATCGGGCTCGTGGAGGATGGCCTGGGCGAGTCCGACGCGGCGCTTGAAGCCCTTGCTGAGCGTTTCGATCGGCTGGGCGAGGACGCCGCCGAGGTTGGTGCGTTCTACGGCGAGGGCCACGCGCCGCTTCTTCTCCGCGCCGGTGTACCCGCGCACGCTTGCGATGAAGGAGAGGAAGCCCGACGCGGTCATGTCCGAGTAGGCGGGGGCGCCTTCGGGGAGGTAGCCGATGCGCGACTTGGCGCCGATGGGATCGCGTGTGACGTCGATGCCGCAGATCCGTGCCGAGCCGGCCGTCGGGGCGAGGTAGCCGGTGAGCATCTTCATCGTCGTGCTTTTGCCGGCGCCGTTGGGACCGAGGAAGCCCAGCACCTCGCCGGCGCGGACGCTGAGGGTGACGCCGCCCACGGCGAGGATGCCGCCGGAGGCGGGGCCGAAGCGCTTGGTGAGGCCCTTGACGTCGACATGGGGGCAAGAGCCGGCCGAACCAAGTTCGTGAACGCCGCTCGACCCGGGTGCTGCTTCGTTGAGTGTCAGTTCAGCCACTTGGTTGTACCTCGACTCCACTGTACTGCCCGTCGGCCCGGGGGCGGCCCCGGCCGACCGCGTCAGACGCGGAGGGAGTCAGATTGTTCCACGCTTGTGGATGGAGGCTCG
>CAZBXF010000030.1:15339-24071 GCA_964495635.1 uncultured Phycisphaeraceae bacterium
CACCGGGCGGATCACTCCTCCGGGCTGGCGGGGCCGCCGTCCATCCGCGAGTTGACGCGATCGATCAGCGACTGTGGCGGGTCCTCGTCCTCGGCCCGGCGGAGCGGGGCGATGTGCTCGTCGAGCCCGTCGAGGAACTCGGCGACGAAGCCGTCGGGCGAGGATTCGAACCGCTTGCTGATCGAGTCGATGATCGCCACGACGAGGCTCTGTGCGTCATCCTCGGGGCCCGACCGGCCCACCAGCGCGACGTATGGCTCCCCCGCGGGATCGCAGAGGGCCCAGTCGAGGTGGTATCTCGTGCGCAGCACCTCGCCCGTGGCCACGGCGACACCCCAGACGAGGTCGTCTTCTTCGGGGCGGGACTCAGATGGCTGTGCGTGCCACCATCGCACCACCTCATCGCAGACCTCCGGTGTGTCGCCGCCGGACTCGATCGGCGCGGCGTCGAGACCGTGGGCGTCGACAAGTTCGAAGAGGCTCGCCAGCTTGGAGACGAGGAAGAGCTCTTCGTCGGGTCCCAGCGGCTCCATCTGCGGTCCATTCTCGTCTTCGAGTGGCATTGGTTCCCTCCTGTGTGGGTGAGTGATGCTGCGGGCAAACCTACTGCGTCGGCGCGGTCGGGTCAAGCAGGGGTCCGGCGTCCCCGGAACCTCCCCGACCCGCCCCACGCCGATCCCCGGTACACTCGCCCCATGGCAAGTGTCGTCTTCTACTTTCAGGTCCATCAGCCGTGGCGTCTACGTCGGTACAGCGTCTTTGATCACGACCCCTTCTATTTCGACGACAAGAAGAACGAGGAGATCTGCCGCAAGGTCGCGGACAAGTGCTATCGCCCGACCACGCGCCTGATCCTTGACCTGGTCAAGAAGCACAAGGGCAACTTCCGCGTCTCGTATGCCATCACGGGGTGCGTGCTGGACCAGATGGAGCGCTGGTGCCCGGACGTCGTCCAGACGTTCCAGGAGCTCAGCAAGACCGGCTGCTGCGAGTTCGTGGGCGAGACGTACAACCACGCGCTCGCCGGGCTCTACTCGCGCCCGGAGTTTGACCAGCAGGTGGAGCAGCACACCCGCAAGATCCAGTCGCTCTTCAACCAGACGCCGCAGGTCTTCCGCAACACCGAGCTGATCTACAACAACGATCTGGCGTGGCACGTGGCGCAGATGAAGAACGAGAAGGGCGAGTACCGCTGGAAGGGGATGCTTTGCGAGGGTGTTGATCGCATCCTGGGCTCGCGCTCGCCGAACTTCGTCTATACGCCGCCGGGCAAGTGCGTCTTCAAGGACAACAAGCCGTTCGGCATCCTCACGAAGAACTACCGCCTCTCGGATGACATCGCCTTCCGCTTCTCCAACCGCGGGTGGGCCGAGTGGCCGCTGTCGGCGGAGAAGTTCGCGCACTGGGTCAACCAGATCAACGGCAGCGGCTACCTGTGCAACCTCTTCATGGACTACGAGACGTTCGGCGAGCACCAGTGGGCCGACACGGGCATCTTTGACTTCCTCGCGAAGCTGCCGGAGGCTGTGTTCGACATCAACAAGGGGCACAACCACTTCATCACGCCCAGCATGGCCATCGACGAGTTCCCGGCGCACGACACGTATGACGTGCACGACTACATCTCGTGGGCCGACAGCGAGCGCGATCTCTCCGCGTGGCGCGGCAACGCCATGCAGCACAACGCCCTCGAGGAGACCTATCGCCTCGAGAAGCCCATCAAGGCCCGGTTCGACAAGGCGATGCGCGAGGGAGACGACGACGAGAAGCACCACGCCGCGAACCTGCTGGGCGACTGGCGCAAGCTGACGACGTCGGACCACTTCTACTACATGTGCACGAAGTACTGGTCGGATGGCGACGTGCACAAGTACTTCAGCCACTACGACTCGCCGTACGACGCGTACATCAACTACATGAACGTGCTGGACAATGTGCGGACGCGGCTGGCCGCGGCGCCTGTGCCGGTCTGATCCGCATCGGTAGCCGTCTTGTGTAGCCCGGCGGTCCCTGCCGGTTGGTTGCCTTTTCCAGCTCACACACCGGGCGGCGTGCCGTGCTTTGCCATGCGCAAGTTCCAGTCAAGCGGACTTGACCAACGGTCGATGCTAGTCAAGACTTCTTGACTAGCGAAACGCGCTAGGAAAGGATCGCTACCTAGCCATGGCGCGCACGACAGGGACATACCGCTCCACGAAAGCGGGCGGGGCCAGCGATTCTGGAGAGCGCGTCCGGGCGTTCGTGCCCGCGCCGCTGCCTCCGGCCGATCCGCCGCTGATCCTTGATGATCGGCTCACCCGCCTGCACGCCGAGGCCATGGCAGCCGTCGGCAAGCTCGGCGTCGCTGGCGCGATGGTCCCGAGCGCCCAGTGGTTCCTGTATGGCTTCGTCCGCAAGGAAGCGGTCGTCTCGTCGGAGATCGAGGGAACGCAGGCAACCCTCCAGGATGTGGTAACGTTCGAGGCCACCAGAGAAGCCCAGCGGCCCGACGACGTTCGCGATGTCTGCAACTACGTCAACGCGCTGACCTTCGCCCGGAAAGAGATCGCCAGCGCCAAGGGACTCCCGCTGAGCACGCGTCTGCTGTGCGAAGCCCACAAACGTCTGATGCGCGGCGTGCGCGGGGCCGACAAGATGCCCGGCGAGGTCCGCCGCTCACAGAACTGGATCGGCGGCACGCGCCCCGGCAACGCCCGATTCGTTCCACCGCCACCCGAGCTCGTCCCTGAGCTCATGGCACAGCTTGAGAAGTGGCTTCACTCCGATGATGCGCTGCCGCCGCTGGTCAAGGCCGGGCTCGCACACGTGCAGTTCGAGACGATCCACCCGTTCCTCGATGGCAACGGTCGCATCGGCCGCCTGCTCATCACGCTGCTCCTGGAACACTGGGGCTTGCTCAAGAGTCCGATGCTCTACCTCAGCCTGGCGCTCAAGCGGCGACAGCAGCAGTACTACATGCAGCTCACGGCGGTCCGCGATGGTGGCGACTGGGAGGGCTGGACCGCGTTCTACCTCGAGTGCGTCCGCGAGGCCGCCGACGATGGCGTGCGCTCCGCCGAGAGGCTCTTCGCACTCCTGGGCAAGGACCGAGCCCGACTGATCGGGCACGACAGCGTCACGCTGCCCGCGGTTCGGCTCCTGGACCTCCTCCCCTCGAATCCGGTCGTGACGCTGCCGCTGGCCATCGAACTGCTGAGCGTCAGCAAGCCAACGGTCATCAAGGCCCTTGATGCCCTTGTCGAGGCGGGAATCCTGAAAGAGACCTCCGGCAAACGGCGCGGGCGCGTGTACGCCTACCAGAAGTACCTCGACGTGCTGATCGGCGAGTAACGGGGCTTGCCGCGCTTGAGATGTCCTGTGTAGCCCGGTGGTCCCCGCCGGGTCTTTGCATCGCGCGCCGACGCACGAGACCAGCCCAATCCGCGCCCGAACGTCGCCCCCGCCAAAGTCGCACACCATCTCCCCCAAACCCCCGCGCGGCCCCTGAAGTGGACGTGCAGACTTCTGAATCTGGTGGCTTTTCACCAGACGGGGCCTTCGCGCCGCACGAGATGGCTGTATCTTGGCCATTCTCGATACGCCATCCCCCAGCGGTCTCTCCGAAGAGACCCGGCCCGAAGAGGAGTCCCGCACATGTCGCACGTGTCTCACGCGTCACACTTGTCACACTTGTCACTCGCCCGTTCGCCCCGCGTCGCCTCCGTCGCCTTCCTCGCGGCTCTGCTGCTGGCACTCCTCCCGCTCTCCGCGGCCCGGGCCCAGATCTTCAGCAACAACGCCCCGATCTCGATCCCCGGCTCGGGAACCGCGACGCCCTATCCCAGCACGATCAACGTGTCGGGCGTGCCGAATGGCACTACCGTCCGCGTCCGACTGAAGAACTTCACGCACACGTTCCCGGCCGATGTCGGCGTGCTGCTGGTGGCGCCCAATGGCCGGAGCCATCAGTTGATCGCGCCCATCCCCACCAGCGGCGGCAACCCCGTCAACGGCATCACGCTGACGCTCGACGCTGAGGCCCAGACGCCTCTGCCGAATCCGCTGGTCACCGGCACCTTCCGGGCCGCTGGCGGCAACCAGGTGTACGCAGCGCCAGCGAACACCTTCCCGCGAACCAACCTGTTGGGCAGCCTCCTTGTCACCCCCAACGGGGCTTGGCGGCTCTTCGTCCAGGACTTCGCCGCGGGCGACTTCGGCAGCTTCGCGGGCGGCTGGGAGATCGAGTTCTTCGATGTGCCCCGGCCGCTGGCCTCAAACGAGTTCACCTACCAGGGCCGCCTCGATGGCGGCATCGCCGACGGCTTCATCGATGCCCGCTTCAGCCTCTGGAGCGGCCCCAACGCAAGCAGCCCGCAGAACCTGCTCGCTGGACCAGTCGAGGTCAACGGCATCGCCATCCGCGGCGGGCTCTTCACCGCGTCGGTCGATCTGGGCATCCCACTCCCGACCGACGTTCAGACCTTCCTGCAGGTCGAGGTCGCCAGCCCCAGCGGCTCGGGCTTCGTCACGCTCTCGCCGCGCCAGCCGATGACCGCCGCGCCGCTCGCGAGCGTGGCGGCCGGGCTAGGCAACGTCACGTCGCTACCCGGTGGCAACAGCGTCATCAGCGGGCCGCAGGGGGTGCTCCAGACCGGCTCGCTCACGCTGCGGGCACCGGGTGCTGTCGAATCGGATGATTCAGGCTCCCAGGGTGGGTTGCTCCGGCTTGTGGCGGGCAACGCGAACACAGGGGCGAACTCGCCGTCGATAGGTACATCCAACAACAACGACGTTCACATCGTCGCGGGCGATAACGTCTGGGGCGGGGTGAACTCCGAATTCTGGAACGGCAACATCCAGTTCTTCGCGGGCGACGCGTTGGATGCGCCGGGCGGCACCCAGCCCGAACGCATGCGCATCGTCGGCGACAACGGCTTCGTCGGCATCGGCACGAGCACGCCGACGCAGCGGCTCGACGTTCGCGGCAGCATCGCCCTGGGCAACAACGGCGAGCTCCGCGCCCCCGGCGGCGAAGAAAACCTGCGCATGCTTCGCGGCACGCTCAACGCCAACGGCACCGTCGCCCTCGGCGCGGGCTTCACCGCCACCCGCACAGGCACCGGCACCTATCAGGTCGACTTCAACACCGCCTTCAACGGCGTCCCGACCGTCACCGTGACGCCCCAGGGCGCGTCGCTCTACGTCTTTGTGTCAGGCACGACCGCCAGCACCGTCTTTATCAGCGTTCGCAACACCTTCAACAGCGCGACCGACGCCATCGTGAATTTCACGGTGCTCGGACCGAGGTGATCGGCCTCGGGTAGCCCGGCGGTCCCCGCCGGTTCTTCGTTCTTGCGCCACCCTGAGCTTCTCACAAAGTAACTCACTTTGCCGGATCCCGCGCGAACCCAAGGCCCGCCGATGATGTAATCTCCCCACGGGCCTCGCATTCCTCTTCCCGGCCTCGCAAGGCCCCGTGGGAACGCACATGCTCAAACTCCTGCAGCCGTTGGACGAGCTCCTTCGCGGCGATCGCACGCGCGATGACCTTCTCGTCCAGGATCACGCCGCACTCTCGCTCCGCACCTTCCTCCCCGCTGGAGTCGCGCTGGGCCTGACCTACGGCTTCTTCATGGGCTGGTTCATCCTCTCTACGGGCAAGGACGACGCCATCAAGCAGGCGCTGGCCACGACGGTCAAGCTGCCCGCGGTCTTCCTCGTCACGCTCTTTGTGACGTTCCCCTCGCTGTACGTC
Organism: uncultured Phycisphaeraceae bacterium; assembly: GCA_964495635.1. Classification (GTDB taxonomy): domain Bacteria; phylum Planctomycetota; class Phycisphaerae; order Phycisphaerales; family UBA1924; genus JBBASU01. The sequence goes on from CAZBXF010000030.1 coordinate 21,074, forward strand.
TTCAACGCGCTGGTGGGCTGCAAGCTGCGCTTCGCCACCACGCTGCGCCTGCTCATCGCGGCCATCGTCGTCAACCTTGCCGTCGCCGCGGCACTCGGCCCCATCCTGGGCTTCTTCACCCTCAGCACGACCAGCTACCCATTCATGATCCTCCTGAACGTCGCGCTGCTGGGCATCGGCGGCGTGATCGGCCTGGCCTTCCTCCTCCGCACGCTCCGCCGCCTCGCGCTCGCCGGCGCGACCGCAGACCTCCCGCCGCCGCCCGAGCCGCCCGCGGACGAGCCTCGCACCGCGCCGACAGCGCTGCCGGGCGAAACTCCGCCGCAGATGCCCGCGCCAAACGTTCCATCCGCAGACTTCGTGCCCCGCCGCCTGCCGCCATCCATCGCCGTCTCACCCGCGCGGGCCGCGTATTACGCGCAGCTCTCACAGCGCGAGGCCCTGATCCGCGAACGCACCCGCGCCGCCAACGGCATCTTCCGGATCTGGGTCGTCCTCTACGGCGTCGTCGGCATGCAGACGGGCTGGATTCTCCGCCCCTTCATCGGCCACCCCGACCTCCCCTTCACGCTCCTCCGCGCCCGCGAGGGCAACGTCTTCCAAGGCCTCTGGCGAGCCGCGTCGTCACTGCTGGGCCTGTGAATCTCCTGGGTGCCCACCACACTCACCATCCCTTCCATCGCACCAACGCTCGCCCAGCTCGGGCGCGGCGCCCACACCCTGCCCATCCGCGCCATCCTCATCACACTCATCATCGCCAGCGCCCTCTATGGCGGCGTCATGGGCAGCTGGGAAGTGCACGAGGCCGATCGCTGGAAGCTTGTCCTCTTCGGCATGATCAAGATGCCGCTGCTCGTCCTCGCGACCACGCTGGTCTGCCTCCCCGGCTTTGTCGTCCTCAACACCATCGCCGGCGTGCGCGATGACCTGCCGCTGGCCCTCCGCACCATCATCGGTTCGCAAGCCGCCTTCGCGATCGCGCTCCTCTCTCTCGCGCCCATCACGCGCCTCCTCTACTTCTGCCGCCTCGACCAGCCCGACGCGGTCCTCATCAACGCCGCGATGTTCACACTCGCCACCATCATCGCGCAGATCGTCATCTTCCGGGGCTACCACCCGCTGCGAAAGAAGAACCCAGCCCACGGCTACCTCGCCTGGACCTGGCTCCTCCTCTATGCCTTCGTCGGCATCCAGATGGGCTGGATGCTCCGCCCTTTCATCGGCGGCCTCGACCGCGCCCCGACCTTCCTGCGCGAAGAGCCGTTTTCCAACGCCTACGTCGTCGTAGCGACGATGCTCGCGCGCACGATCGGGATGTGAGCCGTCTGCGTTGGGGCAGCTGTCTTGGGTGGCGCGGCGGTCCCCGCCGGCTCTTTCACCACGCCACCAAGCCTTACCGCACGTTCAAGCGCGCGGTGCGGTCGTTGGTGCGTCCACCTTCGGATCCGTGGTCTCACCCGTGCTGACGTTCTTGATCACCACGCGCTCGCGTGTGTCTTTGCTTACCTTGAACCGCTTGTGCTCGGAGTCGGCCCACTGGTCTGCCAGGCGCCACCAGAGCAGCACGAAGGGCACGCCCAGGATTCCGGTCAGCGCGATGGAGATCCACATGATCGTCACGGGCGATCATAAGGGCGCGGCGACTCGGGGTGCGGGGCGGCGTGGTACTTCAGAACGACGCCGCGGCGTGGCGCCCAGCGCCAGAACACCGGCCGGGAGGCCGGTGCCACGAAAAAGGCCCCGCCCGGTGGGGGGCGGGGCCTCATGGCTGATTGAGCCCTTGTGCCAAGTGGCTGATGCCGGGTGTCTTCTTCCTACTTCTTCATGCCACTGAGCGTCTGCGCGGGGTTGATCACGAGCCTGCCTTCGTAGCCGGCCATCGGCGTGGCGTGACGGCGCATGGCCTCGATGATCTGCGTCGGTGAGAGCTCGGGCGCGAGGGCGGCGATCTTTGCTGCGAGGTTTGCGACGTTGGGCGCTGCCATCGAGGTGCCGTTGAACTTCATGCGCACGCCGCCGGGGACGTAGCTCTCGACCTCGAAGCCGTTGGCGTAGAGCTCGACGTTCTTGCCGAAGGTTGTGAAGCTTGTGGGCTTGAGGGCGCTGTCGACGGCGCCGACGGTGATGAGGTTTGGTGCGGAGAGGGCGGAGGGGATCATCTCGGCGAACTGGTTGTCGTTGTCGCTGTTGCCCGCCGCGGCGATGAAGAGGATCTCGGGCGCGCCGGCGATGGCGGCCTGGAGGCCGTCGCGCTGGATGCCGAAGATCTCGCGGGCCATGGCGTTGCGCTCATCGGGGCTGGCGCCGACGCCCTTCTGCTCGAGGGCGGCCTCGATGTCCTTGACGCCGCCGCCCCAGCTCATGTTCACGACGCGGACGCCGGCGTTCTTGAAGTACTCCACGGTCTTCTTGGCCGCGGCGGCTTCCTTGCGGGCTGTCTCGAGTGAGGGGGTGATCTGCGGGATCATCTTGTAGTCGAAGGTGATGCGGGCGGTGAGGAGTCGGGCGTAGGGGTTGCCCGCTGCGGCGATGCCGGCGACGTGCGTGCCGTGGCTGTAGTTGCCGGCGAGGCCGAGGTCCTCGATGAAGGTGCCCACCTGGTCCGCGCTCAGCGTTGCCATGTACTCGCGCAGGGCCGCGGCCTCGGGGCTGTCGACGGCCGACTGGAGGTCGCCGAGGCCCTTGGTGTGCTTCATCACCATTGAGACGTCGTTCTTCATCGCCGTGACCGGGTGCAGAAGTTCCGGCGTCGGATTCCCCTCAAGGTCGAAGGCGATCCCGTGCGCATCATCAAAAAAGCCGTTGTTGTCGTTGTCCTTACCGTCAACTGCGTCCTTCTCGTTGGTCCAGAGCTGTGAGCCAAAGAGCGAGACATCAACGCCGCTGTCCCAGATCGCAACCACCACAGGCTTGCCACCCTCGGTGCCCGTCAGGTCTACCAGGGTGGGCGTCCAGAGGTCGGCGCGCTTTCCGCCGGTCTCGTTGGCCGCGATGATCT
>CAZBXF010000031.1:0-23915 GCA_964495635.1 uncultured Phycisphaeraceae bacterium
GGCGGTCAGGGTGGCGGTGCGCCGCGGCCGGGTGGTGGCGGTGGCGGTGGTGGAGGTGGTGGAGGTGGCGGTGGTGGCGGCGGTGGTTCGCCCGGGGGGCGCCCATGAGCCGATCCAACCTTGTGGCCCGTGTGGCTTTGCGGGGGTGCGTGGCGCGTGGGCCGCGGCGCGGCTTTGCGACGCTTCTGGCGCTGATCGTGATTCTGATGGCGTCGGGCGTGGTTGCGGGTCTTCAGACGTGGTCGTATGCGCAGGCGAGCGAGGGGCGTGAGGCGCTGGCGCGGGCGCGAGCGTACTGGGCTGCGCGGGGCGGGGTTGAGGCGACGATCGCGCGGCTGGAGAATGAGACGGAGAACCCGACGACGGACGACGCGTTTGCGGTGATGGATTCGATGATCGAGGTTGCGGAGGGGCGCACGCGCGGGGCGAGCTGGCTGATTGAGACGACGGAGGGTGGCGAGCGGGTGCTGGGTCCGGCGGATGCGCACGCGAAGCTCAACATCAACACGCTGACGGCGGAGCAGATGCTGACGCTCGATCCGATCATGGCGGAGGACGTTGCGGACTCTGTGCTGGACTGGATCGACAGCGATGACGACACGAACCCGCTGGGGGCGGAGGTTGGGTACTACCAGAGCCTGCCGCAGAAGATCATGCCGCGGAATGCGCCGATGCGGTCGATCGCGGAGCTGGAGCTGGTGGCTGGGGTGATCCAGGAGGACGTTCGGGGGGAGGACTGGAATCTCAACGGCGTGCTGGACGCGAACGAGGACGACGGGGACGCGAGCTGGCCGCCGGACAATGCGGATGGCGTGCTGGACGCGGCGTGGTCGGGCGTGCTGACGGCGGCGAGCGTGGGGGACGTGCTGGCGGCGAGCGGGCAGGAGCGGATCGATCTTTCGAGCGCGGCCGGGGGTGATCTGGTCTCGCGGCTGGGGGTTGCGTCGGACCAGGCGGACGCGATCGTGGCGTTTGCGCAGAGCGGTCAGGCGACGTCGATGGGCGACTACATCCAGTTTGACCTTGCGCAGCTGGAGGACCTTGCGAACGGGGCCGTCCGGGCGGGGACGCGTGTGCTGCGTCCGCAGGGTTTCCAGCGGTCGCGGGTTGAATCGCTCTCGGAGGAGCAGCTTGGTGCGCTGCTGAACGAGGCGTCGCTGACGGCGCCGGGGGCCGGGGCGGCGGGTCCGGGGCAGCTCAATCTGAACACGTGTGCCGCGGAGACGCTGCAGTACCTGCCGGAGCTGAGCCCGGAGATCGCGGACGCGATCATCGCGGAGAGGTCGAGCCGGCCGCAGGGCTTCACGTCGGTGGCGGACCTGCTGTCGGTGGAGGGTGTGGGCCGGACGCAGCTTGCAAGTCTGTATAGCCTGTTCACAACGAGGTCGAACGTGTACATCGTCACGAGTCGGGGGCGGGACGAGCTGACGGGGCTCGAGGTTGAGATCGTGGCGACGCTGGATCGGTCGACGCTGCCTGTGGTGCTGCGGGAGGTAATGGTGCGGTGAAGAGCGCAGTTGCACAATCTGGACAGGCGGGCGCGGCGCCGTCGCTGCTCTTTGCGGCCCTGGACGAGCATTCGCAGGGGGCGCGGCTCGTGGTGGTGCGTCGCGGGCGCGCGGGGGAGCTGCCCCGCATCGTCGAGACGCGGGAGTTCACGGGGCCTGATGCGCTGGTGCAGGCGGCGGCGGTGCTGCGGAGCATGGGCGTTGCGACGGTGACGCGGCTGGCGCCGGGCGGCTCGGTGGTGGTGCGGTGCGTGCAGGCGGCGGCGCCGGAGTCTGCTGGAGATGCGATGGAGGCGGCGCTGGCGGGGAGCGCTGCGCTGCTGGCCGAGGCTGAGCTTCCCGAGGATCTGCCGCCGTTCCGGCGGAGTGCGGGCGTGATCCCGGACGCGTCGCGGGCGGGGCTCATGACGGTGCTGCTGGCGGGCTGGCGTGGCGATGTTCCGACGGCGGGCGGGACGGGGCTCGAGGAGGTCTGGACGACGCGCCCGGCGGCGCTCTCGATGCTGCGCGCGGGGGCGGGGCGGCTGGCGGCGTGCGTGGACTCGGCGGAGGGCGTCATCACGCTGATCGCGGGTGGGCCCGCGAGGACCGTGGTGCGAGAGATCCTCGAGGACCCGACGGATGGCGAGCCGTGGGAGCGTGAGGTTCTGGCTGCGGCGGCGGGGGCCTGGGAGGCTTCGGGCGGGGCGGAAGGTGAGCTTGATGGGAGCGCGCTGGCGGGTAGCACGGCGACGGCGGGACGCCGGGTCGTTCTGGAGCCGGCGTCGGTGGCGGCGCTCGGGAAGCGTCTGAGCGGCGTGCGCGAGGGGCGGGAGTGGCTGGACACGTGGGGCCTGGCGGTGGGGGCGGCGATGATCGCGTCGGAGCCTCGCGCGAGTGTGCGGGGCCTTGGGGCGATGACGTTCGTGGCGCGCGAGCCCGAGCTCTCGGTGCCGCAGCGTGTGGCGGCGTGGATCGGGCGTGGCTCGCGGCCGGGGTGGGTGGCGGCGGCGGCGGTCGCGTCGCTCTTCCTGATTCCGCTGACGATGGCGTGGGCCCGGGCGTCGATCCTTGATGGGCGGGCCGCGAAGGTTGAGGCGATCAAGGGTCGCGACGTTCTGGAGCGGCAGGCGGCGTTCTACGCGCAGCTGGAGAGCGTGCGGTGGCCCATGACGAAGCTGATTGCTGATGTCGGGGCGCAGGCGCCGGTGGGTGTGGTTGTCACGAATCTGCGCATGTCGCCGGGGCAGCCTGTGACGATCGCGGGCCGGGCTGATTCGTCGGATCTGGTCAACACGATGGTGGAGAACCTGAGTGCGACGAAGATCTTCGCCGAGGTGAGCGTGGGGAGGCAGGAGTCCAAGGCCGGCGGCGGCGTGGAGTTTGACCTGACGGCGCGGGTGGTGCGGCCGTTCATTCCGGCCAAGCGTCCCGAGGACTTTGTTGCCAAGCCGCTGGCGGTGCGGCTGCATGGGGAGGGTGCGTCGAACACGCAGCCGCCGGCGGGCACGAAGCCGGCGGTGCGGAGCGCTTCGCGGCGGGCGAGCGAGGCTTCGGACTCGTCGCCCGGTTCGGGCGGCGGCGATGGCGGGGGCGCTTCGGGCGCGAGCGCGGATCGGCGGCCGTCGCCATCGCGATCGACCGAGCCGCCGCCGCCGATCGCTGATGACGCGATCGCGAAGCTGGATCGGAATGGCGCGCTGAAGGAGTGGAGCCAGCGCCAGTCCTTCATCCGGTCGAACCCGAACCTTGAGTCGGGCGTGAAGGATCGGCTGGCCTCGGAGGTGGAGAAGCTGAAGGCACGGATGGACGCGACGATCCGAGGTGGCACATGAGCCTGCGTGAACGCTGGATGGCTCTGCCGAGGGCCGCGAAGATCGGATCGATCGGGACGTTCGCCATCGCGGCGTACTTCCTGGTGGGGGAGCCCGCGCTCGACGCGTGGAACCGCCTGTCGACGCGGGCCGACCAGGACCAGGCTGTGCTGGAGCGTTTCGCGCTCGCGGAGGCGGACCTCAAGCGCGCGGGCGAGACGCTGGCGCTGGGATCGAGGCAGTACGGGAGCGTTGAGTTTCCGGGTGATCCGGAGCTGCGTCCGCTGGCGTTCAACCGTGCGGTTGATGAGATCCTGCGCAAGCACAACGTGCGCGGGCAGACGAGCACGACGCGGACGGTGGGGCTTGGGCCCGGCGCTCTGACGACGAAGGTCGGGCAGGAGAGCCGGGTGGACCGGCTGACGCGTGCGCTGGAGTTCCAGGGGGAGCCGGAGCAGATCGCGGCGGTGCTTGCGGACCTTGAGAAGCACCCGCTGGTGACGGCGGTGTCGATGGTGCATCTGCGATCGGGCGACTCGCGCCAGGAGGGTCGGAATCTGACGGCGTCGCTGACGGTTGAGACGTGGATGCTCGCGAAGAAGGGAGCGCGGGGCCGATGAGCGGACGCCCGGGAATCATCGAGGGCGTCGGGCTGGCGTGGCGTTCGTCGAGCGCCGGGACGCGCGGCGCGATGGCGGGGCTGCTGGCGGCGATCGCGGTGGCGGGCCTGACGGGGTGGCCGCTGGTGAGGGCGATCATCGGGCCACGCGTGGAGGTTCCGGAGCTTTCGACGCCAGGGGCGTCGGCGGAGCTTGCGGGGCAGTTTGCGACGCTGGTGAAGGAGATCGACGGTCGGAGCCTGTTCATCGTTCCTGGCCCGCCGGCGGCGCCGGAGGTTGAGGAGGCTCCGGTCGTGGACACGAGCGACAAGCCACCGCCGCGGCCGACGACGTATGGGGGGCCTGCGATCATCGCGATGGTCAACGACACGGTGTGGTTCCGCGATGGGAAGCGGCTGGTGGCGGGGGCGGAGGCGTCGGGGGACCTGAAGGTTGTGCGTGTCAATGGTCCCTGGGACGCGGTGGTGATGTGGAAGGGCGTGGAGTTCACGGTGCCGCTGTTCACGCGGGACCGGCTTGTGCTGAAGGGCAGTGGCGAGGGTGCGGCGGCGCCTTCGCCGGCGCCTGAGCCTGCGGCGGCGCCCGGGCCCGAGACAGCGCCGCCAGACCCGGCCGGAGCACCGGAGACGCCGCCGGCTTCTCCCGGGGATGCCGAGCCGCCCAAGCCGGAACCCGCGACGAGCCCGGAGGCGTTACCGCCCGCGAGCGAGAGTCCGAAGACGACACCCGCACCCTGAGTTACGAGCACGAGTCACAGATGAGACCGGATCCGACCGGGAAGGCCCGAGATCGAGAACGGACAGCGGAGCCAGCGATGCAGCCAGAGAAGACGACGGTCGTCACGCAGAGAGCCGCGAGCGCGCGGCGCACCCAGGCACGGTCGTTCACGCGGGGCCTGGGCCTTGCGCTGACGCTGCTGAGCGGGACGGCGCAGGGAGTGCAGCCGGCGGACGACGCGCCGGCGGCGGCGCCTGCGGCGTCTGCCCCGCCTGCTGCGCCTGTCACGCCTGCCACGCCTGCGGGCGACAATGGCCGGCGTGGTGTGGAGGGACCCTCGACGACGCTTGCGTTCAAGCAGGCGAGTGTCGAGGAGATCATCCCGTTCATCGTTTCCGCGACTGGCAAGGTTGTGATGCCGCAGCAGGACGTGCTGACGCGCAAGATCACGGTGCTGAACGACCGTCCGATCCCGCGTGAGCAGGCGCTGGACCTTGTGCTCCAGGCGCTCCAGCAGAACGGCATCGCGGTGGTGGAGACGGAGACGACGATCACGCTGCGGGACATCGGCGAGGTCGTTCGGCAGGACGTGCCGGTCATTCCGCCGGAGGTCTCGGTGCTGAACCGGCGCGATCTTGGTGCGATCGTGCAGAAGGTCTTCAAGCTGAAGCACAACACCGCGAAGAACGTGGGCGAGATCGTGAAGGACGCGGTTCCGGACTATGCGAAGCTGATCATCGACGAGGAGTCGAACCAGGTTGCGGTGATGGGTCCGGTGGCGCTGCTGCAGCGGATGGAGCGGCTGATCGGCTCCCTGGACAGGCCGCCGTCGGGCGCGCTGCAGACGGAGACGTTCCGGCTGCGGTTCGCGGATGCGGAGTCGATCAAGACGAACATCGAGGACCTGTTCGGCTCGGGGGCTTCCGGCGCGTCGGGCCAGAACCGGAACAACCGGGGCGGGAACAACAACAACCAGGAGGGCGGGCGGGGCAACTTCCCGGTCTTCCGGATGGCCGGTCAGCCGGGCGCGGAGGCGGCGGCGGCGTCGTCGAGCGAGGTGCGCGTCTCGGCGAACACGCAGCAGAACGCGGTCACGGTGGTGGCGGATCCGGCGATCCTGCAGCAGATCCGGGCGCAGATCAACGACCACTGGGACCTTGCGCTCCCGGAGGAGGCGGTTGTTCCGAAGGTGTACGACCTCAAGCACAGCGATCCGGTGAAGGTCCGGGACCTTCTGGAGGGGCTGTTCGGGCGGGGGAGCTCGCAGGCGGCGCGTCCCGGCAACCAGCAGGGCGGCAACCAGCAGGGCGGGGCGTCGGCCTCGCAGGGTGTGGGGCGGCTTGCGGGGCAGTTCTCCTTCCAGGCGATTCCGGACGCGGGCCGGCTTGTGGTGGTGAGCAAGAGCTACGACAACCTTGCCGTCATCGACCGCATCATCCAGGACCTTGATCAGCCGCAGACGGTGGGGCTGCCGACGATCATCGAGCTCAAGCACGCGTCGGCGGAGGACCTTGCGGAGCAGCTGAACGCGCTGCTGGCGCAGGATGGCACGCTGGCGCAGGTCCGTCGGACCGAGCGTGGCCTGTCGCAGGGTTCGTCCAACATCAGCCCGTTCAGCGAGGCCGCGGCGGAGACGCAGGCGACGCAGCAGACGACCGCCGAGGACGGGGTGAGCACGACGGACTCGCTGGCGTTCTGGTGGCAGCGGTCGCGGACGCCGACCGACCGGCGTGCGAGCTCGAACCTGATCGCGGCGGTGCGGATCGTGCCGGTCTGGCGGCAGAATGCGCTGATGGTGACGGCGCCGCCGGAGTACAAGGACTCGATCGTGACGCTGGTGGGCCAGCTGGACAAGCCGGGGCGGCAGGTGCTGATCTCGGCGATCGTGGCGGAGGTCTCGAGCGAGGATTCCGAGCAGCTTGGCCTGCGGTGGAGCAGCCAGACGATCACGCCCACCAACGGCGACAACTCGATCTCGATCGGGAACAACGCGACGGGCACCGCGAACAACTGGGCCGGGAGCATCTTCGACACTTCGGTGCTCAACACCAACATCAACCTGAACGTGCTGCTGCAGGCGCTGGCGCAGAAGCAGGGCGTCTCGATCATGAGCGAGCCGCGGATCTTCACGTCGGACAATCAGGAGGCGGAGTTCTTCGACGGGCAGGACGTCTCGGTGCCGACGAACTCGCAGACCACGGACAACGGGACGGTGACGCAGTCGTTCGACTATCGCTCGGTGGGCGTGCAGCTGCGGGTGCGGCCGCGCATCACGATCCAGGGTGACGTGGACCTCCGCGTGAACCTGCAGCTTTCGTCGATTGCTCCGGACCGGGGCCCCAACAACAGCTTCATCTTCGACCGGCGCCAGACGACGACGCAGCTCATCGTGAAGGATGCGCAGACGATCGTCATCAGCGGGATTCTGCGGTCTGAGGACTCGGACATCATCCGGAAGGTTCCGCTGCTGGGCGACATCCCGCTGCTGGGGCTGCTGTTCCAGAGCCGCGACAAGCAGAAGACCAACACGGAGCTGCTGGTCTTCATCACGCCGGTTGTCGTCAACAACACCGACGACCTCGACGGGGTCAACGCGCCGTATCGCCAGCGGCTCGAGCAGTATCGCAAGGACCTCGAGGATGTCTCGAGCATGGCCGTGGATCCGGATGCGGATCCGAAGGACGGTGCGAAGGACAAGGATGCTGCTGAGCCGGCCGCGGCGACGCCCCCAGCCTCCGGACCCAACGAATGAGCCTTCTGCGCAGGCGAGCGAGGCGCGATGCGGGCGGGGCCGGCGTGCCGGCCGCGCGGGGCATGGGTCGCGCGCGGGGTGCGGGCGCTCTTGGGGCGCTGGCGATCGGGCTTGCGATTGCGGGGCTTGCGGGGTGCGTCACGGAGCGCGTGCCCCGGCCGGGCTCGCGCCCGGTTCCGGCCTCTGGCGGCGGCGGTTCGGGGCCCGTGGCTCTGCCTGACTCGCCCGTCGCGACCCCGGCCAACCGCGCGCAGACGGTGACGGCCCGGGCGCAGGTCGCGATCCTGCCGCTCGGATCCGTGCAGTATGACGGGCAGCGGCTGCCGCTGGTTTCGGGCGATGGTCTGTTTGTTGCGGTGCAGAGCGGCGATGCGCCGGGGTGGGGCACGATCCTTGCTGACCGCTCGCAGGAGCCCGCCATCGGCGTGCGTCTGAGCGCGTATGCGCTGGCGAGCGATGGGCTCCGGCCGGTGCAGTGGGGAGCGGCGCCGGAGGCGGGCTGGATGCTCGCGAGCGGCTCGGACTCGCGCGGGTTCCTTGCGGAGCGCGTCGAGCCTGATGGCTCGCGGAACGTGGCGCGGATCGGATGGCTCACGGGTGAGGTTGAGATGCTCGTGCGTGACGGGCGCGTGAACACGCACGCGACGCTGACGCCGCAGGGCGAGCTCGTCTATGTGCGCCGGCCTGTCGCTTCGCCCGGGCCGTGGGAGCTTGTGATGCGCGACCGGGCGGGGCGCGAGTCGGTGCTGGCTGCCGGTGGTGATGGCTCGTACATCCATCCCGTGCCCAGCGCGGACGGCTCGCTGATCTACGCGCTGGTGCTGTCTCCGGCGGGGCTGGAGGTGCGGGCTCTCCGCGTCGTTCGGCGAGGCGCGGAGGCGGGCGCGAGCCTGGGCTCGGTGATCGTCCGGCGCACGCTGGAGGAGAGCACCGACGCCATCGGCGCGCATCAGGTTGGAACGACGATGCGTCCCGGGGCGCTCGCGGCGGAAGCGGCGGATGGGCCCTCGCGCTCGTCGATCGTGATGTTCAGCCCGCGGAATGGGCGTGCGGCGCTGCTTGATCCCACGGTCGGGGCGTTTGTTCCGCTGGCGGCCAGGAGCATCACCGCCGCGCCGTCGCCGACGGCGACTTCCATCGGCTACTACTGCACGACGCCCGACGGGCTCGTCTTTGCGCCGTGGGGCGTCAAGGGTCCGGCGGCGCAGGGGGCCGTGCTGTTTGATGAGCCGTTCGTGGCGTGGCCCGCGCCGGCCTCGACCGGGATCGAGCCCGGTCTCATCCTGATCGGCCCGGTGAAGGGGCAGGCCGACCGCCTGGCGCTGGTGCGGATGTTCGAGGTGCCGGCGGCACCAGCAGCCAAGCCGTGAAGGAAGTGTGCGACGGCCATCCTCTGATCTGAGATGATGGTCGTGGTTCGCTGGGTGGGGCCAGCGAGGCAGGAGGCGTTGAACGGGGAGACGCGGGCAGGCTCGGAGGCGCGGAGAAGACTTGAGAAGAGTGGAGAAGAGGCAGCGAAACGGGCCCGTGCCCGGTGCCTTCTGCTCCCGCTCGCGTACCGTTCCCCGCGACGTGGACGACCTCCTTCAGAAACTCCGGTTGCGTGCCGAGGCCTGCCTGCCGATGGATCGCGGGCGACTGCTCGGGAGGCTCCGCGCGCTGTCGGGCGAGGCCCGGGTTGTGCCGGTGGTGCCGGGTGCTGGGGCGAGTGGTGGCGGGGCGCGGGCGCCCGGGCCGCCGGATCCTCTCGCGGCGTTCACGAGGCTGCTCGAGCAGGCGGAGGCGCGGCTCGCGCAGCGCCGCGCCCTGGTGCCGAAGCTTGTCTTTCCGGATGAGCTGCCGGTCTCGCAGCGGCGCGACGAGATCGCGGCGGCGATCCTGAAGCATCAGGTGGTGGTCGTGTGCGGGGAGACGGGCTCGGGGAAGACGACGCAGCTTCCGAAGATCTGCCTGGGTCTGGGGCGGGGCATCCATGGGATGATCGGGCATACGCAGCCGCGCCGCATCGCCGCACGCAGCGTGGCGCAGCGCATCGCGGAGGAGCTGGACTCACCACTCGGCGGCGTCGTGGGCTACAAGGTTCGGTTCGGGGACAAGACGAGCCCGTCCACGCTCGTCAAGCTCATGACCGACGGGATCCTGCTGGCGGAGACGCAGGGTGACCGCAACCTGGACGCGTACGACACGATCATCATCGACGAGGCCCACGAGCGCGGCCTCAACATCGACTTTCTGCTCGGGTTCCTTCGCACGCTGCTGCCCAGGCGTCCGGACCTCAAGGTCATCGTCACGAGCGCGACGATCGACCCGGATCGGTTCTCGCGGCACTTTGCCGGCATGGGCGGGAATGTCGGCCCTGCGCCGGTGATCATGGTGAGTGGGCGCACGTACCCCGTGGAGGTGCTGTATCGGCCGCCCGGCGAGGATGGGCTTGATGAGCGCGACGAGGGCTTCCAGCGGCAGATGCTGATGGCGGTGGATGAGGCCGCGAGCTATGGCGACGGTGACATGCTGGTGTTTCTGTCCGGCGAGCGCGAGATCCGCGAGACGGCGGAGATGCTGGAGAACCACCACGTGCCGGGGGCGCCGTCGACGGTCGTCCTGCCGCTGTACGCGAAGCTGACGGCCGAGGAGCAGATGCGGGTCTTCCAGCCGCACGAGGGACGGCGGATCGTGCTGGCGACCAACGTCGCGGAGACGAGCCTCACCGTGCCGGGGATCCGGTTCGTGATTGATCCGGGGCTGGCGCGACTGAACCGATACTCGCCCAAGACGAAGGTGCAGCGGCTGGAGATCGAGGCGATCTCGCGCGCGAGCGCGGACCAGCGCAAGGGGCGATGCGGGCGAATCGGGCCGGGTGTGTGCGTGCGGCTGTACTCGGAGGAGGACTACGCGTCGCGGCCGCAGTTCACGGACCCTGAGATCGTCCGGACGAACCTCGCGAGCGTGATCCTGCAGATGAAGGCGCTGCGGCTTGGGAACGTGGACGAGTTTCCGTTCCTGGATCCGCCCGATCCGCGCCTCATCAAGGATGGGTACGAGACGCTGCACGAGCTCGGGGCCGTTGATGAGAAGGGGGAGCTCACGCAGGTGGGGCGGGATCTCTCGAAGCTGCCGATCGACCCGAGGATCGGCCGGATGGTGCTTGCGGCGGTCGAGGAGGGCGTGCTCCCGGCGGTGCTCGTCATCGCGGCGGCGATGAGCGTTCAGGATCCGCGCGAGCGACCCCTGGACAAGCAGGGCGAGGCCGACGAGGCCCACGCGATGTTCCGCGACGAGCGGAGCGACTTCCTGGCGCACCTCAAGCTCTGGCACTTCTGGCGCGACAACAAGCGGCACCTCTCGGGGAGCAAGCTGCGGAAGATGTGCAAGTCCTGCTTTCTGTCCTACGTGCGGCTGCGCGAGTGGGACGAGATCCATGCGCAGCTCTCCGACCTTGTCGGCGGGATGCTCGCGGACATGGAGCGCCGGCGGGTTGCGGCGAGCGCGCAGCGGCACGGGCGCGGGCTCGGCGGGCCGCAGGCACAGCCAGCGCCGGGGCAGCCGGCTCGCGGGGGTCCGCAGGGCCAGGCCCGGGCCGGGCCGGCGCAGGGGGCGCGGGTCGATCAACGCGGGTCGGCCGTTCCGCGAGATCCGCGCAGCGGCGGGCGCGCTGATCGGAATGGCCGCGGCCAGAATGGTGCGCGGGGGCTGGGCGGTGATCGCCGCGGCCAGCAGGGCGGCGCCGAGGGTGGCCAGCGTCACGAGCGCCACCACGCGACCCACCTTGAGAATGTTCCGAAGGTGCTCGCCGACGCGGCGCAGGTCGCGAAGATCCATCGAGCGCTCCTCACGGGGCTGCTTGCGAACCTCGGGCTCAAGACCGAGACGGGCGACTATGTGGGGCCGCGCGGGACGAAGTTCCGGATCTTCCCGGGCTCGTCGCTGTTCAAGAACGGGCCCAAGTGGCTGATGGCGTCGGAGGTCGTGCGCACGACGGCGATGTACGCGCGGAGCGTTGCGGGCGTGGAGCCGGAGTGGATCGAGGAGCTGGGCCAGCACCTCATCAAGCGTTCGTACTTTGATCCGCACTGGCACGTTGAGAGCGGGCGTGTGGTTGCGTTCGAGCGCGTGCAGATGCTCGGGCTGGAGCTTGTGGCGCGCCGGCGCGTGCACTATGGCACCGTGGATCCGGTTGCGAGCCGGGCCATCTTCATCGAGCATGCGCTGGTTGCGGGGGAGCTGGACAGTCGGCGCGAGTTCGTGACGCACAACGCCACGCTGATTGCGCGGATACGCGGCATGGAGGCCCGGTGCCGCCGGGCAACGCTGCTGGCCGACACGCAGACGCGGGCGGCGTGGTTTGCGTCGCGGATCCCCGAGACGATCGTGACCGCGGCGGCGCTGGAGCGCTGGTACCACGCCAGCTCGACGCGCGACCGGCGGCTGCTGTTCATGGAGCCCGCCGACGCGATCGAGCCCGGCCAGACGCTGCCCAGCGCGGATGACTATCCGGACTTCCTGGAGGGCCAGGGTCTGCGCCTCGTGCTGGAGTACAAGCACGCGGTCGGGCATGCGGATGATGGCGTGACGGTGCGTGTGCCGCTGCCGACGCTGGCGTCGCTGACGGCCGATCGCCTGGCGTGGCTGATCCCGGGGCACCTTCCGGAGAAGATCGAGGCGATGGTGAGGGGACTCTCGAAGGACTACCGGCGGGTGCTGCCGCCGGCGGGTCAGGTTGCGGAGGCGGCGATGAAGCTCCTGCGATTCGGCGAGGGCTCGCTGTCTGAGCAGCTGCGGGTGGCGATCTCGCGGTCGTGCGGCGTGGATGTCTCGCGCGAGGCGCTGGAGGCTGTGGCGCTTCCTGATTACCTGCGGATGCGGATCGTGGTGGTGGGGGAGGATGGGAAGGAGCTCGCGTCGGGGCGCGACCTTGCGGCGGTGCGGAACATCCTGGCGCCCATGATCCGCGCCACCAACCCCGGCGGCGAGGTTCCGATGGGGGGCGAGGCCGCCAGGAAGTGGAACCGCGACGGGATCAAGAAGTGGGACTTTGGTCCGCTTCCCGAGCGTGTCGAGCTTGATCGATTCGGAACGCGCTTCGCGGCGTTTCCGGGCCTGGTGGATCAGAAGTCGGGCGCGGGTCTGCGGCTCTTCGAGACCGCGCAGGCGGCGGAGGCCAGCACGCGCGGCGGCGTGCGACGCCTGCTGATCATCGACCTTGCCGACGATGTGCGGCGGCTGATCCATGCGCATCCGACGGTGGAGCGGGTCTGCGTGCAGTACGCGACGATGGGCTCGCCGCAGGTGCTGAAGGCTTCGCTGCTGGAGCTGATTGCGGAGCGTGCGATGGGGCAGGATGGGCCGCCGCGGACGCCCGAGGCGTATGAGGCGCGGCGACGGCTGACGCAGATGGGGCTGTCGGCCGCGGCGCGGGAGGCGATCGATCTCGTCGATCGCACCATGCAGGCGTTCTATGGCTCGCAGATCCGGCTGGCGGGGAAGCAGCCGGCGGCGTGGGAGCCCGCGGTGCGGGAGATACGAGAGCAGCTGATGCACATGTTCGGTGCCGGGTTTCTCGTCACGACGCCGTGGAAGTGGCTGCAGCAGTATCCGAGGTATCTCGCGGCGATCGACGCGCGATTCGCCAAGCTCAGCGGCCCCGGCGTGGCGAAGGATGAGCGGGCCCGCGAGGAGTTCGCGCCGCTGTGGCGGGCCTACCTCGATCTTGCCAGGCGCGGCAAGGAACTCGGCCTTGATCCCGCGAAGATCGACGAGTACCGCTGGATGCTCGAGGAGCTCCGCGTGTCGCTGTTTGCCCAGGAGCTGCGGACGATCGCGCCGGTGTCCGTCAAGCGGCTTCAGGAGCTGTGGACCACGGTGGTGAGGGGGTAGCCGACGAAGTGGCGGAGTGAAGACACAGGGGCGAGGTCCAGACCCTTTGGAGCGACGTTGATTCCGATCCTGATCATCGCGGCGTTCGTGATCATGCACATGCAGTCCGACCGGTCCGTGCCGGGGGCTGTGGATGGGGCGCCGGGCGTGGCTTTGTCGGCGCTGCTGGTGCCGCTGGCCATGGTGCTGCTGTGGGGTGCGGGGCACGTGCGGTGCGTGGTTTCGCTGCAGGCGATGGAGCGCGGGCGCGGGTTCCGGCCGTTTCTGGCGGCGGAGCGGTCGATGAGCATCCTGCGCGTTGCGGGGCTTGTGGTGTTTGCGGTCGGGGTCTTCTCGCTGGGTTGGCTTGATGCGGCCCGGTGGCTCGTGGGCGATCTGGTTGTTGTTGATGAGCTGCTGTGCGTGCTGCCGCTGCTGCTGCTGGTTGTTGGGCTGTGGTGGAGCTTCCAGCCGCTTGATGCGCTGGTGCGCGAGTCGGTGCTGGTGCGCTCGCTGGACGAGGGGCGCCCGCTGAGGCCGCCGCCGACGAGGAGGCAGTTTGTCATCGGTGCGCTGAGGCATCAGATGCTGCTTGCCCTGGTTCCTGCGATGCTCGCGACGGCGTGGGGGGAGGTCTCGCCGCCGCTGGTGTCGCGGGTGGCGGACGGGCTGGCGCTTGGGCCGGGTCTGCGGCCGCTGCTGGAGCCGGTGGCGTCGCTCGCGGGGGTGCTTGCGATCCTGACGGTTGCTCCGGCGATTCTGCGTGTGCTCTGGGATGTGGTCCGGATCGATGGCGGGGAGATTGCGGAGCTCTCCGAGCAGACGTGCGGACGGCACGGCGTGCGGGTGGTGGGTCCGCTGCTGTGGCGCACGCACGGTGTGGTGCTGAATGCGGCGATCCTGGGGCTGTTCTGGCCGCTGCGGTACCTGCTGCTCACGGATGCGCTGGTTGAGCACCTGTCGCGGCGGCAGCTGGAGGGCGTGCTGGCGCACGAGGTTGCGCATGTGAAGCGTGCGCACATGGCGTGGCTTGTGCTGACGGTGCTTGCGGTGGTGTCGCTTGCGGGGTGGGTGTATGGGCTCTGGGTGTGGGCCGCGGTTCCGATGGATGAGCCGATCCCCGAGCGTGTGACGCTGCTGGCGGCGGTGCTGTCGCTCGCGGCGGCGCTGCTGGCGCTCGGGCATGTGAGCCGCAGGTTCGAGTGGCAGGCGGATGCCTTTGCGGTGAGCCACCTCAGCGTTTCTGAGTCGCCGGGAGCGACGGCGGCGACGGAGGGCGCGGCCCGGGCCATGAGCGAGGCGCTGTCCATCGTCGCGGCTTCGAACGGGATGAGCGAGCGGACGTGGGGGTTCAGGCATGGATCGATCGCGGACCGGCGCCACAGGGCGGAGGCGCTGGTGGGCACGCCGCTGAACGCGTTTCCGATCGACAGGACGGTCCGGCGGACGAAGTGGTTGATCGTCATGGTGCTTGGCGGGTCGGTGGTGATGACGGTGTTGCCGATGCTGCTTGGGTGGTGAGGTGGTCGGGGTGGTGGTTGTGCGGCGGAGCCATCGATCACGCTGTGTGGGCGGGTCTGTAGACTGGCGGCGTGCGGGGTTCGGCGGCTTGGACGGCTGGCCTTGATGCTGAAGGACGTGTGCGATGATGACCGGGTCTGGCCTGAGTGAGGTTGAGCAACGCCTTGCGGGCGCGGCGGCGAGGCGAGCTGGCGTGCTGCGGGAGGATCTGGCCCGCTGGGTTGCGATTCCCACGGGGTTTGGTCACCAGCCGGGGCTGGATGCGCTGCGGGGCGAGATCACCGGCCGCCTTGGGGCGCTCGGCGCGTCGACCGTGCTGGTTCCTGGCGATCCGAAGCCGGACTGGCTGACGCAGGGCGAGGGCGGCGGCGCTTCGGGCACGGGGCTGGCTCCGCCGCCGACGGCGGTCTGCCGGCGAGCCGGCGGCGTGCAGGGTCAGGCCCGCGTGCTGCTCTGCGGCCACCTTGACACGGTGCATGATCCGAGCGGGCCGTTTCGCGAGCTCACGATCTCGACCGATGGCGCGCGCGCGACGGGGCCGGGGTGCGCGGACATGAAGGGGGGCATCGCCGTGGCGCTCCACGCGCTCGAGATCCTGCATGAGGCGGGCGTGGACTTTGCGTGGACGTTCGTGCTCAACAGCGATGAGGAGACTGGGTCGTACGCGTCGGATCGTGCCCTGCGGGCCTCGGCGGCGGGGCATGACTTCGGTCTGGTCTTTGAGCCTGCGCTGCCGGACGGGTCGCTCGTGGTGGAGCGGCCGGGGAGTGCGCAGTTCATGATCGAGTGCGGCGGGCGGGCGGCGCACGTTGGACGCGACTTTGCTTCGGGCGTGTCCGCGGTGAACGAGCTTGCGCGGCGGATCCTGGATGTCGCGGCGATCCCTGACGCTGCGCGCGGCATTGTCGCGAGCATCGGTCCGATGCACGGCGGTCACGCGACGAACGTCGTTCCCGAGCGTGCTCGCGCGTGGGGGAACGCGAGATTCCCGACGGAGCGCGATGGCGCCGAGGTGGTGGCGCGTCTGGACGCGATGGCCACGCCCGCGGGTGCGCTCCCCTCGACGCGGATCGAGAGGAGCCTCAATCGCCCGGCCAAGCCGATGACGGCCGCGGTGGAGCGTCTGGCCCGGCTTGCGCAGGGCGCGGCGGAGGACCTCGGGCAGCGGCTGCCGCTGGGGAAGACGGGCGGGGTCTGCGACGGGAACAACCTTCAGAGCGCGGGGCTGCCGGTCATCGACACGCTGGGTGTGCGGGGCGGGGGGCTCCACACGGCGCAGGAGTGGATCGACCTTTCGAGCCTGCCGGAGCGGTGCGCGCTGGCGGCGGTGCTGCTGGCGCGGCTGAGCGGCCGCGGCGTCTAGAGCCGGAACGGCTGCCGGATCGCGGGGGAGGTGGGGCGTGCGGCAGGGGGCGCGAGCGGTGTCTACTGGCCGCGGGTGCTGGCGTGCTTTTCCTTCTCGTTGCGCTGGCGCTTGAGTTCCGCATCGATGAAGGGGGCGATCTCGCCGCGGAGCACGGCCTCGTAGTCCGACTCTTCGTAGCCGGTGCGATGGTCCTTGACGCGGTTGTCGTAGAAGACGTATGAGCGGATCTGGGTGCCCCAGCCCTGCTCGAGCTTGCCGCCCTGGGCGCTGGCGATCTCGGCCTCGCGGCGTTCGTCCTCGATCTGCTGGAGCTTGGCCTGCAGCACGCTCATGGCCTGCTTGCGGTTCTGCGGCTGGTCGCGGTAGGTGGAGGCGACGACCTGGATGCCGGTGGGCTTGTGGACGACGCGGATGGCGGTTGCGACCTTGTTGACGTTCTGGCCGCCGGGGCCGCGTGCGCGGACGAAGGCGAAGACCTCGACGTCGTTCTCGGGGATGGTGATGTCGGACTCTTCGAACTCGGGGGTGACCTCGACGGTGCAGAAGGAGGTCTGCCGCTTTCCCTGAGCGTTGAAGGGTGAGACGCGGGCGAGGCGGTGCGACCCGCGCTCACACTTGAGGTATCCGAAGGCGTAGGGGCCCTTGACGTGCAGCGTGACGGAGTCGATGCCGACCTCGGTGCCGAAGCCCTTGTCGACCTCCTCGACCTGGAAGCCCATCTTCTCGAAGTAGAAGAGGTACATGCGGAAGAGCATCTCGGCCCAGTCGTTGGCCTCGGTGCCGCCGACGCCGGCGGAGATGGTGAGGAAGCAGTTGCGATGGTCGTGGGGGCCTGAGAGGAGGGAACGGAGCTCGATGCGGTCCATCCGTCCCATCAGGTCGAAGAGCTTGGCGTCGGCCTCGGCGAGGAAGTCGGCGTCGTTGGCCTCGCGCGACATCTCGTAGGCCATCTTGGCATCGGCGAAGTCGCGGATGGCGGCGGTCAGGGGTTCGAGCTGGGCCTTCAGGAGCTTGACCTGACCGACGACGACCTTGGCGCGTTCCTGCGAGTTCCAGAAGGCCTCGCTGCCCATCTCGGTCTCGAGGGTGCGGAGCTTGGCGAGCTTTTCGTCGTAGTTAAAGAGAGTCGCGGATCGTCAAGATCCGCGCCTCAAGACCGTCGATGACCGGCTGATGGGCGTCGTAGTGCATAGGGGAGGAGGATAGGCCGAGTTGGGCCGCGGCTGAGGCGATGGCGCCCGGGAGGGCGTGGGCGCTTGTCGCGGCGGCGACGTTCTGCGACACTGATGCGGATTCCGCGCCCGGTTGGGCGGTTGGCTCCGTCTTCCCAGCGGCCGCGATTGGCCACGGGAGCTTCAAGCCATGATGAACGAAATGAACGAACTGAGCAAGCTGAGCGGGCTCGACCAGCGTGCTGCGCGCGTCGGGGTCCGTGCGGGTCGGGTGGGGCGGCTCTCGCGGATCGTCGCGTGCGCGGGGCTGGTCGCGTGCGCCGGGCTTGCCGGCGTCGCGGGTCATGCGGAAGCGCAGCCGACGCCGGGGCAGGGCGCCTTCGGCGGGGGCGGGGCGCTGCCGCGGCCCGAGCTTGTCGAGCCGGGCGCGACGCTCGACCTGGACTTTCGCGGTGGCAGCGTGGGAGACTACATCGAGCTTGTCCGCCGCACGTCCAAGGATGTTCTCAACTTCGTCCTGCCGGATGACGTGGCGCAGGTGCCGATGCTGCCGCTGACGCTCCGGGCTGTGGCGGTTGAGGACGCGGTGGAGATGGTCAGGCGGATGGCGCGGCCGAAGAACGATGCCCAGCTCCGCGTTGAGGAGCTGCCGGGGCGGGGCAGCCGGACGTTCGTCATCGAGCGGGCGCCAGTGCCGGTGGGGCCGTTCCTGGCTCCGGGAGGAATGTCGGGCGGCATGGGGCAGGGTGAGATTCCGTCGGTCACGCGGGTCTTCTCGCTCAACGAGATCGTGGGACCGGCGTGGGCACGGACCGAGGCGGCGCCGGGGCGGCTGACGGCGGAGGTCGTGCTCGCGTCGCTTGAGCAGGCGCTGTCGATCTCGTCGCCGGATGATCCGGTGGCGGAGGTGCGGTTCCATACGGACTCGGGGCTGCTGTTCGTGCGGTCGACGCCCGCCCAGGCCGAGGTTGCGGAGCGGACGATCCAGACGCTGCAGAACGACGTGCGGAGGGCGCCGCGTGGCGGCGCGGAGCCGCGGCAGGCGAAGGTCGTCCGCCTCGCGCGGATCAAGCCAGCGGAGCTGATCGACGCGATTCGGGCCGTGTATCCCGTGGGCATGGAGGACGGGCCCGAGGTGGTTGCGAGTGAGGACTCTGTCTCGATCAGCGCGAGCCAGCGGATCCAGTTCGGGATCGAGGCGCTGGCCGCGTACCTGGATGGGCCGAAGAACCCTTCGATGGGTGAGATCCAGGCGCAGATGGAGGTTCTGGGCCTGCGGGAGCGCCTGGAGCAGGCGCGCCAGGAGCAGGAGGCCGTGCGCAAGGAAGCGGCGGGCATGGCGGCGGAGATGCGGGCCGTGTCGATCGAGCTGGAGCGGACGCGCCTGCAGGCGCAGGAGAGCGAGGGCCGCGCAGCGCGAGCGAGGGACATCGAGGCGCAGCTGCGCGACACCCAGGAGGCGCTGGGCGCCTCACGCCGGGAGCTCGAGGAGGCCTATGCGCGTCTGAAGCGGCTCGAGGAGGCGGCCACGAAGGAGAAGCCCCGCTGAGCGCGAACTGGTCCATCTCCGTCGGATTGGCCGGGCGTGTCGTCCGGTCCGGGGTGCGCGTGCCTGGAGTGCCTTCCAGCGTGGATTCTGCGGCGGACAACGCGCCAGCGACCGTGGCCCGTGCGGAGGACGCGCGGATCGGGCCGATGTGCGCCCGGATCCGGGCGGGCGATGAGGCGGCCTTCGTCGAGCTCTATGAGGCTTGGTTCGACCGGCTGATGGCGTTTGCGATGAAGAGCACGGGGCGCGACGAGGCCTTCGCCGCGGACATCGCGCAGGAGACGTTCGTGCGGGTGATCCGGTCGCTCCCGGTGCTTGACTCGCGTGCGGCGCTCGAGGCGTGGATCCTGACGACCGCGCGGCGGATCGCGATCGATGCGTTGCGGTCGGAGCTGGCGCGGGCGCGTCGTGAGCGATCGAGCCCGCCCGGGGCGCAGGCTTCGGGGGCGGATCCGGATGCGCTGGCCGCGCTGAGGGCGTCGCTTGATGAGCTCGAGGCCCGCGAGCGCGAGGCTGTTGTCGTCGGGATCGGGCAGGGGCTGACGCTGGCCGAGGTTGCGCTCTCGCTGGGCGTGACGTCCGGCGCTGCGAGCGGGCGCGTGCGGCGGTCGCTCCAGAAACTCCGGACCGTGATTGCGAGGATGATGCCATGAGTACGGCCATGGAGCCGAACACGGGCCCGCGGGCGGCGCCGGCGACGCGCGAGGCGATGCTGTCGCGCCTGCTTGGCGAGGTTCGGAGGGAGCGCCGCCGCCGGCGTGCCCGGCGTGTCGGGACCGGTGCGCTGCTGGCGATGCTGCTGGTCGTGGGCGCGCTGGGAGTGTGGCGGTTTGCGCCGTCGGCGGTCACGAGCTCATCACGTTCGGGGCTTGCGAGTGGCGGCGCGGCGCCTTCCGTGTCCGAGCGCGCTGCGGAGCGGGCGGAGACTGGAGATGACGCGTCTGCGGCGCCTGCTGATCGCGTCGCTCGATCGAGCCCGGATCCGCGTCGACCGCTGGTGATCGTCGTCGGGACGCGGCCGGGGCTGGTGGAGCGTGTGCGGGTCGGTGAGCCGCGCGTCCGGGCGGTGGTGGTGTCGGACGAGCAGTTGCTGGCCGCGCTGAACGAGCGTGGCCCGCGGTATGGCCTGGTGCGGGTTGAGGGGGCTGCGGCCCTTGTTCCGCTGAGGTCGCCGTGAGGGCGCGGGCGGGGGCGCTGGCACGGTCCCGAGCGTACTTGGGTAGACTCGGGAGATGAGCCTCCTGCTGGTTGACTGCATCCTGCTCTTCCTGCAGCCCTCGGGCTCGGGCGCGCCGACCGGCGGCACGGGCGGGCCTGGCACCGCCAAGACCGCGATGATCATCATCGTCGGGCTGGGTGTGTGCGTCGCGGTGCTGTTTGCGATCCTGCTCGCGATGACGACGGCGCGTGCGATGCGGCGGGCGGCGCAGCTTCGGGATCGGCCGGCGCCGAAGTCCGGCTCGCGCGGCCCGGATCCGTGGTTTGAGGCGGGGCGGCGCGCGATGCCGGCAACGCCCTCTGAGATGCGCGATGCCGGCGCGGCGGAACCGGCCGGCGGGCCTGATCCGGGGTCGAGGCGTGGTGCGCCGGCGGCGCGGGGTGCGCGTGCCGCGAGCCCGGCGCGGGGCGGGCGGCCGCTGGCGCTCGTGACGGGGGCTGCGCGGCGTGTTGGGCGGGCGGTGGCGATCGAGCTGGCCCGGCGCGGCTGCGATGTGACCTTCACGTACAACACGTCGCGCGAGGACGCGGAGTCGCTGGCGCGCGAGCTCTCGGCCCTTGGGGCCACGGCCTCGTTCTACGAGGTGGACTTCTCCGAGCCTGGCAGCGTGGAGGCCTTCGCGGCGGGCATGGGCGAGACGCTCTCGCGCCTGGATGTGCTCGTCCACAACGCGAGCGTCTACGAGCCGAGCCCGCTGGGGGAGCTGGGGGCGGAGCAGGCGCTCCGGCAGTTCCGCGTGAATGCGCTGGCGCCGCTGATGCTCACGGCGCGGCTCGCGCCGCTGATGGAGCGATCGGTGCTCGCGGGCGGGGCGGCGGTGGTTGCGATGTGCGACATCCACGCCATGGGACGGCCGCGGCGTGACTTTGCGGCGTACTCGATGTCGAAGGCTGCCCTTGCGGAGATGGTGCAGTCGCTGGCGAGGGATCTGGCGCCGAACGTCCGGGTGAATGGCGTGGCGCCGGGCGTTGTTGCGTGGCCGGACTCGGGCTCTGAGAGCGAGGCCTCGGAGCAGTCGCGGTATCTGAAGCGGGTGCCGCTGGGACGCGCGGGGGAGCCGGAGGATGCGGCGCGTGCGGTGGTGTGGCTCGCGCTCGATGCGACGTACGTGACGGGCGACATCATCCGCATCGATGGCGGGCGCTGGCTGGGGTGAAGGGTGGGCGGGAGGTCCGGCGCGGCTATCCGGCCTTGCGCGCTCCGGCGAGGAGCACCCCGCCGGCGAAGACCGCGAGTGCGCCGCCGATGGGATTGAAGATGGCCAGCCAGGTGGGCTCGCGGCCAACTTCCATCATCTCCTGGAGCGTCATGCCCGGTGGGCGTGGGTCCGAGGGGAAGGGCTTCTGCAGGATGAACGCCGCGGTGATGGCGCCGAGGACGAGGACCATGCCCGCGAGGACGAGGACCGGCGTGCGCCCGCCACGGGCGATCTTCGCGCACATCAAGCCGCCGAGCAGCCCGACGACGACCGTGATGGCGGGCGCGGTGATGCAGAAGAAGAGATTGCCCTTGAAGCTGCCGGGCATGAGGAGCCGGTCCGGACCCAGGCCCAGCCAGAGCGACGCGAAGGAGGCGATGATGACCAGGCTCATCGCGACGTACGTCAGCACGACGGCGAGACTCGACCTCAGCAGCGACGTCTTCATGGCAGGCTCCATCGGCCGGCCCCGGCGCCGCGGACGCGGCGCGATCGGGAGGCGGGCACGAAGGGTTCCAGCATAACAGGCCGATGGATCTGCTGGGGATGCGCGCGATGGGCCCTGCGTGGCGCCGTGGCCCTTGCGGAGGGCGCGGGGCCCATCACCAGAATCGCCAGGGGCGCGGGTCGTGCAGTGCGGCTTGCGGCAGCAGGGCTTCTCTGATGGCGTTCAGGATGGCGCTGCGGGGGGCCTGCGTGTCGGGTGAGGTGTGGAGGCTTGCGACGGTGATGTGCGGCGAGGTCCGGGGCGGGCCGAGGTCGGTGCGCAGTCCGATGATCAGGCTGGGCCGGCCGGCGAGGTCCGGGTCGAGCGCCGGGACGGGCGAGGTGGCATCGGTGAGCAGGAGGAGAAGGTCGGCGCGCCGGGCGACCTCGAGCGATGCTTGGATGGCCTCGCGCTCGACGGCGTCGATGCCGTCGGCCCTGAGGCCCGGCGTGTCGACGTAGCGGATGACGAGGCCGGAGGCGTCGAGGAGGACGCCGACATGGTCGCGCGTGGTGCCGGGCTCGTCGGCGACGATGGCCACGCTCGCGCGCGCGAGCGTGTTGAGGAGCGTGCTCTTGCCGATGTTGGGAGCGCCGATGGCGACGACGAGCGGCGGACGCAGGAGGCGGGCGAGGGTGGTCTCGCGGGCGGCGTCGGGCGCGGGCGGGCCCATCTCGCGCCAGCGTCGTGCCTGGTCGAGGAGGAGGTCGATGGCGAGGGGGCTGCTGGCGTGGGCGAGGGCGTGGAGGGCGCGGGCCTCGACCTCGTCTTCCGCTTCGGGGAAGGCGATGCGCGGGTCGGGCTCGGGCTGTTCCCGGAGGCCGCGGGAGGTGAGCGCTTCGGCGATGTCTGCGATGATGCGGACGCCGCCGTGCGGCATGATCTGGGCGAGCGTGGGGGCGGGCCGGGAGATGACGCCGCGGTCGATGCCCAGGAGGCTGGCGAGCCTGAGCGAGCCGGTGGGGAGCGGGCCGAGGCCGAGGCGTGCGAGCGTGTGGTCGAGGGTGAGGGCAGAGTGCGCGAAGAGGTCGATGATCGCGACGGGGGCGGGGCCGGCTGCGGCGATGCGGAATGATGCTTCCTGCGGGCCGCCGGTCACGGGGTGTCGTCCTCGGGGTCCGCGCCGTCCTCGATGTCGCCATCGTCGTCGTCGGCCTGATCGAGGGGGTTTCGGCGCGGGCTGGAGGAGGGTCCGCTGGCTTCATCCTCGAGGGAGGCCTTGGCGACCTCGTAGAGGCCCATGAGCTGAAGGTCCGGGACGATGTGCTCGACGAGGTCGTCGTCTTCGAAGAGGAGCGCGGCGTCGCCGCCGGTGGCGACGATCTGCGGATAGGCGCCGTAGCTGTCGGCGAAGCGTTCGATGGTGTGGCGGACGAGGCCGCGGGCGGCGAGGACGCAGCCCAGGAGCATGGCGTGGCGCGTGTCCTTGCCGAAGACGCCTCGGGAGGGGTCGGGGCGGGTGAGGGCGACGCGGGGGAGCTGCGCCGTGTTCTCGGCGAGGGAGCGCAGCATCATCGCGACTCCGGGGGCGATGACGCCGCCCTGGAAGGTGCCCTCGCCATCGACGAAGTCGACGGTGATGGCGGTGCCCGCGTCGATGACGACGCAGGCCTGGCTGGCGCGTCGATAGGCGCCGAAGGCGCAGACGAGGCGATCCTGCCCGAGGGTGGAGGCATCATCGAGGGCGTGCGGCATGGGCACGGGAAGGTCGCCGCCATCGATGCCGACGCGGTAGACGTCCATCCCCTCGCCCTCGAGGGCGGTGCAGATCCGGTCGGCCATGGCGGGGTTGACGCTGCTGACGACGACGGGGGCGTTGTGGACGGGCTCGGCGGCTCGGCGCACGGCGGCGACCACGAGCTCGGCGGCGGTGACGGGGTCGGGGGCGGTCGCGTTGTCGCTGCCGGCGACGCCGATCGTGATGGAGACGGGATCGCGCAGGTCGCCCTTCTCAAAGAGGCCCACGCGAGCGCGGGTGTTGCCGATGGCGAGGGTGATGAGGTTCTCGAGTCCGCCGGAGGGGCCACCAAGGCCGCCAAAGGCAGCGGAGCCAGCGTGCTCATCGCCACCGTTGGTGAGGCCGTCGTCGTCGTGGGTGTGCATTGGCGGAGGGTACGGGGGTGGGGGCCGAATGGCGAAATGGTCAAGGGGCTAGGGGGC
>CAZBXF010000032.1:0-17972 GCA_964495635.1 uncultured Phycisphaeraceae bacterium
GGTCCCCGGCGCGCTCTGGATCATGGCCATCGCCGCCGCGATGCTCTCGCGATCGCAGCCCGACGCCGGCAACGGCTCCTGGGACGACGCAAACCTGCGCACGTTCACCGGCATCGTGGTCGCCGCGCCATATCCGATGCTCCTGGCCGATGATCGCGGCGACGGCAAGCCCGGTGCGATGCTGCTCGTTGAGATGGGCAAGTTCGGCGGCGGCCAGCGTGCCGCGCCGCTGGATGGAACGCGCGCGACGATCGCGGGCTACCTCCTCGAGCGCGACGGCCGCCGCATGATCGAGCTCGCCCCGGGAACCGAAGCGTTCCCTCTGCCGCCCAGCCCCGCGGCGAGCGCCGCCCCGCCGATACGGCAACTCGGCGAGGCCACGCTCCGCGGCGAGATCGTCGATTCCAAGTGCTTTCTCGGCGCGATGCGCCCGGGCGAGGGAAAGACCCACAAGGAGTGTGCCGCGCTCTGCATCGCCGGCGGCATCCCGCCCATGCTCATCACGCGCGACGATCGCGGCGACGCAACGTACTACCTCCTCACCACCGCCGATGGCGGCCCGCTCGGAAGCGAAGTCCTCCCGCTGGTCGCGGACCCGGTTGAGGTTCAAGGCAAGATCGAGGAGTTCGGCGGCCTGCTGCGACTCAGAGTGCTCGCTCCCATCACCCGACTCTGACCCCAAGCCCCTCCGGCGCCAACCCTGCGTCCCTCTGTCCCTCTGTCCCTATGTCCCTCTGTCCCTTCGCCTCTCCGTCCCCCTACCCCAACGTCTGTCCGGTCTCCATGTCCATGAGGCGCCAGCCCTGACCCTTCATGAGTCGCATGAGCACGGGCCAGGCGGTGTCCTCGTCACTCAGCGTGATGATGCCCTGATTCACGGGGTCGGAGCTGGTGGGGAGTTCGACGAGCAGGCCCGGGCCGTGCAGCGCCGCGATCGTGGAGTCCTTGGTCGGGCCGCCATCGGGGCTGGTGTTGTGGCGGGCGAGGATCGCGCGGACATCGGCGAGCTTGCCCAGCGGCGCAGCGCTCCCCTTCACGGCCGGGCCCATCAGCACGAGTTGGCGGCGTTTTCTGGCCATCAGAGCCAGTGTAGCGGGGCCGAACGCGGCTCCGAGCCTGACCCCGATCAGCGGGGAGCGTCAAGTCCCGGCGTGTCGTCCGCATCGGCCGTGTCCACATGGTCCACGTGGTCCACGCCGTCCGCCTCTTCCGCCGCGTCACGGGCCGCGAGCAGCGTGGCCGCCTCCTCGATCAGCCGCGCCAGCGGCACCGGCTTCTGAAGGTACGAGTCAACGCCCAGGCTCTCCGCGTACGCCTGGTGACGCTTGCCCTCGTTGGCGGTCACCATGATCACGATCGGGCTCTCTTCGTGCCCCTTGATGCGCTCGAGCGCCAGGAAGCCGGAGCGCTTGGGGAGCATCATGTCGAGGATGACCAGGTCCGGCGGATCCTCGCGGCAGATGCGCACCGCCTCATTGCCATCCGACGCGAGCTGCGTCAATGCACCCTCCGACTGGAACGCCGCGTCGATGGACTCCAGCACATCGCGGTCGTCGTCGACAATGAGGACGCGCACGTCCAGCAGCCGCTCGCGGCTGGCAGCGCGCGTGCCACCTGGAGTGTTGGTTCCGCGTCCGCCGGCGTCGCTGACCATGGCTGCTCCTTTGGGGTGCCGTCCGAGGTGCCGCTCCGGGCACTCTGTACGCGGCCCTCGCCGCCCGGTTCTGCCCGGTTCGCTTCCAGCCCTTCCCCCCGGGGTCGCGAGCCGGCTGGGTCGGCGCACGACTTCCATCCCCCGAGCATACCGGCCGCGACCGGCCGGGATGCAGTCCTTCACGCCGCCGGCCCCTCGGCCTTCACCCAGTGCCTCCCCAGCGTCGAGATCGCCACCGCCAGGAAGATCAGCGCGAAGGCCACAACGTCCGTCCATCGCAGCCGCTCCTTCAGGATGAGGATGCTGAAGACCGAGAAGACCACGAGCGTGATCCCCTCCTGCAGGATCTTGAGCTGCGGGGCACTCAGCGGACCTCCGAATGCCACGTGCCCGATGCGGTTCGCCGGCACCTGCAGGCAGTACTCGGGCAGGGCAATCAGCCAGGAGATCGCGATCGCCGCGAAGATCGACCAGTCCGTGCGCTTCAGGTGGTAGTACCACGCCGTGGTCATGAACACGTTGGATCCGATGAGAAGGGCGAGTGTCCAGAAGATCTTCATGGGTGGCTCGGGGAACGCGGGGTGACTCGGAGAATCGCGGAAAGGGGTCAGGTCTACCTGTTGGCCTGCCTCACCACCAGTCCCGGCCAGCTCGACCAGACTGGTGGCGCGTCCATGTAGTTTGGCGTGTGGTTGGGTGGGTTCAAGTCCGGCCTTGATCTGGACCGTGATTTTGCCCGCGGCGGCGTGCCCGAAGGCTGATGTCCCCTCGGCTGAGGACGACTGCGAAGAGCAGAGCGGTGGAAGGGGCATGGCAAGCCCAGAGACACCGCCCGGCAGGCCGCCGCCACGACGCCGGTGCCATTCGGGTCGCAACCTTCTGCGTGCCGGGGCTGAATACGCTCCCGCATGGCGTCGCTTGGTGGAAGCAATCCCGGGAGCACTTCGCCCTTCGTCTACGTCGCCGCGAGGCCCGACGGTGGGCGCACGCTGGGGATGGCGCGGGCCTCGAGTGCGCGGGCCCTCTCCGAGCAGCTCAGGCGCAAACGCCTCGTCGCGCTTCGCACCTACCGCCTCCCGGGCTGGGCCGGCGGCGGCGGGGCTGGCGACGGCAAGGTCCGGCTCAAGGACCAGGCCGAGGTTCACATGCAGCTGTCACAGCTGCTCATCCGTGGCGTGCCGCTGGTGGAGGCGCTGGAGGTTGTCGCCGGATCGGTCTCGCCCCGCACACGCCCCCTGATCGAGCGCGTGCGCGACAAAGTCGCCTCGGGCTCGGGCTTCGCCGACGCCTCCGAGACCGTCGGCCTCTTCGACACCGTCACGATCTCGGTCTACCGCGCCGCCGAGCGCACCGGCGATCTCGCCGGCGCCGCCAAGCAGCTCTCGACGACGGTGCGCAGGCAGCTGCAGATCCAGGGGAAGGTGGCGACCCTGATGATCTATCCCGCGATCGTGATGGTCATCAGCACGGCGGTCGTACTCTTCATGCTGACGCAGGTCGTGCCGCGCGTCGGCGACGCCCTCAAGCAGATGACCGGCTCGGTTCCGCTCGCGACCGGCATCATGATGGCAGTGGGGGAGTTCCTGCGTGACTACGCCCTCCTCGTGCTGCTGGCCGTCCTGATCCTGATCGCGTTCCTGGTGGCAGTTCGCAAGCAGCTGGTCGTCCTCTTTTGGCGCGTCTCGCGCCGGATCCCGATCTTCCGCGATGTCGTGCTGGCCCAGGAGTCGGCCCGCTTCTTCACCGTCATGGCCGCCATGACGCGCAGCGGCATCGTCCTGGCCGACGCGCTGGGCGTCGCCGTCAACGCCCTCGGCCACCCGATCCTCAAGAAGCAGCTCTCAACCCTCCGCACGCGCCTCATCGAGGGCGGCGTACTGCGCTCGCTCATCAACGACGTCGACGCCCTCCCCATCGGCACGCGCCGCCTTCTCATCGCCGCCGAGCGCGCGGGCGATCTCGAATCCGCCTTCGAGACCCTCGCCGAGGACATGACCGAGGAGCTCGACCGCAAGAGCTCGCGCCTGCTCGCGGCCCTGGAGCCGCTCATCATCGTCGCGATGTTCGCCGTCATCGGTGCCATGGTCCTGGCGATCATGATCCCCATGATCCGGGCCGCGTCGCAGTCGGTCCAGTAGCCGCGCAGTCCGCTCCGCCACGGGCCCGTCCCCCGACGCCCGAGAATCGCACCTGACCTTCGCCGAATCCGCGAACCTTGGCTCCGGTACGCAACTAATCCCTACAGTTGCGGTAGACCTTTCGGTCCGGCGTTCGCCGGGCGGGGCGGGCGGCACTTTCGGCCGAAAGGGAATCGTCGCGCGGGCCGGCCCCGCGCGAAGGAGTGACCATCATGCGCGAGTTCGTTCTGGCAACGCACACCACCTCCCCGAGCCCCTCCACCCGGCGCTCGCCAAGGTCCGCACGCGGCTTCTCGCTCCTCGAGCTCACCCTCGTCATCGCCATCATCGGCGTCCTGACGGCGGTCGTCGCCTTCAGCATGGGCGGCATGGGCGGACGAGCCAAGGCCCGCCAGACCGAGGCCAGCCTGTCGACCATCACAACCGCCATCAAGGCCTACCACCTCGAGTACTCCTCCTATCCGCCCGATCTGCAGACCCTCGTCAACGCAAAGTTCCTCGATCGCGACAAGCCGCTCAACGACGGCTGGAGCAAGCCCTTCTACTACGACCCGCGCGGGCGCAGCAAGGAGGCACCCTACGTGCTGATGTCGGCCGGCGAGGATGGCGTCTCCGGCAACGAGGACGACATCGACGTCTGGACCATGCTCCAGAAGCGTTGATGACCTCCGCGCCAGATCTGTTGACACCGACGCAACCCGTCGCGCCAAAGAGGACCGTCATGCGGAGCAGACGCCTCGGACCACGCCCCCACCCGACCTGCCGCATGGCCCGCGGCATGTCCCTCATGGAGATCACCTGCGCCGTCGCCTTCCTGGGCATCGTTCTGGCCTTCGTCATGACCGCCCTCTCCATGGTGATGAGCGAGCAGACCCGCCTCCGCCAGAAGCTCGCCGCCGCCGAGCTCGCCAACCGGCTGATCATCTCCTACCTCGACGATGAGACGAGCCTGCCCGAGCGCGGCCGTCCCATCGAGTACGCCGGCGAACGCTTCCGCTGGCAGATGCGCGAAACCCCCGCCCGCCTCACCCACGCCAACACCGAGCGCGCCGACAATCTGCAGACGCAGTCCTCGCTGATGGTCGACCGGATGCAGCTGGTCTCCTTCGACGTCTGGCTCTCCGAGGAGTCCGGCGGGGCGACCAGCATCGAGCCCGGCGTACCCAACGCCACCCTCGCACGTCTCGTTGATCCTCTCGCGATGCGCAACGCCGACTCGGTCGAGCGCCTCTTCCGCGATCGCCTCTCCACATTCCAGGAACGCATCTCCCGCTTCAACGCGGGCTCCGTGTCGCGCCCGGGCCGTCGCCCCGCGACTCCCACGCCCTCCTCTCCCTCCTCGCCCTCGTCCGGCGCTGCCAAGCCCGCAACCGGCGGCGCCTCTGGCAAGTAAGCCTGCTCGGTCGTTCTTGCGATCTCTTCGCACCTCTCTCCATGCCCGACCTCGCCGCACACCCCGCCCGCTCTCCCGCACCGCTCCATCGCGGCCGGGTGGCCCTGTCGCGCCGCGGCTTCACCATGCTCGAAGTGGCCCTCGCCTCCGTCATCGGCCTGGTGATCGTCGGCGTCTGCGCCGCGATGCTCACGACGCTGGAGCGCGCCGACCGCCTCCTTGAGGTTCGGGCCGGCCAGAGCGGAGACCTGCAGCGCATCCACCGCGTGATGCAGCGCATGGCGGGCTCGCTGCTCCTCAGCGGCGACGCCGCGGCCTCCCGCCGGCGAACCTCCACCACCGCGGTCGCCGCGCCCGAGAGCGACGCCGAGCCCACCACGGAGCCCGGTGCCATCAAGCCCCCGCCGCGATTCATCCTCATGACCGATCCGGCCCTCGGCGGCGTGATGATGTCGCGCCGCGTCAGCCGCGGGCCCGTCGCGGCCCTGATGCCCCAGCGACTCGAGATCGTCCTGACCGACCCGCCCGTTCCTTCCCCGTCGCGCACGCTGGAGATCCTGGAGCGAGCCCGCCCGGGCATCACCGCCGAAGACCTCGAACAGCGACTCGAGACCGATGATCCCCAGACCCAGGACGCCGGGTCAGCCAGAGCCGGGACATCGCCCAGCGGCTCCGGAATGGCCGATACCTTCGACGAGGACCTGACCGAGGCTCCGCTCCGTGCCACGCGCGGCGCGATGGTCTTCGTGCTCGCCGAGGGCTCACGGGCCCAGCAGCGCCTCGTCGCGATCCGTGAGCAGGGCGAAACGCCCGGCAGCGGCGAGCTCAGCAGCGCGCCCCTCTTCGACCTCTGGTGGGTGCCGCTGCCGCCCCGTCCCCCCGAGGGCTGGGAGGCGGGCATCGATCGCGCGTACGGCCCAGGTCCCGACTCGTACAAGATCGCCTCCGACATCCGATTCGCCCGTTGGCAGGTCTTCAGCAAGCGCGAGCGCAAGACCGAGGTGATGGTCACCACCGAGAACGAGATCCCCGCCTTCATCGAGCTTGAGATCGAGATGGGCTCGGGCCTCTGGTCCAACTGGATGTTCGAGGTCCCCACGCCCGCCCGAGGTGCCGAGGCCGTCCCCGCCACCACGGGCGAGACCACCCCGGCCTCCTCCGACAAGTCCGCCTCCAGCAGCGCACCCGCGCCTCGCGCCGGCACCGCCGCGCCCGGCCGCGCGGGCGGCAAGGAGGCTCCCAAGTGATCCTCCGCCGCCACACCAGACCCATCGGCCCGCGCCCGCGGCCAGGCCGCCGCGCCTATGCCCTCGCACTCGTCGTCATCCTCCTGATGGTCGCCTCGGTCCTCATCGCGGTCATCCTCGACCGGCAGAACAACTACCGCCTCACGGTCAAGCGCCAGCTCCAGCAGTACGTCGAGGAACAGGTCGGGCGCGGCATGCGCGAGGCCGTCGAGGCCTGGCTGGCCTTCCAGCGGGGCGAGGATCTGCGCGAGGCCCTCGATGCCGACGGACGCGGCTTCACCATCGAGATCGACGCCGGCGGCGTGGCCCGGGGTCAGCGCGTCGACATCTTCTTCCGCGACGCACAGGGCACCATCCTCGCCGAACTCGCCGGACTCCAGAGCGAGAGCTTCAAGCTCGCGCGCGACGCGCTCATCGCACTGCGCGAGGACCAGCGTTCCGACTGGCGCCGCTTCACGCGGCCCGAGGGACCCGTCGCGGTCTCCATCCCCAGCGCCCCCCGCGAGAGCCTCACCGCCATCGTCAGCGCCTGCGTCCAGGGCATGGGCGTCCCCGGCTTCGTCGATGAGCTCATCTCCGCACGCTCCGGCGCGGACCTCACACAGGAAGACTTCGCCAGGCTCGTCAACGACTCGGGACTCTCGCCCGAGGCCCAGTCCCGCCTCATGATGGCCCTCACCGTCTCCCCCTCCCTCTGGTGGGTCGAGGCCCGCACCGTCTCGAACGATCCCGAAAAGCCCGTCCTTCGCTTCGGTGGATACGCCATCATCGCCCGACAGGGCTCGGCCCGCCCCGCCACCAGCGTCCGCAGAGCCTCGATGATCCTGACCTGGGATCGCCTGCCCGATGAGTAGCCACCGCTACTAGAGTTGATCGCGACCGGGGAAGCTTCCCCGGCCCCGCCGCACCCTCGCCCTGGTTCCGTCCCCCGCACCGTCCCGGACCGGTCGTTCCGACTCCGGGCCCGCAGCAAAGGCAGGCAGCATCCATGAGCACCACATCGCGTGCAGCCGCCGGACGATGGACCCGCCTCTCGCAGTACGCGCTCGCCGCCTGCGTCGGCAGCGGCGTCGTCCTCGCCGCCGCCGGCCTCCCCGGCATGACGACCCCCGAGGCGCCCGGCACGCTCACGATCCCCACCGTGACCATCAGCGAGCTCACGCCGCGCCAGGATCCGTCCCGGACGCCCATCAATCTCTGGGCCGTCTCCGACCGTCTGGCCGCCGTGACCAACCACCCCAAGCCGGCCGAGGTCGTCGTTGTCGCGCCCGGCGGTGCCCAGCCCCCACCTCCCCCGCCCCCCCCGGAGCCGGAGATCAGGTACCTGGGCATCGCGCGCATGGGCCCGCTCACCCGCGCGCTCATCAACGACAATGGTCGCCAGCGCTTCGTGCGCGTGGGAGACACCGTGTCGATGGGCCTGGTCCTCACGATCGAAGCCGAGTACATCGAGGTCGGCCCCGAGGGCGCCACGGGCGATGCACGCCGGCGCATCGATCTTGCCGCCCGCGCGATGGCCCTCTTCCGCGCCGCCGCCGAGCAGCAGGCCACCGACGCCTCCGCCAATGCCAACCCGGCCAATCCCGCCAAGGTGCTGGTCAGGCCCGGTGACATGAAGCTCGGCAGCGGCACCGAAGCCCCAGCGACGATCTCGGGCGTCAATCCGCGCAGCTCCAAGTTCCGGACCCGCCCGCCCGGCGCCAACCAGCCCACGCCCCTCCCCCGCCCCGGCTTCAAGCCCACCATCCAGGAAACCCTCGCCGAGCGCAAGCGCCGCGACGACATCAGAGCGATGCTCAAGAGCAACGGGGCAACGTTCAAGAGCGAACAGGAACTGATCGACGCCGCCGAGAAGATCTTCGCGGAGGAGCAGGAAGCGCGCCGTCGCGAGAAGGAGTAGGCCTTGAGCGTCCGTGTCTGCTACATGATGCGAGAGAGCCGCGGCGCCGGACTGGCCTCGCTGCGCCTGGTGGGCCAGGCCTCCGACGAGTCCTGGCCGGCCGAGGGCGTCCGCGTCACGCCGGGCGATCCCGCCTCCATCGACACCGGCGCCGCCTGGATCCGCCAGCGTCTCCAGGCCACGCGCACCGCCCGGTCCCTGACGGCCCTCGTGCTCGACGCCTCCGCGGGCGTCTGCGCGTGGGTGAGCAGCCCCTCGCGAGAGGCCGGCGTCGTCGCCGCCATCGCCCGGTCCGGCGCCGCCGTTGCCGCCACCGAGGGCTCGGCCGGCGAGGCCTCCGTCCGCGCGGGCGCCGCGCTCGAGTACTTCGCCCCCAGCGACCCCGAGAGCTCCATCGAGCCCCTCGCCCCGCCCCAGGCCGGCTCGGGCGCCACGCGGCTGGCCGTGCTTGGCGTCTCCGACGTCAGCGCACGCCTCCTGATCGACGCCCTCGACACCGAGGGCGTCCCCGTCGAGCAGACAAGCACGATCTGGCACGCGCTCTGCACCGCCTGGGATCCCGGCGCTCGCACCAGGAAGTCCGCCCCCGGCGAGGTCGTCGCCGCCGCGCCGCTCTGCGCCGTCGTCCTCGTCGACCCCGCCGGCACGCTCGTCTGGGCATGGTCGCGCGAGGGGCGCCTCGTCGCCGGCGGCAGCCTGCGGCTGCGCATCGCCCCCGTCGCCTCCGTTGATTCCGAGCAGGCCGCCGAGTCGGACGAGCCCCGCGTCATGCTCGGCAGCGACGAGGCCTCGCGCCTCACCGCCGAGTGGCTCAGCTGGTCCGTCCAGCTCTCCGCCGCGCCCGCCCGCGTCGTCTGCCTCACCCCCGAGGGTGTCGCCGCCGGCGAGTTCGGCCGCGATCTCACACGCCTCTGGCCAGGAGCGAGCGTCGACGTCGCCGTCCAGTCCGACGCCATCGGCCGGACGCTCCAGCGATTCGCCGATCATCTCGAGACCAACGACGACCCCGCCGCCGAAGCACCCGCCGAGCCTCCGAGCGCGGGCACCATGCTGATGGGCCTCTCCCAGCGCCCCGGCCGTGCGACACGCCACGCCCATCTCTGGATCGCCGGCGCCGTCGCGGGCCTCGCGGCCCTGGGCCTCGTCGCTTCCTGGAAGCTCTCCTCCGCCGCGGCCCAGCGCCGCGAGACCGCCGCCGCCTGGGAGGCCCAGTGGCGCGCCACCATCGAAGAGGTCTTCCCCGACGCCCTCCGTCCCGTCCCCAGAGTCTCGCCCCAGCAGCTCCTCGTCGACGAGATCCGCCGGAAGGAACGCGAGCTCCTCCCCGTCGAGCAGCCCGAGAAGACCATGCCCGTGCTCCAGGAGCTCGAGACGATCTCGATGGTCGTCGGCAACGGCCTCTTCGCCCTCGACCGCATCAGCCTCGACACGCGCCGCATCGAGGTCGTGGCCATCGCCCGCTCCACCAAGGACGGCGAGGACCTCCTCGAAGCCTTCCGGCGCATCGGCGGGTCCCACGCCGTCGACTGGACCAGCCGCCTCACGCCGCGCCGCGATGGCCAGGAGGAGCTCATCCAGGGCACCTACTCGGCGCAGTGGAACCCCGAGCTCCGCAAGGGAACCGCCGGCGGCGCCGGAGCCGCGCCCGGGGGTGGCGCATGACCACCCAGGACACAGCGCCCGACCGCCTCGATCTCGCCGCCAAGGCCGCCAGCGCCGAACGCTCCAAGCGCCCGCGCCACTGGATCCTCCTCGCCGGACTCCTCCTCGCCGCGTCGCTCGCCTCCGTCGTCTTCTCCTGGCAATCCAGCCGCGAGGCGGGCCTGGCCCTCTCACGCCAGCAGGCCCTCGCCCAGGAAACCCTCGAGAGCGCCGGCCGGCTCCGGGCGCTCCAGACCGCCGCCGCCAGCGGCGGCCCCAGCATCAGCGAGCCCACGACGCAGGTCCTCTCGCGCATCGAGCGCGCCGGCATCGATACGGGCCTGCGCGACCCCGTCAAGCTCCCCAAGGAAACCCGCCGCGATCCCGTCCGGGCCGGAGTCGGCGCGCTCGCCACCCGCTGGACGTACGAGATCCGTGATCCCAGCCTCCCCATCGTCCTCGAGTGGATCAAGGCCAGCACCCAGAGCGTCCCGGGGCTTGAGGTCCAGTCCATCGTCGTCCGGCCCGAAGCGAGCGCCTGGCTCGTGACCGTCGTCTTCGTCAAGTGGGAACGCGCCGAAGAGCGCACGCAAGGCACATGATGCACACCACGACCACCCCAGCACGCCCCACCCGCCCCGCACGTCCCTTCCGGGCGTTCCGCGTCCTCCCCCTCGCGATCGCGCTCGCCAGCGGCGCCGCCGCGTTCCTCCCCGCCTGCTCCACGGCGCCGACCTCCGAGCCCGCCAGAGCGCCAGGCACCGGCTCTCTCGACCAGGCCATGAACTACGCCCGCCAGGCCCAGGCCGCTCAGGCCAAGGGCGACTTCGCGGCCGCCGCCTCGCTCAACCAGCAGGCCCTCCTCATCCGCGACGACCTTGGCGGCGTCTGGAACGATCTGGGCGTCTGCCTCATCGAGATGGAGCAGTACATGCCCGCTCGCGAGGCCCTCCTCCGAGCCGCCGACCTCCTCCCCACCGATCCGCGCCCGATGGAGAACCTCGGACTGATGTTCACCCGCGCCGGTTTCGCCGAGGAGGCCCTCAAGAACTACGTCCTCGCCCTCGAACGCGACCCCAACTGGCTCCCCGCCCTCCGCGGCGCCACCTGGGCCCAGAAGGAGCTCCTGAAGAGCGACCACGCCGGCCTCGAACGCGCCAAGCTCGGCAAGTTCATCGAGACCGACCCCCAGTGGAAGGCCATCTTCCAGTCCGAGGCCATGCGCATCGAGCAGGACCTCGCCGAGTCCAACAAGTCCGAGCAGATCAGGACCTGAGCCCCACGCCACCCGCGTGAGGCCCCCGCCGAGCCGCCCTCCCCACCCTCGCTGCGACTGAGTCTCAACTGCGCTATACTCCCTCCCCGGGCGTGCCGCCCGGCCGACCGGGCGTCCTCGCGATGGCGCCCACGCGAGGTGCGCATGGCAGACGGCTCTCATCAACCCGACGGATCCTGTTGCAACGCCCGCGGCGGCTGCGCCGGCACCCCCGCCCGCGCGGGCGTGGCCCTCACCAACCTGCGCCCCGGCGATGTCGGCGTGGTCTGCGAAACCTGCATGGACCCCATCGACGCCGCCATGCTCCGCGCCATGGGCCTCCGCCCCAACGCGACCATCCGCGTCTGCCGCCTCGGCGAGCCCTGCATCGTCGAGGTCTTCACGGGTGCCTCTTCCAAGACGGACGCCGCCTGCCCCCCAGCCCTCGCCTCAGATCGTCCCTGCGACCGGCCCGGCGGCTGCTCCTGCCGCATCGGCCTCGCACGCCCCCTCGCGGAGCGGGTCATGGTCCTGTGCTGATCCCAGCGAGCCCCGCCCTGACCGACCCTGACCGGCCAAACCTCGACAACTCTGCCACGGCTGCGGCACCGCCCCAGCCCTTCCCGAGCTGCCCGACATGACCACCACCACGACCGATCCCACTGGCTCCAGCGCCGGCCAGCACCTCCGCCCGACAGACGAAGCCGCCGGCCTCCTCCGCGTGGCGCTCCTGGGCAACCCCAACACCGGCAAGACCACCCTCTTCAACCGCATCAGCGGCCTGCGCGCCAAGACGAGCAACTTCCCCGGCACCACGCAGGAAGCCCGCGTCGGCCACGCCACGCTGCACGCCGCCTCCGGCCCGGCCCGCCTTGAGCTCGTCGACCTTCCCGGCATCTACTCCCTCGAGCTTGATCTGAGCGAGTCGGAAGTCTGCCGCCGGGTGCTCGCCGGCACGCTCGGGACCCCCGGCCTGCAGCGCCAGGCCGCGCCCGACGCGGTCCTCGTCGTCGTTGACGCCACCAACCTCGGCCGCAACCTGATGCTCGCCGGCGAGGTCCTCCGCCGCCGTCTCCCCACCGTCGTTGCCCTCAACATGGTCGACCTCGCCCGGCAGCGCGGCCTGCACATCGACCCCGACGCGCTCGCGCAGCGCCTGGGCTGCGAAGTCATCCCGACCTGCGCCAGGAGCGGCGACGGCGTCCCCGCCCTCCTCGCCGCCCTCTCGCGCGCCCGCGTCCCCAACACCACACCCCCCGGAACGATCGACGGCCTCGAGGCCTGGGCCGACGAGGCCTACGCCGCCGTCGCCTCCGCAGCACCCACCTCGGGTGCCACGCCCGGAGCGCCCGCGGTCTTCCTCGAACGCCACACCTCCCTCACCGACCGCCTCGACCGCATCTTCACCCACCCCGTCGGCGGCGTCCTCTCCTTCATGGCCGTGATGTTCGCCGTCTTCTACGCCCTCTTCTCCATCGCCGCCATCCCGATGGACCTCATCGAGCTCGTCTTCGCCCACCTCGGCACCGCCATCGAGTCCGTCGTCCCCCCCGGAATCCTGCAGGAGTTCCTCGTCGGCGGCGTCGTCGGAGCCATCTCCGGCACCGTCGTCTTCCTCCCGCAGATCTGCCTCCTCTTCTTCATCATCAGCCTGCTCGAGGACACCGGCTACCTCGCCCGCGCCGCCTTCGTCATGGACCGCGCCCTGCGCCCCTTCGGCCTCTCCGGCCACGCCTTCGTCCCCCTCCTCTCCAGCCACGCCTGCGCCCTGCCGGGCATCATGGCCTGCCGCGCGATCCCAGAGAAGAAGGACCGACTCGCAACCATCCTCGTCGCCCCCTTCATGAGCTGCTCGGCCCGCATCCCCGTCTACGTCCTGCTCACCGTGCTCCTCTTCCCCGAGTCGCCATTCCTCCAGTCCGTCGCCTTCATGGCCTGCTATCTCCTGGGCATCCTCGCGGGCCTCTTCTCCGCCCTGGTGGCGCGCCGCACCATCCTCCGCGGCAAAGGCCGCCCCATGATGCTCGAGCTCCCCACCTACAAGCGTCCGAGCCTCCGCACCGCCCTCTACGCCGCCTACGACCGCGGGCTCATCTTCCTCAAGAAGGCCGGCACCGTCATCCTCGCCATCTGCATCCTCCTGTGGTGGCTCTCCACATATCCCCACGTGGCCCCGCCCCAGGAAGCAACCACCCTGGCCGAGCAGGGCCAGGCCCTCGTCGAGCGCGGCGACGCCGACGGCGGCGAGCAACTCATCGCCAAGGCCGACGAGCTCACAGCCCGCCACGCCCTCGAGCACAGCTTCGCAGGCCGCATCGGCCGCGCCGTGCAGCCCGTCTTCGCACCCCTCGGCTACGACTGGCAGCTCTCCATCGCCGTCATGACCAGCTTCGCCGCCCGCGAGGTCTTCGCCGGCAGCATGGCCACCATCGTCGCCGGCACCGACGATCCCGAGGGTGAGGGTGTCCTGCAGCGCATCGCCGAAGCACGCCGCGACGACGGCCTCACGCTCGTCTTCCTCCCCGCCGTCTGCTGGTCGCTCCTGGTCTACTACGTCCTCGCGATGCAGTGCCTGCCCACGCTGGCCGTCACCGCCAAGGAAGCCGGCGGCGCGCGATGGGCCTTCCTCCAGCTCGGCTGGATGAGCGGCCTCGCGTACCTCGCGGCCCTCATCGTCTACCAGACCCTCACCGCCACCGGCCTGGCCTGAAAAAAAGCCCGGCCATCTCGGCCGGGCTCGTGTCATCTCCGCGCCTGCCCGCCGGGTCCCTTACCCCTCCATCATCTCCGCGAGCAGGCGCACGCCCCAGCCCGTGGGCCCATCAACGAACATGCCCTTGTTGCTCTCGCTGACGTGCACGCCCGCGATGTCCAGGTGGCACCACGGAACATTGTCCTCGACGAAGTAGCTGAGGAACGCCGCGCCCTGGATCGGGTGGGCCTTGCGGTTGGCGTTGCTGTTCAGGATGTCCGCGATCGGGCTCTTCATCATCTCGCGGTACTCAGCGTGCATCGGCAGGCGCCAGACGCGCTCGCCCGACTTCTTCGCCGCCGCCTCGACC
The DNA here is from genome assembly GCA_964495635.1 of uncultured Phycisphaeraceae bacterium. Taxonomy (GTDB): domain Bacteria; phylum Planctomycetota; class Phycisphaerae; order Phycisphaerales; family UBA1924; genus JBBASU01. Next base: position 14,291 of record CAZBXF010000032.1, read on the forward strand.
TTCGCCCGCAGGCCATCATCCTCGCAGAACATCCCGCAGAACGTCGAGCCCAGCGCGACCACCACGCCGCCCGTGAGCGTCGCAAGGTCGATGATCGCGCCCGGATTCTCCTTCTCGCACGCCCACACCAGCGCATCCGCCAGCACCAGCCGCCCCTCGGCGTCGGTGTTGGTGATCTCGACGGTCACGCCGTTGCGATACGTCAGCACATCATCAGGCCGGTACGCCTCATCGGAGATCGAGTTCTCCGCCGCCGCGAGCAGCGCGACGACGCGCTTCTTGGGCTTGATCGTCGTCGCGATCGCGTGCATCGCGCCCAGCACCGCGCAGCCGCCATCCTTATCGCGCTTCATCCCGACCATGCCGTTGTTGATCTTGAGGCTGAGCCCGCCCGTGTCGTACGTCATCGTCTTGCCGATGAGCACCGTCGGCTTGCCCTTCCCCCCGCCCGGCGGCACATACTCCAGCCGGATCATGCACGGCTTGTTCTCGCTCGCCTTGCCGACGTTGATCAGCCCCGTCATCTTCTCGCGCTCGAGCGTGTCGCCCTCCATCACGCTGAACTTGAGGCCCGTCTCCTTCGCGAGCCGCTTGGCGATGTTGGCCATGTACCCCGGCGTAGCAATGTTCGGCGGCGTCTGCGACAGCGTCCGCGCGAAGTTCGCCGACTCCGCCAGCCCCAGCCCACGCTCCACGCCCGAGAGGAACTCCGCCGACCCAACCCGCACACCCAGCTTCGTGCGCTTGGGATCCGGCGTTGCCTTCCCCTTGAACTCATCGCAGACCCAGCCCAGGAGCCCCAGCCCCTCGCCAAAGGCGTTGCCCGCATCAAACGCATCCAGCTTCGCGGCGTGCACCGCCCCATCAAGCTCAACACCCAGCGTCGTGCACTTGAGGGCCGCAAGACGACGCCCAACCGCCGCCGCGACGCCGCGCATCGACCCAGCCTCAAACTTTGCCTTGTCCCCCAGCCCAACCATCAGCACACGCAGCGGCGAACCACCCTTGCGCGACGCAAAGGACTCCACGATCGTCCCCGAATCGCCGGTGGCCTCGCCCCTCGCGAGCGCCTCCTTCGCGGCCTCCAACGCCCCCAGCCCCGAAGCCGCGGCACGAGTCCGATCATCCAGCCCGAGCCCCTTCCCCTTCTCGCCAAAGTACCCGAAGACAACAGCGTCGAAAGAACCCTTGGCCGAAGCGGAAATGCTCGTGAACATGCGTGCTCCTGTGTGGTGGAGCAGGAGTGTAGCGATACGAAGAGCCACGATCATTCCAAGCCCTGGCGGAATGATCGTGTTGGGTAGCGTGCTTGAGCGCGTGGTCGGGAGCAACTCGCGCACAAAGGGCTCCGTCCAACGATCATCTTCTAAGAGCAAAAGATGATCGTGGCACGTCGGGTATCCTCTCCCCATGCCCCCTCCCCCAACACCTCCCACCGATCACACCGCGCCCGCGCTCCAGGCCCCGTGGCGGATGTCCTACCTCGAAGCCCTGGGGCAGCATGAAAAAGCCAAGGGTCCGCCCAAGCCCTCTTCCGGCTCCTTCCTCCTGGACTACTGGAACGCGCCGGCCGACGACGTGGCCAACCACGTCATCGTCCGAACCGGCAGCGGCATGATCCTCCTCAACGCGTACCCCTACGCCAACGGGCACTTGCTCGTCGCCCTCGGCGAGGCCCGCCCCACGCTGCTGGACTATGAGCCTGCGCAGCGTGCCGCGCTCTGGATGCTCGTCGAGCTCGCGACCGACCTCATGCAGCGCACGCTGGAGCCACAGGGCATCAACTTCGGCATCAATCAAGGCCGCGCCGCCGGCGCGGGCGTCCCCCAGCATCTGCACGCGCACCTCGTCCCGCGCTGGGGCGGCGACGTCAACTTCATGTCCGTCGTCGGCAACATCCGCGTCATGCCCACCTCCCTCGAAGCCATGGCCGCGAGGTACCGGAAGGCGTGGGGAGGGGTCTAGAGGAGGGGACAGAGGGACACAGTGACAAAGGGACAAAGGGCAGACGGGCGCGTGAGGAGTGAGTTGCCGAGAGGACGTGTCGAGCGATGGTCTTGAGACATTGTCTCTTGCCTCCGCGAACGCCTTCTGCCACTCTGTCCCTGTGTCCCTGTGTCCCTGTGTCCCTGTGTCCCTGTGTCCCTCTGTCCCTCTGTCCCTCTGTCCCCCCGCCTTTCTTCCCCTATACTCCCTCCCCCTCCAATCCCGGCGGGGCCCGGAAGACACTCCCCATGCCCGCCTGGCCGCTCTGGCTCCTCTCGATCGTCATGGTCCTCTTCATCGCCATCAGCGTGGTGCTGGTGCTGACCGTCCTCATCCAGAAGCCCCAGGGCGGCGGCCTCGGCAGCGCCTTCGGCGGCGGCGGCGGCTCCTCCGGCCAGACCGCCTTCGGCACAAAGACCGGCGACGCCCTCACCATCCTCACCATCGGCGTCTTCGTCGTCTATCTCATCCTCGCCATCGCGCTCAACTTCGGCTCCAAGATCACCGCCGCCGCAGCCACCCCCGCCGATCCGCTCGCCAACACCAGCCAGACCACGCCCCCCACGGATTCTGCCCCGGCCAGCACCCCCGACACCTCTGGCGCGCCCGCCACCCCCGCCACGCCCGCCGCCACCCCAGCCACTGGCGAGTCCGGAACGGCCCCGGCCGACGTCACCCCGGCTCCCGCGCCTGCCCCGGCCCCGGCCCCCGCTCCGGGACGCTAATCTGTCCCCTTCCGAAGCCCGGACTCTGGCCCGCGGCGGTGCCCCGCCATGGTCCATGATCAAGCCGGGAACGCCCCACCCGTCCGGGGCGTCGTTTTCTCCTTCCGACGATCTTCGAACGTGACGATGGGCCTGGAGACCTTTGGCGTGATCCGAAGCATGACCGGCTATGGCGAGGCCTCGGCCCAGTTGGACGGCGTCCATTACTCCGTCGAGGTCCGCGCCCTCAACAACAAGTACTTCAAGTCCACCGTCCGCCTCGCAGAGATCTACCAGGGCCTCGAGCCCGAGATCGAATCTCGCCTGCGCGAGAAGGTCTACCGCGGCACCGTCACCGTCTCCGCACGCTGCACCGACGCCAGCGAGTCCGCTGCATACGAGGTCAACACCGCCGCACTGGCCAGGTACGTCCAGCAGCTCCGCCAGATCCACGATGGCCTCGGCGAGCGCACCCCGGTCGATCTCGCCGGCCTCCTCATGCTCCCCGGCGTCCTCCAGCCTCCCGGCACGGCCGACGCGCTCCTGGACAAGGCCCGCAAGGGACTCATGCCGCTCCTCGACAAGGCGCTGGTCGCCCTGATCGGCATGCGCGAGCGCGAGGGACGCGTCCTCGCCAACGACATCCGCGACCACCTCGACCTCATCACCAAGCGCCTCCAGACCGTGAGCACGCTCGCCCCGGCCGTGATCGCCGAGTACGAGGGACGCCTGCGCACCCGCATCGAGACGCTCCTCCGCGAGATGGGCTCCTCGATCCAGCCCCCGGACGTCGTCCGCGAGATCGCCGTCTACGCCGAACGCACCGACATCGCCGAAGAGCTCAAGCGCCTGAGCGCCCACGTCGACCAGTTCCGGGAGCTCCTCGCGGGCAAGGACGGCAAGCCCGTCGGCCGCACGCTCGACTTCCTCGCCCAGGAAATGCTGCGCGAGGCCAACACGATCGCCAGCAAGAGCCCCGACGCCGCAATCGC
>CAZBXF010000032.1:18072-23697 GCA_964495635.1 uncultured Phycisphaeraceae bacterium
GACTGAACCAACGAAAAAGGCCCCGGAACTCGCCGTTCCGGGGCCTTTGTGATTTCATCCACTCATCGCCGCGAACTCAAACGCCCAGAATCGACATCGCCTTCTTCGCGATGTCCGCCGCCGTCAGGCCGCACATCGCCAGAACCTCTTCCGGCGTGCGGGTGCTCTTGGGGATGCGCGTGACGTGCATCTGCGTGAGCTTGAAGCCGTCGCCGGACTCCATCAGCGCATCGGCAATCGCCGAGCCGATGCCGCCGCCGAAGTTGTCCTCGACCGACAGCACGTTGCCGTTGTTCTGCTGCACGATGTCGAGGAACGCCTCGGTGTCGAAGGGCAGCGAGTAGAGGTCCACGACCGTGGCGCTGATGCCCGCCTTGTCCAGGAGCTCCATCGCCTTGTTGGCCTCGTGCACCATGTACCCCGCCGCGGCGATCACAAGGTCCCGGCCCTCGTTGAGCACCTCGAACCCGCCAAGGTTGAAGACCACGTCCTCGCCATAGAGGAACTCAACCTCCGGCCGGATCGTCCGCATGTAGCAGACGCCCTCGTACTCGGCCATGACCTGCGTGAGCTGGTACGCCGCGTGCGCATCGGCCGGCTGCAGCACATAACACCCCGGATTGCCGCGGTGATCCTTCATCGTCGTGAACGAGCGGAACCACGCCACGTCCGGCAGCGCCATCTGGCTCGGCCCATCCGACGCGAGCGTGATGCCCGCGTGGCTGCCCACAATCTTGAGGTTCGCCCCCGAGTAGATCGCCATCTCGATCTGGTCATACGCCCGGGTCAGGAACTTCGCGAAGCTGCTGATGAACGGAACCTTGCCGCCGGCCGAGAGGCCAACACCCAGCGACGCAAGGTGCTGCTCGCTGATCTTGCACTCAAAGAAGCGCGGCGTCAGGGCCGAGTCCTTGCGGAACGTCTCGGCAAACGTGCTGTTGGAGACGTCCGCATCGGCCACCACCACGCGCTCGTTCACGTGACCCATCGCCCGCAGCGCGATCCCGTACGCACGACGCGTCGCCATGTTGCCGCTCTGCAGCAGCGACTCCATGTCGTTGGCCTTCATGAACGCAGACAGGCTCGGCACGTCCTTCGCCGCAGGGACCTCGCGGATGTTCTCGCTCGGCGGCTGGATCTCAAACGAGTCGGTCGTCGCCAGGCTCGTCGTAAGCTCCATGCGGCGCTGCTCGAGCTCGCCGATGGCGCGCTTGAGCTGCTCGCCCGTCGGCGGCTTGCCGTGCCAGCCGCCGCCGTGGAGCGACGGGCTCCCCCAGCCCTTCACGGTCTTGGCGACCACGGCCATGGGCTTGCCGCCCTTGTTGCCGGTGCCGGCCTCGATGAACGCGTCGAACGCGGCCTTGATCTGCCCGGGCGCGTGACCGTCGATGATCCTGACATCGAACCCCGTCGCCTCGAGCTTCGCCGCCAGCACGTCCGGAGACTGCTGCGGGCTCACGCGGTCCGCCTGGCCATACTCGTTGCAGTTGAAGATGGGCAGCACATGCCTGCCCAGCTTGCGATCAACCAGGTAGTCCAGCGCCTCGGCAACCTGACCCTCGCGGGCCTCGCCATCGCCGATGATGCAGTACACACGCTTGTCGTAGCCGTCCAGCCGGGCCGCCTCCGCGATGCCGCAGGCAATGGAGAGCCCCTGCCCCAGGGACCCCGTCGCAGCATCGAAGAAGGGGAATCCTTCCATCGGATTCGGATGCCCATCAAGCTCGCTCTTGCCGGCACGAAGCTGGCGGAGATCCTCGACAGTCAGCTTCCGCCGGCTCTCGCGATCCTTGCCATACGCCACGCCAAGCTTCGCACACGCCGCGTACACCGCCGGAACCGCGTGCCCCTCGCTGAGCACGAGCCGGTCCGCAGTCGGATAGTCGGGGAAGTCCGGGCTCCAGCGCATCGTGGAGTACAGGAGCACCGTCACAATGTGAGCGATGGAGGCCGCGCTCGTCGGGTGACCGCTCCCCGCCGCCGCACACATCTCCAGGGAGAGCTTGTCGATCTCGATCGCCTGCGCGTGGACTGCTGCTTCGTACGACATTCGGCACCGCCTTTCTGCTCGCCGGAAGCCTGCGCTCCCGCGGCCAAAGTGACCCTGTCCAATCCTGCCCGGCCTTCACCGGACATGCCACGCCAGCCGGGGTCACCGGGGCGGTACTCGGACAGGCATACCCAGGCGCTCGGCGTGGGGCGGCGTGCCACAATCTACAGCCCGGAGTTCAGAGAACCCCGACCAACGTACGAACCAAACTCTGGTCTCCAGGAACAACCAACCCGGAGGTTTGGGAGTATGGCGGGTCTGAGTCCCGCTGGCAAGCCGTGGGGTTTGGCTTTGCAACAAAATGCATGCCGGACTGTCGATGCCTCCTTCACCCGCGGTGGTGCGTCCGCCCGTGGTCGACCCGCGAACAAACCCTCGACGCCGGCGCTCATGGTCACGCCCGCACTCCCCGGCCCAACTTCGCCCCCCCAATCGGAGGATCTGCCACATGAAGCTGGGCCTCTCGGCACTGGTGCTCGTGTTCGTCGCCGCAGCCTGCGCCGGGCTTGCACTGCCTCGCAGCGCTGTCGCGCAACCGCTGATCACAGAACTGGTTGAGCCCCAGCGCGTCCGCGCGGCCGTCCCCGCACGCGAGGCCGCGGAGTTCGCCCGCTTCCTGAAGGCTGGTGAGGTCGAGAAGCAGGCGGCCGAAGATCTCGTCAGCAGCGCCCGCCTGGAAATCTCCCGGGCCATCAACCGACACCTGCGACGGATCAGGGACGGCGAGACCAACATCCGCGCCGCCGAGGTCGATCTTCAGGGCGCAGTCGCGGCGGTCGAGCTCGAGCTGCTCCAGGAGCTCGCACTGCTGGCCGGACCAGACCGCACCGAGGCCTTCGAGCGGTATCAGTTCGCCCGGCGACGGGCCGTGCTGCTCCCGGAAGCCAACGGCTGCCCGGTACCGCTCGATCTGACGCTCGCGCTGGAACGCCTGCAAGTGCCGCTTGATTCCACGCCGCAGCTCTCGGAAGCGGTCCTCCGGAACGAGCGCGATCTGGACGCCGCGCTCGTGGCCAGACAGGAAGCACTCATGAAGTACTACGCCGCCGTCCGCGCCGGTTACGACCAGGATGGTGGCCCGCTGAACACCGCACGCAACGAGACCCAGCGAGCCTTCGAGCGCGCCGACGCAAACCTCGCACGGGTCCAGATCGCCGGCTGGCGCCTCATCGCCGCGGCCCTCAACCCCACAGACCTCGAACGCCTCTCGTCCGAACGCGTCGCCGCGATCTTCGAGCGGATCGACGCCGCGTACGAAATGAGCATCTACGGACCCGACCGCGGTGGCACCCCCATCTACCGCGAGGTCATGGCGCTCGCCTCGCTCACGCCCGACCAGCGCGAGCAGGCCGCCGCGGCACTCGCCGACTATGAGCGCGAGTACCGGGGCCGCATCGAACGTTTCCTAAGGGCCTACGACGACGACTACTTCAAGCCCGCCGCCGAACGCCAGGGTGCCTCCAACATCCTCAATCCGTTTGCGACCGAGCGCGAGGCCCTGCGCGCAACCCTCAACACCACCGTGCTGGCGCTCCTCACCCCGCAGCAGCGCACCGAGTACGACGAGTCCCCCGTGCTCTTCGGCAACGGCGCCTCGATGATCGACCCGGAGTGACCCGCTCCCGAGACAGCTGATCCGGACCCCGCATTTGCACCGGATCGGAACAAGTTTGGTATGCTCTCCGTCGCTTGGGTCTGCTCCCATCGGAGACGCGCCATGATCCCGCTCATTGACCTCTGGCTCCCGATCCTCCTCGCGACGGTGATCGTCTTCTTCGCCAGCTCGATCATCTGGATGGCAACACCCATCCACAAGAACGACTACCTCAGTCCCGGGCAGCAGGAGGGACCGATCATGGACCTCGTGCGCGGGTCGGGTCTGCGGCCGGGCGTCTACTTCGTTCCCTGGTGCGACAAGAACGCGCGCGACCCCGAAGTTCGGGCCCGGTTCATGGCTGGTCCCTGGGCGATGCTGACGGTGCTCGGTTCAGCCCCCAAGATGGGCCGAAACCTCTCCATGTGGATCCTGCACCTCTTCATCGTGGCCCTGATTGTGGCGTATGTGGTTTCCAACGCTGGCCTTGCGCGTGGCACTTCGTACTGGCTTGTCTTTCGCATGGCAGCGACAGTCTCCCTCCTCGCCCACGCCGGCTACGCGCTTCCGATGTCCATCTGGCACGGCCAGCCCTGGCGCCAGATTCCCGGGCGGCTCTTTGACGGGGTGGTCTACGCCCTGCTGACCGGCGGGTGCTTCGCGGGCTTCTGGCCAGAGTCGGTCCAGCCAGGCTGAAATGGCTTGGGGATAGGCTGTGGAGGGACTGTCGGCCGCCCTGACCCCCATGGGCTGGTACACTCTGGCCGTCGTCGGCCCCACGGAATGGGCCTCGGTGGAGTTTCGTCGCACCGCTGCGCGATCCGCGCAGCCGCCGCGTACAGAGATGGAGCGTTGCACGCATGAAGGTCATCTGTGATCGCTCGGCGCTTCTGAGCGCCGTGAACCTGGTCTCGGGCGCTGTGGCGGCTCGCACGCCACGCGTTCAGCTGCAGTGCATCCGCCTCACCGCCACCAAGGTCGGCGGCGCCGGAGAGCTCACGCTCGCGGCGACCGATGCCGAGATTGCCATCCGCCTCTCGCTCACGCAGGTCGATGTCCAGAAGCCCGGCGACGTGCTGATCCCCGCCGACCGCCTGCGCGCCATCATCGCAGCCGAGGACAACGAGCCCACCCTGACCCTGGAGGCCGAGAACGAGGCGCTCCACATCCGCGGCGCCGACGCGCACTTCAAGATCCTCGGCTACCCGCCCGTTGAGTTCCCGCCCATCCCCGACTTCTCGAGCGTCGTCGCCGGCAGCGCCGCCCAGGCCAAGCCCAAGGCCGTGATGACCCACCCGGCCGGCTCACTCTCGCAGCTCGTCGCCCGAACCATCTTCGCCACCGCCCGCGAGAACAGCCGCTACGCCATCAACGGCGTGCTGCTCAAGCGCGATGGCAAGCGCCTCGAACTCGTCGCCACCGACGGCCGTCGCCTCGCCCTCGCCCGCGCGAACCTGACGGGCCAGGACAAGGACGCCAAGGCCGTGCAGTGCATCGTGCCCACCAAGGCGCTCTCGATGCTGCAGAAGCTCATCAGCGAGCACGAGGAGGCGGTGCAGATCGCGATCACCGACACGCAGATCTACTTCAGCTTCGGCACCGCCGCGAGCCCGGGCCGCGCCCTGCTCGCAAGCAACCTCGTCGAAGGCAACTTCCCTCCCTACGAGGACGTGATCCCCAAGGACGCCGACAAGAAGGTCACGTTCGATCGCGACGCCGTCTCCTCCGCCGTCCGGCGCGCAGCGCTCCTGACCAACGAGGACTCGCGCGGCGTCCGCCTCTCATTCACCAGCAAGACCAAGCAGCTCAAGCTCTCAAGCCGCGCACCCGAGATGGGCGAAGCCACCGTCGACGTCACCCTGTCGGGCTACGACGGCGAGGACCTCGAGATCGGCTTCAACCCGCAGTTCATCACCGACGCGCTCAAGGTGGTGGCCGAGCCCGAGGTCATCATGGAGCTCAAGGCCAGCAACAAGCCCGG
>CAZBXF010000033.1:0-23680 GCA_964495635.1 uncultured Phycisphaeraceae bacterium
CGCGGGCGAGCAGGATTACGCCGCCCGGAGGGCCGTACTTCCCGGGGAGCGTACGCATTTCATCTTCGAAGCCCTGGTGTGCGAGCGAGACGCCGATGAGTACCTGCAGGCTCGTGGCGTACTCGCGGCAGAGGGACTCGAAGGCGCGGATGTCCTGCTCTGAGACGGCTTGGTTGATCTGCATGGTTAGCCGTTCAGCACCGCCGCGCACCGCTGCACCACATCCGTGATCTTGACGTTCTCGCCCTTTCCGGCGTCCTTGCGCAGCTTGTACTCCACCGCCTGCTCGGCGAGGGCCTTGTCGCCGATCGTGAGGCGGATCGGGATGCCGACCAGGTCCGCGTCCTTGAACTTGACGCCCGCGCGTTCGTCGCGGTCGTCGATGAGGACGTCGATGCCTGCTGCCGCGAGGTCCTTGGCGAGCTGGTCGCAGACGCTGCGGTGGCTGGCGTCCTCGGGCTTCATGAGCGTGATGAGGACGTGGTACGGCGCAATCGGCGCGGGCCAGATGATGCCGTTCTCGTCGTGGCTCATCTCAACGCACGCGGCCATCGTGCGTGAGACGCCGATGCCGTAGCAGCCCATGATGACGGTGCGCTTCTGCTGCTTGTCGTCCAGCACGCTGAGGCCCATGGCCTCCGAGTACTTCGTGCCGAGCTTGAAGATGTGGCCGACCTCGATGCCCTTGGCGGCGATGAGCTTCTCGCCGGGGACCTTGGGGGAGGGGTCGCCGGCGACGGCGTTGCGCACATCCCCCACTCGCACGCGGCTGGCGTCATCGAGCGTTGCGCCGACCTCGCGGCGCCAGTTGAAGTGCTTGACGTGGTGGTCGGCCTGGTCGGCGCCGCTGGCCCAGAAGCCGCCCTGTGCGGCATCTGAGTCGATCAGCAGCAGCACGCCGGGCACGGTGTTCACGACCTTGGGGGAGACGTAGCCGATGGCAAAGCCGGCCTTCTTGGCCGCCTCGACGTCGGCAAGCTCAACGCCGCCGCCAGCGAGGGCCTTGACCTTGCCCTCGTTGACTTCGTGATCGCCACGGACGACGGCGACAACCCACTGGCAGGTGGCGCCCGCGAAGGTCGGGCGGAAGACGACGGTCTTGAGCATGCGGTCGGGCTTGACCTTCATGAACTTGCCGACTTCGTCGATGCCGGGGAGGTTCGGCGTGTGGACGACGGTGAGCTCGCCCGAGGGCGCGGCGGTGAGGTCGTGCGTGCGCGGGCCGATCTCGCACTTCTCGACGTTGGCCGCGTAGCCGCTGGCGGGGCACTTCATGATCGTGTCTTCGCCGGAGGCGCAGTTGACCATGAACTCATGGCTGGCGCTGCCGCCGATGGGGCCACTCTCGGCTTCGACGGCGGAGAAGTCCAGGCCGCACCGCGTGAAGATGTTGGAGTACGCGCGGTACATCGCGTCGTAGGTCTCGTCGAGCCCCCCCGCTCCTTCGATGTTGACGTGGAAGGAGTACGCGTCCTTCATCAGGAACTCACGGCAGCGCAGCAGGCCCGCGCGCGGGCGGGCCTCGTCACGGAACTTGGTCTGGATCTGGTACAGGTTGATGGGGAGCTGCTTGTAGCTGCTGACGCAGCCGATCATGAGCTGCGTGATGACTTCCTCGTGCGTCGGCGCAAGGGCGTTCATCCGGCCCTTGCGATCCTTCACGCGGAAGAGGTTGTCGCCATACGCCTCATCGCGTTTGGTGTCCTTGAAGAGCTCGAAGGGCTCGAGGGCGGGCATGAGCATCTCGCACGCGCCGGCGGCGTCCATCTCCTCGCGGACGATGGCGGAGACCTTGTTGATCACGCGGTGAGCGAGCGGGAGGTAGTCGTAGATACCCGCGCCGACCTGGCGGATGAAGCCACCACGGTGGAGGAGGATGTGGCTGGGGACTTCGGCGTCGTTGGGGGCCTCGCGCGTGGTGGGGATCAGGCTGCGCGACCAGAGGGAGACCGTCCCAGTGCGAGAGGTCGAGATGGTGGCGCGATTGGTCCGGTTAGGCTGCGTGGTCATAGGGGCGGACTTTAGGTCCGCCGCCGGCGTGCGAGCGTGTGGGGGGACAACGTTGCTCGGAGGCCGGGCAGCGTGCCGGGCATCACGCCCGGGCTGGTTCGGAACGCCCGGCCGCGCGCAGGGCCGCCATCCAGCGTTTGCGTTCCTCGGCGGCGCCAGTGCCTCCGAAGCGATTCCACCAGCAGGTTTCGATCGGGACGGCCATATCGACCGCGAGGTCCGCGATCTGGCGGTCGGAAAGGTCGATGAAGGGAATCGTGACTGTGAGCCCTAGAAGGCCGTGCTCGGTGGCATCGATTGCAACCAGCCTGCCGACCAGCAGGGCGCGGTCCGCACACGCAGAAACTCGATCAAGGCTAATCCCGTCGGGCCGGGCAGCGCTGACCGGCCAGATGATGGCATCGCAGCGGGCCCGGGCGGCGGCGTGCACCGCCGCGAGCAGTGCGCGGGACTCTGCCTCACCGGGTGTGAGATCCGTTGAGCGATCCGGGGGGAGCTCGGCGAAGGGCAGGTCGTAGGCCTGCGCCTGGAGGCGCGCCGCGTCGATCATGGCCGCAGACGCGGGCACCGATGGCAACGCGATGATCAGGCCAGCGGAGTCGGGAGACGCCTCCGAGGCCGTGAGAGACTCTTTCAGCATCGCGCAGGCGATGAGCGAGGCGAGCGAACCGTCGGCGAGGATGGCGGTGTGGCGGCCGAATCGCATGGTGGATGCTAAGGGGTTGGGTGCGAGGCGGCAGTCTGGTCGTCGGAGGCTGTCGCTTCCGGCGGGATCGGACCCGGCGCTGGCCGCGGCGCGATGGCACGTTCGAGGCGTGCGTACACCGCGGCAACGGCGAGCATGAGCAGGCCGATGGCGACGAAGCTCGCGACGCGGCCGATGAGCGGGACGCCCGCCATATCGATGATGATCGCCTTGAATCCAGCGACGGCCAGCAGGAGCAGCCCGCTCCGCCGCACCCAGAGCCAGCGCCGGGCAAAGCCGGCGGCGAGCAGGCCGATGGCAAAGGCCGCCCACCAGAGCGTGACGCCCACCGGTTGGAGATTGTCCCTCTCAAAGAGCACCAGGGCGACGCGTGATGCCTCAAGGCTCGTCGCGAGCAGCGTCAGCAGAAGGGCGGCCACGATCGCGACGGGGACGACTCCGGCGATGGTCGCACTTTTCGGGCGGATCGCTGACGAGGTGTTGCCGGAAAGCGGGCCATCAGATCCCAGATCGCTCCCTCTGAGCTGGTGGGCCCCGACAGCGATGCACCCGGCGATCGCGAGCGCGATCCACAGTGCTGGATGCAGAAGTATGGGCGATGGGGACGCGTTCCAATCCACCAGACCGACCGCAGCGACCCACGCGATGATCGCGAGCGAAAGCGTCACCATCCCGCCGCTGCGGAGGCCCAGACCCGTAAGGCTTCGTCCGCCCACCGAAAGCCCGGCGCCTGCCAGCGCCCAGACAAAGGCGATGGACAAGTGCTCGGCCTCGGGATGGATGAGGCTGGCGAGCGCGAGGATCACGCCCATAAGGCCGATTGGTGTCCCGATTGTCGCGGGAAGGCGGGGCGGAACTCGGGGTGGCGGCGAGGGCACATGCGGGTCCGTTTCGTTGTCGGGCTCTGTGGCTTCCAGGTCCGCCTGACTGAGGGGCCGACTGAACTGACGCGACAGCCACGCGAGCGACGCCCACGCCAGCGCGGCCGCGAGCATCAGGCCGGTCCACCACGTGAAGGCGATGCCCTGGAAGAGCACCGGGCGCGAGTGCAGCCCGCCTTGCCAGCTGTCCCAAAGGATGAGGCGAACGCTCACGATGGCGAGCGCAATCGCGGCGTAGGCGAGCAGGATCGGGGCCCGGAGCCAACGTGCCGCCGTGCCAGCACCAACGCCTAGCGCAAGCCAGCAGATGACTTCCGCGGGCCCGGAGGTCGCCAGCGCGATGGTGGCAATCAGGAGTGCACCCGCCTGGACCAGCATCGCGGCGCCGAGGCGTTCGCGGTCAGTGCGTGGCACGTCGATGAGCAGGCGAAGATGGCTTGCGAGGATCAGTCCGAGTGCCGCGGCGGCGCCAAGGCCCGCGGCGGGCGCGATCCAGTCCGGCACGGTCCCCCACTGCCGCAGGACGAGAACGCCCAGGCCGACCGACCAGGCGGACGTGCTGATTGACGCCGCGATGGGGCGCCAGTACGAGAACTCGCCCAGCCACGCGGGAGGTGATTGATTGGAGAGTCCCCGCACAGAGGTCGACCACCACAGCTCAAGATGCACCATACACCACACGAGGAGCAGGAAGGCCGCCGCGGCGGGCTCGTGACCGCTGCGGATGGCCAGCGCCCAAGCACCGCCGAGCAGGACGATCCCCCACCACGCCACCGAGCGCACGATCGTGAATGTGCCACCGAGCCAGCCCGAAAGCCCAAGCCCCACCGCGAGGAGGGCGAGGAGGTACATCGGCAGCACCCAGGGACTCGCGGCGGAACCTCCCAGCAGCGGAGGGGTCATGAAGCCGGCGATGAGCGAAACCACCGCAACAACGCTGAGGCGAGCATGAGCCGAGATGGCGATACCGAAGGCGGCCGTCAGCGCAAGGAGGATGAAGGCGGGCGCCTCACCCATCAGACCAAACAGGCGATATGCCGCGAAGACGCTGGCGTAGACGATCCCGATGCCGGCTGCGAAGCTGCCCGCCGCGGGCCACGGGCCGAGGCGACGGCGCAGAACCTCGCCCACACCGACGAGCGAGAAGCCAAACGCCGCTGCCAGCACACATCGCCACAATGGAGGCATCCGCAGAAGTCCCTGCTGATATGCCCAGAGCAGCGCAAAGGCCACGCCCGCGACCAGCATCAGGGCCCCCACCACCGCGAAGCCCACGCCGATGATTTTCTCGAAGGACGGGCCTTGCGCAAGGGCAGCAGCTGGGACCCTTGGTGCGGGATTGCTGGTCGGCGGGGTTGGGATTTCTCTTGTGGCCCGCCAGCCGGACCCGGCTGGAACGGGCGTGCCCGTGATTGGTGGCGGCGGGGTCAGCGCGGGGCCGGACGTTGCCATGGTCGGTCGCGCCGGTGGGAGCGGGGTCGGGGTTGCAGTGTGTGACGATTGTCTCTGACGCTGGAAGAGCGGGAGGGCCGAGAGCGTCCGCTCGAGGTCGTCGAGACGGCGCTCGAGCGTGGTGAGGCGTTCGGCCATGGTGGGCGAGGCGTCGGTCTCGCTGGGGAGCGGCTGGTGCGGGTCGGTGGCCATGGGGATCTCCGACATTGCTAGTAAACACTAACACTCGGACCAGACGAAGTCAAGCCGCACCCCAATGCGAGATCGAAGCGTCGGCAGGCTAGAAATTGGGCGTTGGCGGCCGGTAGGCGTTCAGGTTGATCGATCGGAACCACTCAATCGTCCGGGCCAGACCCTCACGGAGCTGGACCTTGGGCTCCCAATCCAGGCGTGCCTTCGCGAGAGAGATGTCGGGCTGGCGCTGAGTGGGGTCGTCGGCTGGCAGGGGCTTGTAGACGATGCCACTCTTGGAGCCGGTCAGCTCGAGAACCTCGTGAGCGAGTTCCTTCATCGTGAACTCGTACGGATTGCCGAGGTTGACGGGCCCGACGAAGTCGTCCGGAGCGTGCATCATCCGGACCATTCCCTCGATAAGGTCGTCGACGTAGCAGAAGGACCGACTCTGTTCGCCCGTGCCGAAGAGCGTGATGTCCTCGCCAGCCAAGGCCTGGCGGATGAAGTTGCTCACGACCCGTCCGTCGAAGGGGTGCATTCGTGGTCCGTAGGTGTTGAAGATACGGATGACGCGGATGTTGACGCGGTGGGCGCGGTGGTAGTCAAAGAAGAGGGTTTCGGCGGCGCGTTTGCCCTCGTCGTAGCAGGCGCGGGGGCCGATGGGGTTGACGTTGCCGCGGTAGCTCTCTGGCTGCGGATGGACCTCGGGATCGCCGTAGACCTCGCTCGTTGAGGCCTGCAGCACCCTCGCGCGGCATCGCTTGGCCATCCCCAGAATATTGATGGCGCCCATGACGCTTGTCTTCATGGTCTTGATGGGGTTGTACTGGTAGTGGCCCGGTGCCGCAGGACAGGCGAGGTTGTAGATGTGATCAACCTCAAGCCAGAGCTGGTGGGTCACATCGTGACGGATGAACTCGAAGTTCGGCTTGCCGAGCAGGTGCGTGATGTTGAGCTTCTGGCTCGTGAAGAGGTTGTCGACGCAGATAACGTCGTGCCCCTGGCTCACGAGTCGGTCGCAGAGGTGGGAGCCAAGGAAGCCGGCGCCGCCGGTCACGAGGATGCGCTTGAGTGTGTTGGGCATGGTGGGCAGTCTGCGGGAAACGAGGTCTCCAGGCTCGGGTCAGGCCGAGGGGCCACGCTGGGATTTCGCGAGAAACGCCGCGTATGACGCGATGCCCTCGCCGGGATCAATCTTTGGCGACCATCCGAGACTGGTGCGGGTGTGGGTCATGTCCGCGCAGGTCCAGTCCTGATAGAACGCGCGGATCGCGGCGGGCATCTCGAAGTAGTCGGTCGGGAGCTGGCCATCCCCTACGCCAAGGCCCTTCCGGACGGAGTCGATCACGTCGCGGAAGCTTGTTGCCTTGCCGGAGCCGAGGTTGTAGACGCCGGGGCGGGCCGCAGCACCACTCAGGCCTGCGGCGTGGATCGTGCAGTCCACGACGTCGTCGACATGGATCTGGTCTCGGGCCTGGCTGCCGTCTGCAAAGAGTCGCGGGCACTTTCCGGCAAGGAGCTGCTGCGCGAGCTGGAAGGCCATGCTCGCCATCTTCCCCTTTCGGGACTCTCCGGGGCCGAACACGTTGAAGTAGCGCAGGCCGACGACATGTGCCGCGGGGTGAGCGGCGGTCAGGCGAGCGTGCTCGCACTCCATCAGCCACTTGCTGAACCCGTAGACGTTGTTCGGTCGGCCCGCGGCGGATTCCGGGAAGGGCGTCCGCGAGGCCATCTGTGGTGGCGAGCCGTACGTTGCCGCCGAGGATGCGTAGACGAGGTGGATGCCCAGGACCGCCGCCTCATGAAGCAGGCCGCCCGGAGTCTGGGCCGAGAAGCCGCCGAGGTTGGTGGCGATCATCCGATGTTCATCAAGGATGGTCGTATCGGTGATGGCACCGAGATGAAAGACCGCACGCGGCCGCGCGTGGCCCAACAGGGTCTTCCAATTGACGGACGCGACGTCCTGCGCAAGCCACTCCCCGCGGAACGGCCCGACGCCCCGGCGTTCGCACGCCTCGACGACGTTGGCAAAAGAGCCCGAGGTGCAGGGATCGATGACCAGGATGTGCGACGCGGGCTCCCGCCGCAGCAGCTCAGCGACGAGGTTGGAGCCAACGAAGCCCGCCCCTCCCGTCACGATGTAGCCCGAGGTTGGAGAGTTCGGCGTCATGGTTCGCTCCTGCGCGGGTGGGCGGTCCTGGGTGCGTCGCTCGCGGCCGTCTCTGGAAGTCAGTTCCGCCCTCGTTCCGATACGCCAGTCCCGGCCGGTCAGCCCGGCGGGGGAGCCGGGCCGGTGGCGGGCGGAATAACCAGGACCTGCCCGATGGAGAGATCGTCCGGCGAGGCGAGGAGCTTGCGGTTGGCTTCGAAGATGAGCTCGGTGTTGGCCTGCGTGCCGTACATCTTCTGCGAGATCTTGGACAGGGTGTCGCCGGCGACCACCGTGTAGCTGCGCTGCGTGTCGTAGCGGACACTGCCGGGCGAGGCGGGACCTGGGTCGGCCGGCGGCGTGGGCTTGCCCTGGATGTTCTCAGGATCCTTGGGGACCCGGATCACCCGGCCCGGCCGCAGGCGGGAGGGGTCGATGAACGGGTTGGCACGGGCGATCTCGTCCGCGTGGCGCGAGCTGCCAAAGTAGCGACGGGAGATGGATCCGAACGTCTCACCTCGCTCCACCGTGTGCTCGATGAACTCCGGCGGCCGAACAAGTGGCTGGACAACTGGCTGAGCCGGCTGGGGTGCGGGCGGCTGGACCGCTGGCTCGCGGGGGCGGTCCGGGGGGAGCTCGATCCTGATGGGCTCCGGCGTGGGCGGGGCCGGAAGAGGGGCCGGTGTGGGTCTGGAAGCCTCTCCGCCGGACAGCGCCGACTGTGGGTCCGTCTGCGCAAACGAGATCCTTGGCTCGCTGGGCCACCACCAGTAGACACAGATCCACAGGGCCACGAGGGCCATGAACCCTGCCGCTGTCCTGCGAACCGAGTCGTTCATGGCTGGGTGGTGTCCGTAGAGCGATCGCGAAAACTGCCTGCCGGATCAGGTTGCAACGATGGACTTGGTATCGGTCTCTGCCTCGAGCTCGGTATCGAGTTTTCTGGACCAGACGATGGGGGCCGCTACCGCGACGGAGGAGTACGTTCCGACGATGAGCCCGGCCGTGAGGGCAAAGGCGAAGGCCCTCATGCCCTCGCCGCCGACGACGTAGAGGATGATGCACGAGGCCAGGGTGGTGGTGCCGGTGATCAGAGTTCGCGAGAACGTCTGGTTGATCGACGTGTTGATGATGGACCTCGTGGCGTGCGGGAGCTTGCCTCGATTCTCGCGGATGCGGTCCATCACGACGACGGTGTCATTAAGCGAGTAACCCGCGATCGTGAGCAGGGCCGCGACCATGTTGAGGTCGATCTTGAAGGGCAGAAGCCCGACGCTGCGGGCAAAGCCGGCCGTCGCATCGAAATCGTAGAGGATCTCGCAGAGGGCGATCAGGCCAATGACCGTGATGACGTCGTGGATCAGCGCGACGACGGCGGCGATGGAGTACCGCGGCGTCTTGAACCGGATCCAGATGTAGAGACCGATTCCGAGGAACGAGATCAGCGTCGCCTTGATGGCGTTCTCGGCGAAGGTTCGTGCGATGGACGCCGTGAAGTTGTTGACGCTGGCCGGCGTGGTCTCGCGCGTCAACGCATCGCGGACCAGGGCCCATTCGCGGAGCTTGAGGTCCTGCTCCCAGCGGGCCTCGTTCTCAAAGACGCTCGCGCCCTCCGCCCGAACCAGCAGCACCGCAGTCTTGACTGCCTGCTCGGATCCTTCAAGGACTACGAGCTCGCTCGTGCGTGACAGCGTGTCGGAGAACTCCGCGCTGCTGCGGGTCGTGCGGAGGCGTTCCTCCAGGTTCTCCTTCGATGTCGGCGGCGAGATGTTCTCGATCAGAACTGCCACCCCGCCCAGGAACGGCGCGACGGGATTGCGGAAGGCCGGGCGGTCGATGTTGTCGCCCAGTTCACGCTTCTCGATGGCGAACGCGGGGATCTCGCGGGCCAGCGTGGCGCCGGAGAACTCGAACTCCAGCGGCGGCTTCAGATCGAGCTTGTCGGCAAAGCTGTTCCGGACCGCTCCGAGCACCGCACTCGCATTCTGTGCGGTCGTCTTGATGCTGAAGGTGTCGGACGTGACGCCGTCCTCGCGTGGGTCGATCGGGAAGACCTCCGCCTCGCGGAGCTGGCGGAGCTCGTCACCCTCGGGCGCAGCGTTGGCGATCGCCAGCACGCGCTCCTGCACTTCCGAGCGCTCCATCGTGATGCGCTGGCCGGTCGCCGGGTCCTGACGCAGGCTCAGCGTGACCTGGGTGCCCCCCAGGAACTCATTGTCGAGCATCTTCTCGCCCCGGACGGCGATCATCAGAAGACCGACGGCGACATAGATGGCCGAGATCGTGAAGAAGATGTGACGCAGACGCATCCAGTCGACGCTGGGCGTGAGGAAGCTCTGCACTCCCGGGAAGCTCATGGGCAGCATCGAGGCGAGGAACGAGGAGGGAGCAAAGATCGTTCCCAGACGCTCCGTGTTCGCCCAGCGCCAACCGGCGACGACCATGAGGTTGAAGATCAGGCGCGAGATGACGAGGGCAGCGATCAGCGTCGAAACGACGCCGATGCCCATCGTGATCGCGAACCCGCGGATCTCGGGCGTCCCGAAGCCGTACAGCGCCAGACAGACGATGAGGTTCGAGATGTTGGAGTCGACGATGGCCGAGAGGGCCTTGTCGAAGCCCAGCCGGACCGCGGTCTTCATGTCCGCACCGCGCCGGAACTCCTCACGCATGCGCTCGTAGATGAGCACGTTGCTGTCGACCGCCATGCCGAAGGTCAGGATCACGCCGGCGATGCCGGGCATCGTGAAGGACGCCTTGGCCAGCGACATGGCACCAAGGATGAGCAGCGAGTTGGCGATCAGCGCGACAACGGCGACCACGCCGAAGCCGAAGTAGTAGAAGATCATGAAGATCGTCACTGCGATGGCGGAGAGGATGCCCGCCTCGAGGCCCATCCGCAGGTTGTCGGCGCCCAGCTCGGGACCGAACGTGGATTCTGAGATCGGCTCGGGAACGAGCTTGGCCTGGAGGCTTCCCCCGGAGAGGACGCGGACGACGTAGCGGATGTCCTCCTGTGAGAACTTGCCTGTGATCTGTCCGCGAGACGAGATCTCGCTGTTGAGGGTTGGCGCGGTGTAGACCTGATCATCCAGCAGGATGGCCATCTGGTCGCCGACATGGTTGCGGGTGAGCGCGCCAAGCAGCGGTGCGCCTGACGTGGACATCGTGAAGTTGATGGCGGGGCGTCCCAGCTCATCGATGCCGCTGGTCGCGTTGACGCGCCAGTTACCGTCGGCAGGGGTCAGCCTGGTGTTGGGCGTGTCCCATGCGAGCATGTAGAACAGCCCGCCGCGTGCCTCGACCGTATAGCCGCGCCCGCGGAAGAAGTCGCGGGCGTTGTCGTCGCTGGAGAGGACGAACTCCAGCTGGGCCTTGGTGTCGACCCACGTCTCAATGTCATTGATCTGGAACCACCGAGCGTCGGAGGCGCGAACGTTCTTGGCTCCGACTTCGCGAAGTTCAGTGCGAAGCCTCGCCTCCTCGGGGTGCTCACCCGGGTTCACGGTGATCCGGAACGTCAGCACGCCCGCACCGCGCAGGATCTTCTTGAGATCGGCCGGGTCATCAAAGCCGGTCCGCTCCGCGGCGTAGGCGTCGAACAGCCCGATGAGGCGATCAATCTCCGCGATGGACTCCGGGTCGGGGTGCTGGGCCTTGAGCCGCGCGACGGCCTGCTCGCGGGGGCTTGGCAGGTCCACCATCACGCGGTTCTCGTCCGCCATTCGCCGATTGCGCTTGCTCGCGAAGGCCGCCGCCCGGATGTCCTCGGCGGCGAGGGCCGTCCGCATGACGGCAGACCGGGCCTCTGAATACGTCTTCTCAGCGTCCGCCGCCGCCGCGAGCACCTGCACTGGTGGCGAGGCCCCGGCGGCCGTCACGGCCTGCATCGCGGCCTGAAGGGCGTCGTAGGCCTGCGAAGCCGCACGCAGCTTCGCGAGCCTCGCTTCGCTGCCAGCGCTGAGCTCGGCCAGCGCCGCTTCGCGCTCGGCCGCGGGCCGACGGACCGCAAGGTCCACCCGGTTCTCCGTCACCTGTGCACGCCCGAGCTTGACCAGCTCTTGCTCAAAGGCGCGCCGGAGCGCCTTGACCCGCTCGCTCGGCAGCGGCATCGAGATCTCGATCCTGTCGCGGCCCTGCTGCACCATCGAGACCTCGAGCACGCCATCGGGATCGACGCGCTGCTTCAGGATCTCGATCGTCTGCGGAATGATCTCATCGGGATTGTCGCCGGGCCCCACCTGCACGGCGTACACCAGGCTGGCACCGCCCCGAAGGTCCTTGCCGAGGCGGAGCTTCTTCTCCGGCGGCAGCGTGGCATAGATCGCCCCAACGAGCAGGACGAGAACGATGAACAGAGTTCGAAAGTTGTTGCGCATGTGCTGGATCGCGACAGGACTGGGGCAGGTGCGTTCGACGTAGCTGATGGGGAGGGATCTGCGGGGGGCGGCTCAGTCGAGAATTCAGACCGAGGTCTTGCTCCCGGTCTTGGCCTCCGACTTGGTGTCTGACTTCCCCTCCGGCTTGCTCTCGAGGGAGCCAGAAGCCTTCGCGGACGAGAGCACTGCGGCGACCGCGGACTTTGCGAAGCGGATGCGACCCTCTTCGACACGAAGGACGATGTCCTCATCGCCCACTTCGGCCACGGAGCCGATGATGCCGCCGAGCATCTGAACCTTGTCGTGCTTCTTGATCGCGGAGATCAACTCTTCCTTCTTCTTCTTCTCCTTACGCCCGGTGAGGACGCTGAAGATGATCATGACAATGAGCATGACCGGTAGGAGCCAGAAGATCATGTCCACACCGCCGGCGGGGCGAGTGGCGGCTGGGAGCGGCTGGGTGGTGATCGTGCCCGGGGCAGTGGTGGCAGTTCCCGCAGCCCCCGTGACCGGTTGGGCCGCAGCGCTGCCGGCCGAAACCGGATCTGCAAAGGCGGGCTGAGCGGGCGCAGCACCCATCTGAGCGCTGGACTGTGGGCTCGCCTGGGCTGTTGCAAGGGCCGGAAGGAGCAGGGTGAAGGCCGGGGAGGAAAGGTCGTTCATCGAAGGGTCTTCTCTGGAAACGGCTCGCGGCGGAGCGGGTTGTGGATTGCCGAAATGTGCGAATCGTCGGACGGATGGATCTGCGAAGGCCAGTTCACGGCATCGACGGGGCACGAACGCCCCGCCCCTCTGACCGGCACCGCAGTCAGGGCGGTGCTTCAGCCTCAGGAGCGGGAGGGCTCGCGCGCCATCGCCACCGGCCACCGGGCGACAAGCCCGGCCCAATCATCACTTCCGATCACAGACCGAACGTCGGCCATGAATCGCTGGAAGTGACGAAGGTTATGCAGGGTCACCAAGATTGGCCCGAGCATCTCTTCCACCATAAACAGGTGGCGAATGTAGCCCCGCGTGAAAGGGGCTCCGTCCGGCGTTACCCAGCCGTAGCGGGATGGGTCACACGCGTGACAGTCGCAGCCCGGCTCGATGGGGTTCTGGTCGGTCGCGTGCTTGGCGTTCCGAAGCCGGATCTGGCCGGTGCGCGTGAAGGCGTTGGCATTCCGGCCGTTGCGCGTCGGCAGGACGCAGTCGAACATGTCAACACCCGCCCGAACCGCCTCAAGCAGGTCACGCTCGTAGCCGACTCCCATCAGGTACCGGGGTCGATCCTCGGGCAGCAGCGGCGCCGTGTGCCGGACCACGCGTGCGATGTCGTCCGCCGACTCCCCCACCGCCACGCCGCCGATGGCGTACCCCGGAAGCTCGATGTTCGCGATTCGCTCGGCGCACCAAGAGCGGCGTGCGAGGTCAGTTCCTCCCTGCACGATCCCGAAGAGGGCCTGCTCCTCCGGGCGGGCGTGGGCGTCCTTGCAGCGCTGCAGCCATCGGACAGTGCGCTCGTTCGCGACCTCAAGGCGTTTCTCGTGGTCATAGACGCCCTTGCGGGCATCGCGACGGACCGCCGCGGCGAGGCGCGGGTCGGTTGATGCACGCGGACCGGAAGTCTCAGTTGCGCCTTCGGCGTCGGGCTGGTCGGCGGCCCGGGCGGAGGGTGGGCAGTCGTCGAACGCCATCATGATGTCGGGGCCGAGCATGTTCTGGACCTGCGTCGCGCGTTCCGGCGTCAGACGCACCATGCTCCCGTCGACATGCGAGCGGAACGTCACGCCGTCGTCGTCGACGGCGTTGGCGTCGGCAAGCGAGTACGCCTGGTAGCCTCCCGAGTCGGTAAGGATCGGGCCGTTCCAGTTCATGAAGCGGTGCACGCCGCCCATCTCGCGAACGAGTTCCGGTCCCGGCCTCAGCAGCAGGTGGTAGGTGTTGTTGAGGAGGATCTGTGCGCCCGTCTGCCGGACCAGGTCGGGCAGGATGCCCTTGACGCTGGCGCGGGTTCCAACGGGCATGAACGCCGGTGTGTCGAAGCCGCCATGCAGCGTCTCGACCCGTCCGAGCCTTGCGCGCGTCTGCCCGGAGCGGGCGGCGATCGTGAATGACAGTGGCGGCGTCATCGGGCCGGACGCCCGCGTCCCTCTCCACGCTTCCAACGAGTCACGCGCTCGAGCGTGGCACGCTCCTCGTCCGTCAGGCCCTCCGATCCGACCTCCTTCACACGGTCGAGGATCCGGTTGAGATCGCGGTCCATCGCGGCCTCCTCCGCCGCAAGCTCTTCACTGACCCGCGTTGATGCCCGAACGCGATCGGGCCCATCGCCCGCGAGGCGGAGCTTGGAGCGACCCCCGGGGCGGCGCGAGTCGGTGAAGACGTCGAAGAAGTCCCGGAGAAGGTGCGAGTTGCGGATGAAGAAGTACCCCGCAATGGCACCGCCGATGTGGGCCGCCTCGCCGCCGGCGTTGTTGGTCCCCAGGAGGAGCGAGGCGAACGAGATGCCGACGTATGCGTACGCCATCGTCCGCATCTTCAGCGGCACTGGCGGCAGAATGAGCTGCACCACGGTGTTCGGCGCGATCTTGGCGCATGCCATGATGACGCCGAATACGCCCGCCGAAGCACCGATGAGGGGTGTTCGAGTGTCGTTGATCAGGACGCCAGGAATGCTCAGGAACTGCCCCGCAAGGTTGAGCACCAGGTACAGGAAGCCGCCGAAGATGCCGCACGTCAGGTAGAACGCAACGTACTTCTTCGGGCCCAGATGATCCTCGACCATCGCCCCGAACATGTAGAGTCCGAGCATGTTGAAGAAGATGTGCATGATGTTGGCATGGAGGAACTGGAAGGTGAGGAACCTCCAGAACTCAATGCCGCCAGCCCAGGTGGCAACCTCGAAGGTCGAGAAGTGTCCGTAGGCAAAGAGCACGTCCGCCCTCGGGCCCCCCGGCGCGAGCAGCACGTTCTGCGGCATCGTTGCTCGCAGCACCATGACCGCGATGTTGATCGCGATGATCCATGTGTTGGCGGTCAGGCCAAGGTACCCCATGCCGCCGCGGCGGCCGAAGCCCTGGGACTCTCGAAAGACGTAGTCGCGGTCGTAGATGGCCATCGTGGCTTGCTGTCTCGGTGGGGCACTGTGCGCGAGGACGATTCCAGACGGGATCCGAACACGCCGGGTCGATCCTATGCGAGGGGGCGACGCCCCCCGGGTATGGGCCGCCCGGGCCAGCCAAGGCTCTGCTTCGAACGACCTGTTGCACGATCTTCGGACGAATCCGGGCCAGATGATGAATCGGCCGGCACCTATGGGCGCGGACCGCCGGACCCGGACTCAGCCGCCTCTGCGGCGCTCTGTCTCCCTCGCCAAGAACGCCCGCTCGGCGTCCGACAGGGAGGCCAGCCCGCCGCGGCTGATCTTCGCCAGCACTTCGTCGAGGCTGAGGGGCAACGCTGGCGACCCAGTCGCCCGATCCCGCGGTGGGCTGCCGCCGCGTACCTCGCCGCCCGGCGGGCGCGAAGCCTCGGACGGACGCTGCGACGCCGCCGCGCTGGCCGCCGAATTCTCTCCGCTAGCACTGGGCCTCACGCCCGGCCGCGCGTCCGGGGCGCGATCCGCACCTTCATCGCCCCGGGTCCCCGCGCCCGCCTCCGACTGTCGACGCGGCGAGGGCAGGCGCGAAGCCGGCCCCGCCACATCCGCGGCGCCGGCGTGGCGATCGTCGCGCGCACCAAGGCCTCCACCCATTGACAACGCAGCCTCCCCCGCTCGAGCCAGCGGGTCGGCCATGAAGCCGAGTCGGCGATGCTCGAGCCACGTCGCCAAGGCCCCCACCGCCGCCACGGCGATGATGCGGGTCTGGTCAAGCGTGCTCGCGAGGACGAGGACCGCAAGCGCCGACACCAAGCCGACGCGAAGCACGACAGCCGAAGCAACCATCGCGCCCCCGCGGCGCCGCGTGATCGCGAGGATGATGCGGCCAAGATCGAAGGGGAGCATTGGCAGCAGCAGGTTGAGCACCAGCACCAGCGCGTTGGCGTAGTAGAACCACCAGGCGATGACCTGCGCGGGCGATCGCAGTTCCGCCGCCGTCACCCTTGGAGACATGGGGTCAAAGAGGAGCGTCGAGGCCGGCGCCCCCGCCAGCAGAACCATCGCCGCGGCGGGCAGCATCAGCAGCAGTCCGGCACCGATGCCCCCAAGCTCGGCCAAGACCGTCCGCCGTACTCCAAGCGGTGCCGCGGAAGTCAGCCCGCCCAGGGGCCAGACCATTGCCTCCTGCGGCTCGAGGCCTGCGCCGTCACCATCACGCGCCGCCAGCCTCCTGGCCAGCGTCATGCGAGCAACCTCGCGCAGCGTTGACGCCGTCAGCAGGGCAAGCACGAGGCTCCCGGCGTGGATCAGCCCGAGGCTGTCACGCGGCAGCCACGCCACCATCTCCGCCGCCACCCAGAACAAGACGATCGCGTGAAACTTGACCGAAAGGCCACCAAGCCGCACCAGTGGCACGCCCCAGCGGAGCGGATCCTCCCCGCCGAATGGAAGCTGGAGCGCCGTCCGCTCCGCCCGCGGCGGGAGGCCGCTCCGATCACGTCCCGGGCCTGGACCTTGCTTGAGCCGCACCAGGAACCTCCTGAACACACCCCACCCAGACAGGCGATCCGCGATTCCCGCCGTTCATCCAGTCAACAGCCAATGGTCGCTTCTTGATCCATCTGTGAAGCGGCAGTCTCCTACCGGTGATACGTCCTCAACGCCCCCGCATTTCATCCCGAAATCAGGCCACGCCGCTGGCACAGCATCAGGAGCATCATCGACTTCGCATCCGTCATCTCACCGGACTCAATCATCTTGAAGACCTTTGCGGCCTCCATGACCTCCACCTGAATCCTCTCATCGACTTCCAGCGACTGCTGGGTTGGGCGAAGTTCCCGAGCGACGTACGCGTGCATGAGCTCGTCCGCAAGGCCCGGTGCAGGGTGAAACCGACAGACTGGCTCAAAGGTTGCAGCCGCAAAGCCCGTTTCCTCCTGGAGTTCACGATCGGCACAGGCGAGGGGATCCTCCCCGGGCGTCATGGTCCCGGCCGGGAGTTCCCAGAGCCACTCTCCGACCGACAGCCGATAGTTCCGGATCATGACGATCCGCGGGCGAGGTCCTTCATCCAGCAGCGGGAGCATGATCACCGAGCCCGGATGGCGGATCGCCTCCCGCGCGAAGGGCACACCCGCCGGGGACGTGCCGCTCACCAGATCCAGGTCGAACTTGACGCCCCGGTGAATCAGACGCCGGGACAGGCTCAGAACGGGCGGCGCGGCTTCGGGATTGTGTGGACTCATCGGAGTATCCTTCGCGCCGTACCGGGCCGCCGCAGGTTGCCCAGATCGGTGAGTTGCGGACGCGATGCCTTTTCTTGATCGCGGTCGATACTAGGGATGCACGCCGCGAATGCTCGCTCCAGACGCAGCCAAACCGGAAGCCTCGGCTCGCGGAGCAGCGCCCGATGGAGTCGTGCGACTGCTGGGCGTCCGCAAGGCCTTCGGATCGCAGGTGGTCCTCGACGGCGTGGACCTTGCGATCCAGCGGGCCAAGACCACGGTCGTCATGGGCCCGTCCGGCTGCGGCAAGAGCGTGATGCTCAAGCACATCATCGGCCTGCTCCGGCCCGACGCCGGGGAGGTTTGGTACGAGGACCGTCGCGTCGACACCCGTTCCGAGACGGACCTCTTCCCGATCCGGCTTGAGGTGTCACTGGTCTTCCAGATGGGGGCGCTCTTCGACTCGATGTCCGTGATGGAGAACATCGAGTTCCCTCTTTTGGAGCAGACCCGCCTGACCCCGGCCCAGCGCCGGGCCCGGGTCCGCGAGGCACTTGAGACTGTCGATCTTGCGGCCGTCGAAGAGAAGCTCCCCTCCCAGCTCTCGGGCGGCCAGCGAAAGCGCGTCGCGCTCGCCCGCGCCATCGTCCTTCGCCCCAAGGTCGTGCTCTATGACGAGCCCACGACCGGCCTGGATCCCATCCGTTCCGACGGCATCAACGAACTCATCATCAAGCTCCAGCGCACGATGCAGGTCACCAACATCGTCGTGACCCACGACCTGACGAGCGCACGCAAGATCGCCGACCGGGTCGTGATGCTCCTCGGAGGACGCATCGCCGCCGACGGCACCTTCGAGCAGCTCGAACGCAGCCCCGATCGGAGGGTGCAACACTTCCTGAAGGGGCAGTACGATCGGTCCGACGACGCCGCCCTCACGGCCACCGAACTCGAGGGCAAGCGTCAGGCAACGCTGCAGTAGTTCGGTCGGGCTCGCGGCCGGCCCGCCAGCGGGTCGCGCGGCAGACGCTGGGGTTCGGGTACGGAAGTCTCATGGTGGATGCTCACCACGAATCGACGGGAAAGCGATGAACAAAGGTCTGATCCGAGATTTCCTCGTTGGCCTCACCGCCCTGCTCGGCCTGGCTGGGCTGATCATCACGCTCATGCTCGTTGGCGAGCTCGGTCGCCTCAAGGGCGGTCAGTACACCTTCGTCGTGACGATGACCAACTCCGCCGGTATCACCGACACGAGCCCCGTGACGCTCAACGGCGTCCGCGTCGGCCAGGTTCGTGAACTTCGTGTGCGGGCTCTCCCGGCCACCGGCGCCGAGATCCAGGTCCGCGTCAGGGAGGGCGTCGTGATCCCCCGAGCCGCTCGCGTCTCGATCAACAGCAGCTTTGTTGGCGACGGCTCTCTCGAGTTCAGCGTGCCCCAGGGCCTGTCACCCGCCGAAGCCAGCCAGATCATCCTGCCCGATGAGGTCTTCGACGCCGGCAGTCCCCAGACCATGTTCGGTCGCATCGAAGACGCGATCAGCGGCCCCATCGCCCGCTTCGGCACGGCCGTCAAGAAGTTCGAGGACTTCGCCGACACCTACATCGAGGTCGGCCAGCGCGTGTCCGAGATGCTCGAGCCACGCACGCTCGAGGAGGTCGCGGCGGGCAAGCCCGCCAATGTCCGAAGCACGATCGCCCGCCTCGATCAGGCCATCGCCAGCGCCAACACCTGGCTCGCCGACGAGGCCCTCCGCACCCAGATCCGCGACACCGTTGCCAAGGCCCCAAAGGTCATGGACGAGGTCTCCGCCCTGACGCAGACCTGGAAGAAGACCGCCGAGGACCTGTCGAAGACAAGCGCGGGCGTTGACACCAGCGTCGAGAAGATCACGCAGAGGCTCGATGAGATCTCGGTGCAGACCCTCTCGATGCTGCGCACCGCCGAGAAGGCAGCCGGCGAGATGGCCACAACACTCGAGGCCGCCCGCGCGGGCCCGGGGACGCTCGGTCAGCTCATGCAGAACCCCGACCTCTACCGCTCGCTCAAGGATGCGTCGGACCGTCTCAACAAGACGCTCGAGGAGGTGCAGCTCATGGTCGAGCAGTTCAAGGCCGAGGGCGTGCCCCTCAAGCTCTAGCCCGAGCCTTCATCGCGGCCTGCGCGTCCGGGCGCAACCAGACGCGACCAATCACGATCGCCACGCGGAGCCGCCCATGGTCTATGAGAGCCCCGTTCCCTACGAGAAGACTCGCATCAAGGCCGCAGCGCTCTACTGCTCGGACGGACGAGTCGGCGCGCACTTCGACGACTTCCTCCACAATGGCCTTTCGCTCCCCCGCTACGACCGAGTCTCGCTCCCCGGCGGCCCCGCCTGCCTGGCCGGCCACCCGCAGGCCCACCTTGAGGAGCAGGGCGTCGTCGACGAGCTGAAATTTCTGCTGGAAGTGCACGGAGTAAAGCGAGTCGTCCTGCTCGCGCACCAGGGCTGCGCGTTCTATGCAACAAGGCTCGAGCTCACCGAGCCCCGCCTCGAACTCGTCCAGCGAGCCGACCTCGTCCGGGCCGCCGCATACGTCCACCGCGTCACGGGGATCGACACCATCGATGCCTACTTCGCGCGGCTCGTGGATGGGCGGGTCCGGTTCGAGCAAGTAGAGGTGTGATACTCGTCTACTTGCCTCCGATATCCATCCGCATCTGCATCCCCGCGAACTCGATGCAGGCCGCGGTGGCGTAGGCGTTCTCTCTTGCCTTCGCGAGCGTGTCACCCAGTGCGGTGACTCCCAGGACTCGGCCGCCGCTGGTCACGATGTTGCCGTCGCCGGTTCGCTTGGTTCCAGCGTGGAAGACCATGGCGTTCTTGCGTGCCGCGGCCTCGTTGAGGCCTGAGATGATGGCGCCGTTCTTGGGCTTGTCCGGGTAGCCCTCACTGGCCATGACGATGCAGCACGAGGGGCGCGGATCCCACTCGACCTTTGCGTCTTCGAGGCGGCCCTCGCAGGTCGCGAGCATGAGTTCGAGAAGGTCGCTCTTGAGGCGCATGAGAATCGCCTGACACTCCGGATCGCCAAAGCGTGCGTTAAACTCGAGAACCTTTGGCCCCGCGTGGGTGAGCATGATCCCCGCGTAGAGGACGCCGCGGTACGGGATCTCTTCGCGTCGCAGCGCATCGAGCGTCGGCACGAGCACGTCGCGTTCGATGATCTCCATCGTGGCGTCGTCGAGCGTGGTGCTGGGGCAGAAGGCGCCCATGCCGCCGGTATTGGGGCCCTGGTCGTTGTCGCGGAGGCGCTTGTGGTCCTGCGCCGGTGGCAGGATCAGGAGCGTCGTGCCGTCGGTGATCGCGAGGACCGAAACTTCGGGGCCCTCGAGGCGCTCTTCGATGAGGACTCGCGACCCCGCGTCGCCGAAGGCCTTCTTCACCATGATGAGGTCGATGGCATCGATGGCTTCATCAAGTGTTCCGGGAACGATCACGCCCTTGCCCTTCGCGAGGCCGACGGCCTTGATGACGGGTAGGTCAGCGCGAGGTGCGCGATAGGCCCTCGCGGCGTTGGTGGCGAAGGCGATGAGCGCGCTGGTATCGCCGCCGGGGAACTTGAACGCGCCGCTGTCCTTGATGAGCGTGAGGTCCGCGCTCGTGAGCTGCTGCTTGTCGAGCGAGGCGCGCCCGACGCGGAGGATGGCATCGAAGGCGCGGCGGCGGAGTGCCGCATCGCCGATGGCTTCGAGGCGCTGGAGCAGACCCGTCAGGCCGTCGTCTTCGCCGATGCGACTCTCGAGGTACTGACGCGCGCTCGCGGCGTCGGCGAAGGTGCGGCCTTCGCCTGTGGGGATCGAAGCGCTCCTCATGAGCGTCTTGGCCCACGCCTTGTCCCCCTCGATGCGTGCTGCCTCTGATCGAGGACCGAAAACGCGGCACGTCGGAGTCTCAAGCTTGTCGGCGAAGCCCTCGACGAGCGGATCCTCGGGACCGATCACGACGAGGCCGATCCTGTTCTTCTCAACGAACTGCTGCAGCCGGTAGATCTCGCGAATGTTGACGGGAACTCCAACGGGCATGCATAGGGAAGCAAGGCCCGGATTTTCGGGATGCGTTGTGTAGAGATTGCCCAGCCGCGGCGAGGACTTGAGCTTCCACGCGATCGCGTGCTCGCGGCCGCCGCCGCCAATGAGGAGGACATTGACCGGGTCAGGCCTGACGGACGTGTCGGACATGCGGACAAGCTCCGGGGTAGAAGGGGCAGCGCGCCTGGCTGGACCATCGTCGGCAACTCGGTGCCGCGCACGCGGTGAAGATAGGTCGCTTGGACGCAACGAGCGGCCTGAGGCTCCTGGAGTGAAGAGCGTGTGAAATGCTGCCGGATCCTCCGCTCGACATGTTTCCAGCTGCGAGAATAGTGGCTTCCGCGAGGGCGTGGACCGGCCATGCCGATGACGGAAACCGCCGGGTTGGGAGCGTGCAATGCTGAACTCTGTGACTCAGGTCCTCCGCCATACCGCGGCCACGATTGCCATGGGTCTCACCATCGTGGCTTTCGCCCAGGCACCAGCAGCCCAGGAAGAAGTCGCGGCATTCCCGGGCCTGCGCATCAGCCAGTTGCAGGTCATCGGCAGCCACAACAGCTACAAGCTCGCGCCCCAGCCCGAGCTTCTCCATCTGATGAAGCTCGCAAGCCGCGACGTCGAAGGGATCGACTACGCCCACCTCTCCCTCACCGATCAGCTCAACCTCGGACTGCGGAACCTCGAGCTCGATGTCTACAACGACCCGGACGGTGGCCGGTACGCCGCCCCCCTCGGGAATCGTCTCCTCCGCGAGGCAGGCGGCACGCCATGGGTCCACGATCCTGCGGGAGACCTCGCAAAGCCAGGCTTCAAGGTGATCCACGATGCCGACTTCGACTTTCGCACATGGCACATCACCCTTGAGTCCGCGATGGCCACGTTGCGAGAGTGGTCCGCCGCAAACCCGGGCCACCTGCCGATCGTCGTGACGTTCAACTGCAAGCAGGGGAAGGGGCCTGTCCCCGGAGCGGTGGAGGCAGTTCCCTTCGACACCGATTCCCTCCGCGCACTCGACGCCGCGCTCGTGGCGGGCGTAGGGCCGGATCGTGTGCTCCGACCAGACGCCGTCCGGGGCGAGCACGCGTCTCTCAGGCAGGCGGTCCTCAACGATGGCTGGCCGACAGTCGAGCAGGCACAGGGCAAGTTCATCTTCGTGCTCGACGAGGGCGGAGAGACACGCGCGGCATATCTGCGTGCCTTCCCAGGGCTGCGCGGCGCGGCGATGTTCGCCGACGTCCCGCCCGATCAGCCGGAAGCGGCGATCTTCGTCATGAACGAGCCGGATCGCGACGAGCAGAAGATCCGCGAACTGACCGACATGGGGTTCATGGTCCGAACCCGCGCCGACGCGGGCACGAAGGAGGCTCGCGCAACGGACTTCCGACGCTTCGAGGCCGCCGCTCGCAGCGGAGCCCAGATCATCACCACCGACTACTACATCCCCGACCGCAAATTCAGCGATCGGTATGTGGTTCGATTCGAGGGTGGAGCCTTGGTTCGCAGACGCCCCAGCGCCGGACGCTGAGCAGGTTGCGGTGCAATGATCACGCCTCGATCGCGACCAGGGAGCGCGATCATCGGAGCCGTTCATATGTCCACACGTCCGAGATTCGTAACAGGTGGGTCGAGAGTCATCTGGGCACTGTGCGCGGCAATCACTCCGCCGTCAGTCAGTGCTCAGCCCGCTCCCTCGCCAGCCTCCCAGCCAGCCGCCGAGACCTTCCCGGCCTCGTGGGTCGGACGCTGGAAAGGAGACGTGGAAGTCCTGGGTACCGCCGGCCAGGCTCCGAAGTTCACCAGGGAACTCGTGATCGCACCCACGGATGCCCCCGATCGCTTCACATGGACGATCATCTACGACGGTCAGTCGGGACGCCAGGAGAGGCCCTACACGCTGATCGTGAAGGACGCCGCCAAGGGCTTCTACGAGATCGATGAGAACAACGGCATCATCCTCCCCGCGAGGCTCCTCGGCGGCGTGGTGCACACCGCCTTCACAGTGCAGGGAACCCGGATCACCACCCGAGAGGAAGTTCTGGGCGCCGGGACGGGCGACGAACGCATGCTCTTTGAGCTTGCAACATTCGCAGAGTCGCAGCCGGCCAAGACCGGCGGCGGCGAGGTTCCCGAGGTGCTCGCGTGGAGGCCGACAAGCGTGCAGCGTGCGACCATGCGGCGCGTGGCCGATGGTGCCGCGGCAGCACCGGCGGGCAACTCGACCCTGGCGGCGGGCGAGAAGCCGCAGCCCTCCGCGACGGCTGCGTCGCCCGCCGCCACCCCAGCACCCGCAGGCCGCGACGCGCTGGAAGCATCATCCACCGCCTGGAAGCGCTTCACGACCGAGGCCTACCGCGGCAAGCAGGACGACGTCTTCTTCATCTCGCCATCCACCGGCTGGTACGTCAACGGCGCTGGCAAGATCTTCAAGACCACCGACAGCGGCGCGACATGGACGCAGAAGGTCAAGATGGACGGGACCTACTTCCGCTGCATCGCCTTCGTGGATGAGAAGCTCGGCTTCGCGGGCAACATCGGCCCGGGCTACTTCCCGAA
>CAZBXF010000034.1:0-4669 GCA_964495635.1 uncultured Phycisphaeraceae bacterium
ACTCGATGGACATCGAGCGCGAGCGCGGCATCACCATCAAGGCCTCGGCCGTCACCGTTGCCCATCGGCACAAGCTCGGTGCCAAGGCTGATGAGCTCGAGAACGAATACGAGGACGAGCCTGGCGCCGAGGGGGGCGAGCACAAGACCAGGAAGGGCGAACCGGCCGAGGCGCACGGCGAGCTCTTCATGCTCAACTTCATCGACACGCCAGGGCATGTCGACTTCAACTACGAAGTGAGCCGCGCCCTCAAGGCGTGCGAGGGGGCGATCCTGGTCGTGGACTCGACGCAGGGTGTTCAGGCCCAGACGCTCGTGAACGCCTACCTGGCGGTCAATGAGAACCTCAAGATCATCCCCGTCATCAACAAGATCGACCTCCCCAGCGCCCGCCCCGAGGTCGTCGCCGACGAGATCGAGCAGACGCTCGGCTTCCGAGCCGAGGACTGCCTGCTGGTGTCGGCCAAGACGGGGCAGGGAATCAAGGAGCTCCTCGCGGCGATCTGCGAGCAGCTCCCGGCGCCGAGGGCCCAGGTCATCCCGCAGCTGCGGGGCCTCATCTTCGACGCTGTCTATGACGACTATCGCGGCGTCATCGTCTATGTGCGAATCTTCGACGGCACGCTCAGGGTCGGCGACAAGATCCGGATGATGGGCACCGAGCGCAACTTCCTCGTCAGCGACCTGGGGAAGATGACGCCCAAGCCTGTGCGCGTCAAGGAAGTCGGCCCGGGCGAGACGTGCTACGTCGTTGCCGCGATCCGCACCCTGAAGGACGTTCGCATCGGCGACACCGTCACGCTCGAGAACAACCCTGCGCCCGAGGCGCTGCCGGGCTACCAGCCGCCGCGTCAGATGGTCTTCTGCGACTTCTACCCCGCGACGAAGGAGGACGGCGAGTCCACGGACTTTGAGGAGCTGCGCGAGGCCGTCGAGAAGCTGAGCCTCAATGACTCGTCGTTCACCTTCCAGCCCGTGCACTCTGAGGCCCTGGGCTTCGGGTTCCGCTGCGGGTTCCTTGGCCTCCTGCACATGGACATCATCCAGGAGCGCCTCGAGCGCGAGGGTGGCGTCGAGATCGTCCAGACAGCGCCGACCGTCTCGTACCAGATCCTCTGCCGCAGCGTCGACGACGTGGTGTCGCCGTCGGGGCAGGTCCTGAAGAAGGTGGTGGAGGGGAGCCCGCACCACGGCGAGGTTCCCCCGGGCCACCAGCTCGTTGAGGTTCACAACCCCGCCGAGCTTCCCAACCAGTCCGTCATCGCCGAGATGCGCGAGCCGATCTGCCGCCTGGACATCATGATGCCCAAGGAGTACATCGGCGACATCATGAAGCTCGTGCTCGACCGGCGGGGCATCTACAAGACACAGTCCTTCGTGAGCGCGTCGCGCGAGCTGATCCAGTTCGAGATCCCGCTCGCTGAGATCATCTACGACTTCTTTGACAAGATGAAGGGCCTCACCAGCGGCTATGGCACGATGGATTACGAGGTCATCGCCTATCGCAACGACAACCTCGTCAAGATGGACATCCTCGTCAACGGCGATCCTGTCGAGGCCCTGTCGGTCATCGTGCACCGCGACAAGGCCGAGCAGCGCGGCCGCGGGCTCTGCGCCCGCCTGCGGGAGCAGATCCCACGCCACCAGTTCGAGATCCCCGTGCAGGCCGCCATCGGCGGCAAGATCATCGCGCGCGAGACCATCAAGGCCTTCCGAAAGAACGTCCTCGCCAAGTGCTACGGCGGCGACGTCAGCCGCAAGCGCAAGCTGCTGGACAAGCAGAAGGAAGGCAAGAAGCGGATGAAGTCCATCGGCAACGTGACGATCCCGCAGGAGGCGTTCATGGCGGTGCTGGATACGGGGGATTGAGTCGAGTGAGCTCGCACCGACTTTGGCGCCCTGAAGGTGACTCGTCGAGATGGTCGCAGACGCGGCACTCCTGGTATGGACGCCGCCACTCACCCTTAGCATGACGTGGTGGAGGTGCAGGTCGAGCCTGACCGGGCGTGCGGCTTCGCCACGCTGCACCATCGTGAGCGTTGCGGCTCAAGGCCCCCTGGCTTGCGTTGCTACTTCCCCTTCTTCCCCGGCTTGGCGGGCTTGTACGCGTACGGATTCTGCGCGCTGCTTCCGAGCACGGCGCTGCTGTCCATATCGCCGACGTAGCCGCCGCTCTTGGCGGACTTGGCGTCTGGGTTCGAGTACGCACTCGGATTGCGGGTGCTGACGGGCCCGTCCCGCAGCGGGCCTGAGTCTTCGAGATCCGTGGCGGGTTCGGCGTCCGCGGGCGTCGTGCTCAGCGTCTCTTCGGTTTCGGTCTCCTGCGAGGCGCTCAGCGCCTCGGGGCTGTCGCCACCGACGTAGCCGCGCAGCCTGTTCTTCTGGCCGGGGGCGGGGCTCGAACTGGAAGGTGACTCGCCCTCGGTGTCAGCGCCGCCATCGGTAGCTGGCGCGGGCTTGCGGCCCTTGTTGGCCTCCGCCGCGAGCTTCTTCGCAACCGCGGGCGTGTGGCGCGTGGTTGGCGACGCGTTCGCCGTGACGCCCTTCGCCGCCATCGGGTTGATGCCCAGCTTGCGCATCTCCGCCGCGGTCATCTTCGCCTCGCCTCGCGGGGCGTCGGCGTTGTCGGCGCTCCTGACCTTGCTGATCTTGCTGTGAAGCTCCTTGTTGAGGACCTTCTTGGCGCGGATGCCCGTCTCGTTCCCCTCGGTCTGCAGGTACTGCTGGCTCGTGACGCTGACGCTGGTCCGCTGCGAGATCAGGATGTTGATGTACTCGTGCGTGGCGCGATCCAGCTCCTTCTCTGTGAACTGCACGCCGGGCCCGAACTTCTTCATCACCAGCTCGTTGATCTTCGCCGGGTTGCCCTTCACGGTCTTCCACTCGTCGTCGTCGATCCCCTGCTTGCCCACCAGCGTCACCTTCGCGGGCTTGTTGATGGGCACGCCGTCGGCGTCGGTGCGCCGGTCGGTGAGGTTCTTGTCGAACCCTTCGGCGTCCTTCTCCTTGGCCATGGCCTTGACGGTCTGGAACGTCAGGTCACCCCCGGGCTTGTAGTGCCCACTCTGGTCGGTGATCTCCTTGATGGTCCCCTTGTGGTTGGTGTCGATCGTGCCCGCGCCCGAGACGGGCTTGCCCGACAGCGGCGTCGAATGGTGGACGCGCTTGGTCTTCCGGTCGGGCGTTGTGAGCGTGACGCTGCCATCGAACTGGTGCAGCCCGCCGCCGGTCTCGGGATCGGCGACGAACCCGATGGAATCGTCCTTGATGCGCTTGCCGTCCGAGTCGATCAGGTGCCCCTTGCCGTCGAAGCCGATCTCGAGCTTCTTCTTGAGTCGTTCGTTGGCGTAGAGCGTCGTGGTCCCGTCGGTCTCGGCGAGCTTGGCGTTGCCCTGGGCCCGCCAGCCCATCTTCTTGTCCTCGCCCTCGTAGTTCTTGCCCAGGGCCTTGGTCTTGAGCGGCGGCTCGACGGCGGGCGTCGTGAGCGGATCGGGGAACTTCTTCGCGCCGGGCTTGGCCGGCGAGGCGGGCTCATCATCGCTGGACGCCGCGATCTTCTTCGAGACGCCGATCGCCGCGAAGGCCGGCTGGATCGCGCTCGCGTCGACCTTCGCGCTCGTCCCTTCCAGGGCGATCTTTCCTTCCGAGTTGAGCGAGGCCTTGCCAGTGATGCAGGCGCCACCCTTCTTCTTGGCCTCGCTCATGATCGCGCCCGGCACGCTCCCGAGCAGCAGCACAGGCCCAGTGCTCGTTTTGCTGAACGCGAACTTGGGGAAGAAGACGAAGGGCGTGGGCTTGTCGGAGAGCGCCTTGCCGTCACCCGAGCAGGCCTTCTTGTAATCGGCGAGGGTGGCGAGCTGCGAGACGTGCTTGATCATGGGTGCCTCCTCAGTGCTGGCGCGAGCCGCCCGGTGCGCCGCCCGCCGCGGCGTCACGGGCCGGGGCATCTGCGCTCGAGCGGATCAGGGACATTCCACTATGCCATATGTACGAGAATTCTTGCGGCACGTTGCGAGACCGGCGCTCAGATTTTGAGAGAGTGCCCGCCGGCGGTCGTCGAACCCGCAGCCGCGCTCCCGCGAGGTGCGGGGCCCGCGTTCAGACCGTCAGGCCGACCTGGGCCAGCACGCGCCGGGCCGCACCGCCGTACATCTCCGCCAGCACATCCCTTGGGAGTGACAGGCCCCGCAGCGTTGGCGCGTCCATAGGTCCGTATCGCGCCGGGTCCACCATCATGAGGTCGGGGTCGGCGATCGGGCTCTCGCCCAGATAGCCGGTCTCCAGCATCAGGCGCAGGGCCAGATAGCGGCTGGCGTACAGGTCGAAAGCCGCTTCGGGCGAGTCGGCGAGGTCCGCCATCGGGTGCTTGTTCGCAGGGACTCCGCCCGTGGGGGCTGGCTTCGGGGCCAGGTGCTCGTCGGTGGTGACGATGTCCGATCCGAACAGGATCCTGCCTTTCCATCGCACGAAGAACTCCGTCGCGGCATCGCTCGGATGCCTGGAGATCTCGCGCACGATCCACTTCGTTGCGCTCGTGTCGAGGTACAGGTTCTGGTGCTTCTCAAGCAACTCAGAGAGAAACGCAAGATCCTCGGGCCACCCGCCCATGTGGGCCGCGATCCACGGCCCCTTGAAGCGATCGAGCATGACGCGCAGGCCGCGGTAGTGGT
>CAZBXF010000034.1:4769-6223 GCA_964495635.1 uncultured Phycisphaeraceae bacterium
GCGATCCACGGCCCCTTGAAGCGATCGAGCATGACGCGCAGGCCGCGGTAGTGGTCGATCTTCCGCATGAAGCGCGAGGCGTCCTTGTACCGCGTCGCAAACCACGTGTCCGGGTCTGCGACGTGGACCATGAACATCATCCCGAGCTGCTCGCCAAGCTGGGCGTGGCGCACGCGCCAGGGGCTGTCGAACTCGATCAGGTCCTTGCCCGTCTCTCCCTCGAAGAACTCGTACATCCGCGGCGCGTTCCAGAGCTTGAGGATCCGGGCCCCGAAGCGCTCATGGAACGCCGCGATGTCCTCGAGATACCCCTCCGTGAAAGCACGGCGCTTGTCTGCCTCGCGGAAGTTCGGGAAGGCGATGAAGCGGACGAAGTCACCCAGCGTGTCCCGGACGGACTGCGCTTCCGGCAGCCGCACCTGCGTGAAGGTCATCGAGATGCCGTAGAGCTCGGCCACCTCGCGGTAGATCTTCGAGGCTGCCGGTCCGTTGATGTGCGCGTGGATGTCCAGAATGCCCCGCGCCCCGGGCGGCAGGGGCGGTGCGGGCAGCTGCTTGGCCATCGCGCGATAGTCGAGCCCAAGCCGGTTGCTCGCCCGCACCCCTGGAGCGACGACCGCCCTTTCTGTCGCCATTGCCGCGTCGTTCATGCGGTGACTGTACGACCGCGGTGTCCGTCGCCGTGTGGCCAGGGCCCGCCGCGTCCGCCGCGCTCCTCCCTAACCTCCGGATTCTCAAGTGGGACTCTCTGAGCGGATTCCCAACTCCACCATGAGCCACCGACCTCGCATCATCCTCGCCCACGACTGGCTCTGCGGCCTCCGAGGCGGCGAGCTCGTCCTCGACGCGCTCGCAAGGCTGCTGCCGAACATCGGTGACGTGGTCGGGCTCTACACGATGTTCGACGACGGACGCCCCTTGACCCCCGCCCTTGACGCGCTGCCGAGAGTCGTCGCGACGCTTGGGCGCCTGCCGCTGGCGTCGAGTTCGCTCCGCCGGTGGCTCCTGCCCCTCTATCCCGCGGCTGTCGAGGACCTCTCCCGCCGCCTGACGCAGGAGCACCTGCAGAGGCCCATCGACCTGGTGGTGAGCACAAGTTCCGCGGCGATCAAGGGTCTCCGTCCGCCGCCCGGGGTACCGCACCTCTGCTACATCCACTCGCCGGCCCGCTACCTCTGGTCGCAGGGGCATGAGTATGCGAAGGAGTCGCGGGCCCGCGCCCTCGGCCTCGCGGCCTTCGGTCCCGGCCTTCGGGCGTGGGACCGCGCGACGGCGGCCACCGTCACGCGCTTCGTCGCCAACTCCAGGCACACAGCCGCCCTAACCGCCGCGTCGTATCGCCTCGCGAGATCGGGGATTCGCGTCGTCCATCCCCCGATCCGGACCGGCCTCTTCACGCCGCCGCCACCCGGCGAACTTCGCGAGGACTTCTGGCTGCTGGTGAGCGCGCTCGA
>CAZBXF010000034.1:6323-23390 GCA_964495635.1 uncultured Phycisphaeraceae bacterium
GCGCTGACCGCACTCCCGTCGTACGCTGCGTCCATGCCAGATCCGGGCTTTGCCACCTCGCTCACCGTTCGCGCTCCCGCCAAGATCAACCTGGTGCTGCTCGTGGATCCGCCTCTGCCCGCCGGTCACCCGAAGGCTGGCTTCCACGAGATCGCGAGCTGGTTCTGCTGCCTGGACCTCTGCGATGATGTGCTCCTCACGCGGGTCGGGAGCGGGCAGTTCGCGCATCC
The DNA here is from genome assembly GCA_964495635.1 of uncultured Phycisphaeraceae bacterium. Lineage (GTDB taxonomy): Bacteria > Planctomycetota > Phycisphaerae > Phycisphaerales > UBA1924 > JBBASU01. The sequence goes on from CAZBXF010000034.1 coordinate 6,554, forward strand.
CAGCGTCCGCTGGGCCCCGGACGCGCCGGCCCCAACCCCGATCGACTGGCCGATCGAGAAGGATCTTGCGGTCCGCGCGCATCGGGCGCTGGAGACCGCCTTGGGCCGCGTGCTGCCGGCACGAGTCGATGTCATCAAACGGATCCCGGTCGGCGGCGGGCTTGGTGGCGGTTCTTCCGACGCCGCGGCAACGCTCACGGGCCTGGATCGCCTCTTCAATCTCGGCCTCGGCACCGCACGCCTCCGCGAGATCGGCATGACGCTCGGCTCCGATGTGGGGTTCTTCGTGGATCAGCACGCTCCGGCACGCCCCGCGCTCGTCGGCGGCCTGGGCCAAGTTGAGGAGCGGCTGCCGGTGGTTCAGTCGGATGTCCTGCTGGCCATTCCCGACTTTGGTTGCCCGACGGGTGCCGTCTATCGGGCCTTCGATGCCAACCCGACAGCCGGCGGGCGTGCGGACATCGATCGTGTGCGGGAACTCGCGACCCGCGCGATCCGGGCTGGCACCATCGACGCCGCCTCGCTGGAGAATGACCTGACGGCCGGCGCGATCGCGATCCAGCCGCGCCTGGGCGTGGTTCTCTCGGACCTTGCGAGGGTGGTGGGGGGGCGATGGCACGTGACCGGCAGCGGATCGTGCTGCTTCAGGCTGGGGGAGCTTCCGCCAGACGCAGCGCCCGAAGTTCCCGGCGTGCGGCTGGTGAGAACCCGGCTCGTCTAGCCCGGTAGGCCGGGAACGCCCGCAGTATCGCCCCTAGCCCCCGGGCCACGCCACGCCGCCACGGCGGGCCCGTACACTCCGCCCCATGCCTCCAGCCAAGCCATTCGTCGGGATCGACCTGGGCGGAACCAACATGCAGATCGGCGTGGTCTCCCACGACTGCAAGGTCATCGGCTCTGCCAAACGCAAAACCAAGGCCGAAGAGAAGCTCGAGGGCGTGCTCGGCCGCATCGTCGAGGGCGTTGTCGAGGCCTGTGAGCAGGCGGGCATCACTCCGTCGGCCCTTGGCGGCATCGGCATCGGTGCTCCCGGTGCCGTGGACCCGCACAAGGGCATCGTGCTTGAGGCCGTCAACCTCCGCTGGAACGACGTCGCGCTGGCTGACCTTCTCACCAAGCGGCTGAAGGTCCGCACGTTCCTCGACAACGACGTCAACGTTGCGGTCTATGGAGAGTGGAAGCTTGGCGCCGGCAAGGGTGTGAACAACCTCCTCGGAATCTGGCTCGGCACCGGCATCGGTGGCGGCATGATCCTTAACGGTGGGCTCTACTACGGCCAGTTCTTCACTGCCGGCGAGATCGGCCACACGATCCTCTTCCCCAACATGCCGCGCGGCACGCGATCCTTCGAGCACGCCTGCTCCCGCACGGCCGTCGTCGATCGCCTCGCACGTCTCCTCAAGGCCAATGCCAAGAGCAAGATCACTGCCGAGGTCGGCGACGATTACGACAAGATCAAGTCGCGCACCCTCGGCCGCTACTACCGCGAAGGGGAGAAGGAAGACAAGCTTGTCGTCGAGGTCATCGACAGCACCGCCGAACTCGTTGGGCAGGTTGTCGGGAGCGTCGTAACGCTCCTGTCGCTCCCGCGGGTTGTGCTGGGCGGCGGACTCACCGAGGCTCTCGGGGCTCCCTTCGTCGAGCGTGTGGAGGCCAAGGCACGCGAGATCGCCTTCCCCGATGCCTGCAAGAAGGTCACCGTCGTCGCCAGCCATCTCGATGATGATGCCGGTGTCCTCGGTGCGGCGATGATCGCGATGGAGCGGGCAGGTCAGAGCCCCAAGCTCGGGTGACGCGCGCCCCGGGGAAGGCCCTCGGGGGACGAGGTTCAGACTCGCCCGCTATCCTATCAAAACTCGAACAGTCTGCTTGACCCCCGAGCTTCCCCGCGTATCGTTCGGAGGCTTGGGTCCGGTAGCTGAGTGGCGGCGCACTGGCACCCGTGTGGGTGCGGTAGGCGGGGCCACCGCTTCCAGATCAGGCTCGCGCCCCCATCGGGGGCCCCATGATGGAGCGTTGCCCATGAAGATCGCATGTCTGGCGTCGGTTGTGCTGCTGGTCTCAGCCTCTGGTCTGGCCATGGCTCAGGAGAAACCGGCGATGCCCGCCGCCCCGACCAAGATCACTGATCAGGCCAAGGAGGCGGCGGCCAAGGCGAAGGCTCAGGCCGAGCAGGCGGCGAAGGACGCGACCAAGGCCGCTCAGGACGCCGCCAAGGGTGGCGAGCAGGACATGATGGCCGCGTGGGCCGCCGCGAACGAGCCCGGCAAGGAGCACGCGCAGCTCCTGGCCGAGATGTCCGGCAACTGGGACGTCGCCAGCAAGGCCTGGATGGCGCCGGGTGCTCCGGTGATGGAAAGCAAGGGGACCGCGCAGATCGTTCCCGTGATGGGCGGCCGCTTCGTCCAGCAGGACTTCAAGGGCGAGATGGCTGGCATGCCATTCACCGGAACCGGCTACACCGGCTACAACAACGCCACCAAGAAGTACGAGTCCATGTGGATGGACAGCATGACCACCGCCATGATGCTCTTCACCGGCGAGCGCAAGGCCGACGGCTCCCTTGAGTTCAAGGGCGACTACGTCGACCCCATGAGCGGGCAGACGAAGAAGTTCCGCTCGGTTTCTCGCAACCCCGACAAGAACACGATGATCTTCGAGATGTTCGACACCGACAGCACGGGCAAGGAGTTCCGCGCGATGGAGATGACCTACACGCGCGCCGCGGCGGCCACGAAGCCGGCCAGCACCGGCGCGAAGGCCGTCGATCCCGCGGTCAAGGGTCGCTGAAGCCGGCTCAACCGCTGATTGCACCCGAGAGCCCCGGCCCGCGCCGGGGCTCTCTTCGTTCTCGGGTCGCGCTTCCTGTCTGGCTCCACGGCCATCCATGAAGTGTTCTGCGTGCCGCGCGGGCGTTATCGCGCGCGCCGGCCGCGGCTGCGCCGGTGCTGCGGGCTGTGACGGGCTCCTCGCGCTGCCGGGCTGCTACCCCGGGTCGAAATCACCACGCCTCGCACCGCCGGATTGGATGGTGAGCGTGCGTGGATGATCGCCGCGGGCCTTGGGGGCGCGGCACGGTGGAGACGACACGAATGCGCACCACAACCACGACGCTCCTCCTCCTCGCCGGCCTTGGGCTCTCTGCGACTGCCACGCTCTCGCACGGTGCCGCGCCATCGCTGGCGTGGGCTGCCGCTTCTCCCTCCGACAACGATGCCCGCGCGCTCCTGGCGCTCATGGAGGGCGAGTGGAACGGCCAGGTCCAGGTGCGTGACAAAGAAGGGCGCATGAGCGCCTCCAACGCCAGCGCCTCGCTGCGACTGGAGAACAACGGTTCGCGCCTGGCGGCGCAGTTTGAGGGCTTCGCGGGTGGCAAGGCCGTGAGCGCCTCGGCCATCTTCGGGGCCGACGGTGAGCGTCTGGCCGCCGCGTGGGTCGACACCCGCTTCGCGCAGGCGGTCTCCTTCGCCGGTGAGGCCGAGGGCCAGGTTGCGGCGATTGTCTCCAGCGAGCCGCAGCTCAGACAGGTCGTGAAGCTAGAGAACGAAGCTCGACTGCGCATCGAGATATTCGCGCCCGGCGAGGGCGGCCGTGAGCACCTCATGGTCGCGTTCACGTTCGACCGGATGGCCAAGGGTGAGAAGTCCCTGGCCGCCGCGAGCTTTGAGAAGTCGTCCATGCTGGCCGCGCTCCGCACCAGCCAGGCCATTGCGAGCGTTCCCGAGTAGCCACAACCCTCCACCACCCATCACGGGGCCGCGGCGATGTGCCGCGGTCCTTGTGCATTGTGTGAAGACCCGCGGTCCGCGCCGTGCGGTCGACGCGATTCCGGTACGATCCCGGCCTCACGAGGAGTGCCGGAATGGAGTCAGCGCGGAAACCGCTCACAGAGTTTGTCGGCACCTTGCTGCTGGTCGTGCTGATTGCCCTCTCGGTCCAGCACGCGGGCCAGATGGCGCCGCTGGCCATCGGCCTTGGCCTCACCGGCCTCATCTACATGGGCCGTTGGCTGTCGGGCGCGCAGTACAACCCGGTTGTCACGCTGGCCGTGCTGATCGGCGGGAAGATGAGCGTCGCGGACTTCCTGCCGTACCTGCTGGCGCAGCTTGCGGGTGCGCTGTGCGGCTCGGCGCTTGGGTTTGTGATGACGGGGAAGGTCCTGGCCCCGGCGCCGGCCGCGGGGCTTGGTGCTGCCCTCCTCGTCGAGGTCGTCATGACCTTCATGATGGTCCTCGTCATCCTCAACGTCGCGACCGCGAAGAGGACCGAGGGAAATCAGTTCTACGGGGCCGCGATCGGACTCACGGTCACCGCCGCGATCTATGCGGGTGGCAACCTCTCAGGCTCGGTCATGAACCCCGCCGTCGCCATCGGTCCGATTGTGATGGACGCGCTCGTCGGCGAGGCCAGATCGTTCTCCACAGGTTGGCTCTACATCTTGGGACCTGTCGTCGGAGCCCTGCTCGCGGCGGGAGTCTTCCGGGTGCAGGCGGGCGGAACTGAGGGAGGGGGAGGCACTGGGAGATAGGCACCGGGCATTCTGCGCGGCCCTGCGATGACGGGCGCTGGTCACACGAACCTGGCTTCGAATGCCAGTTGTCTCCTAGAGCCGCCGGACCTCAACTTTGCCGCCGGCCAAGTCCTTGATGGCGTAGCCGAGGGCCGCGAGCTGGTCGCGGATGGCGTCGCTGGCCTTGAAGTCCTTGGCGGCACGCGCGTCGCGCCGCTGTCGCAGCAGCGCCTCGACCTGCGGATCGGGCGTGAGGCCGGGGGCGAAGATGCCGATGTCGGTCGCGATCGCCGCGGCGGGCCGCTCCAGACTCAGCAGTCCCAGGACAGCGTCGATGTCGCGCAGCAGCGCCGCCTCGGCAGCGCCTGGTCGCTCGACGGCGTTCATCCAGGTGTTGACCTCGGCCAGCGCCATCGCGATGTTGAGATCATCATGCAGCGCGTGCGCGAATCGCTCGCGGCAGATCGGCGTCGCGGCGTGATCGGCTGGTGTCGTGTTCGCCGCCGCGACCTCTGCAAATCGGCGCAGCCGCTCCACCATGCGCTGGCTGTCTGACAACCCCTGCATCGTGAAGTTCGCGTTGCTGCGGTAGTGCGTCTTGATGAGCTCGAGGCGCAGCGCGGCGGGCTCGATCCCCTTCCCCGCTGGCGGCGACGCGAACATGTCCCGCGCCGTGAAGAAGTTCCCCTTGCTCTTGCTCATCTTCGTTCCTTCGACGAGCAGGAAGCGCGGGTGGAACCACATCGAGGCGAACGGCGCACCATCCGGCTGCGCGTTGAACGCGCCGCACGACTGCGCGATCTCACACTCGTGGTGCGGGAAGATGTTGTCCTCGCCGCCGGAGTGCAGATCGATCAGCGCCGCGCTGCCTTGAGTCATGCCCGGCAGGTGGCTGGCACTCTCGCCGCCGACGAGCCTCTCGAGGCTCATCGCCGTGCACTCGATGTGCCAGCCTGGATAGCCAGCGCCCCACGGACTCTCCCACTTCATGATGTGGCTGGCATCTTCCTTCCACAGCAGGAAGTCGGCGGGATTCCGCTTGCCGGCCTGATTTGCCGCGGAGACTCGCCCGCCCTCGCCCTCCTTGAGGTTGTCGAGCGTATTGCCGCTGAGTGCGCCGTACGAAGGGAACTGGCGTACGTCGAAGTAGACGACTCGCGAGCCTGGCGCGCCGACAACGTACGCAAAGCCGCGCTCCACAAGCCGCGCGATCACGGCGATCATGCCGCGCACATGCTCGGTTGCACGCGGCATGAGCGTTGCATCCTTCTCGGCCTCGATCGCGACCTTCAGCCCCAGCCTTCGCGCATCATCCTTGAAGCGCCCTTCGTAGAACCGCGCGATCTGGTACGGATCGCGCGGATCGACTTCCGCGCCCGGCGGCAGCTTCCCGGCCTTCTTCGCCTCGGCGATGCGCTGGCCCGCGACGGCCATTTTGTCCAGGCCACCCCCGTCCGCGTCGGCGTCGTCGGTCATGTGGCCAACGTCCGTGATGTTCATCACGTGCGTCACGCGACGGCCATGCGTGCGACGGTGCGCGGCCTGCGCGACGGTCTCGTTCACCAACTCGCACAGCGGCGACTCAACGAACCGGCGCAGCAGGTCCGCTGCGAGAAAGCTGCGGAAGTTCCCGATGTGCGCATCGTCATAGACCGTGGGTCCGCACGTGTAGAACGTGACGTGTGCTGGATCGGCGGGCCTGAACTCCTCGACCTTTTTCGTCAGCGTGTTGTAGAGCCGAAGGGGCATGGAGCCATGGTACGGCTGAGGAAGTGGTCGAGTGGCAAAGTGGTCGAGTGATGGCAGAATGCAGGAGATCCAAAGGCCTTGACCACTTGACCACTTCGCCTCAGCGTCCTTCCAGCCGCGCTTGCATCTTCTTCCCCACACGCCGCGGCGCGAAGATCGCGGTGCTCTGGTTGAGGCCGGTGCCGACGGGGCGTGCGGGGCCGATTCTGATGCGGTCGGCCGCGCTCTTGGCGTTGGCCTTGCTGAACTCGAGCCCGATGAACTCGCGCCCGAGCGCTCTGGCCATCACGCCCGTCGTGCCGCTGCCCAGGAACGGATCGAGCACCAAGTCTCCAGCGTTCGATGTGGCGCGGATGACGCGTTCCAGATAGATCTCGGGCAACTGGTTGTCGTGCCCCGGGCGGCGCTCAAAGTTGTTCCCCTGGATCCGTCCCCAGTACTGACCATACCACACATCCAGCGGCACGCGCATGCCGGGCGGCATCCCATCCTTCTTCGACTGCGTGCGCGGATCAAAGTACGTCGTCGCGCGATCGCTGGGCTCCAGGACCTCCATCAGGTTCCACACCGGTTCGCCGCCGGGCTTGATGAAGTGCAGCGCGTGCACCTTGCTGTTGATGAAGCGGCGCTTGGTGTTCTGGCCGAAGCGATAGTGCCAGATGCACCAGTTCTCCATGTGCAGCCCGAGCCGCTTGAGCTCAACGACGATCTCTGCCGCCCAGTCGTCGGGAATGTTCACCCAGAACGATCCGCCCGGCTTCAGCACATCGGCGCACAGCCCCAGCCACTCGCGCGTGAAGGCGAGATACTCCTCGGCCGGCATCGCGTCGTCCCAGGTGTCGTAGTTCTTGGGCGCCTTGATCGTCTTCTGCTGATCGGGCAGCAGTGCGCCGTCTTTCCAGCGGTCGTAGTCGCGCTTCCAGTTGAACGGGGGATCGGCGAAGATGAGATCTACTTTGCCGCGCTCGGGGAGGGTGGCCAGCAGCGGGCGGCAGTCCCCCACGAAGACGCGGGCCCGACCCAGCGACCTTCCCTCTGCGTCCGGGTCGGCTGGAATGTCGTACGTCGGTGCTTTCGATTCAGCGGGGGCCCGGCTCGGCGCATCCTTCAGGAGCACCGCGCCATCCACGTCAGTGATGGTGCGCGCCTTCGGCGCTTGCTTGCGGCGGTTCTGGGTCGCCTCGGCGTGCCTCGTAGTCTCTGCGGCGTCGGAAGCTGGCAATCGGGGCATGGGAATCGGAGCGTAGCGATGCGGATGGGGATGCGCTCGGGCATAACAGGGCTCCACAGAATTCTACAAGTCTCAGGGGGCCTCTAGAGGGTTCGACACGGTCCGAGCGCGACTATCATCCCTCGGCGTTTGGCATCGGGTCGGCATCGCGTTCGCGAGGCCGGGGCCACGCGCTGTGCGACCGTCCCGGGCGATCCTGTTCAGGAGCGTCAGAGGCGGCGGTGATGCCGGCAGCGGGGATTGGCCCCGAAAGTTCGGCGAGCGCACGCTCCCAGACCGCCACGCCGCGAACCGCGGCCAGCGCCACGCCAGAACCCTGGCAGATCGAGAAGATGAACGTGACCGACATGAACCGCAGCGACGCAGAGTCAACTCCGACCGACGCCCAGCACCCCCGCTCCGAGGCCAAGGCCCCGGTGTCGAGCCAGCCAGGTGACCCCTCCGCTGAGCACTATGTCCCCGTTACCGCGGTGAAGGGTGAGATCTTTGAGGAGTCCATGCTCTTCAAGGACCTTGGCCTCTCCGCTGAGGTGCTGAAGGGTTGCGAGGACGCGGGCTTCAAGCATCCGACCGTCACGCAGGCACGCCTGATGCCTTCCCTTCTTCAAGGCAAGGACGTGATGGGCCAGGCCAAGACCGGCACGGGGAAGACCGCGGCCTTCGGCCTGCCGCTGCTGCAGATGTGCACGCCCGGGGTTGAGTTCCAGGCGATCGTCCTCGCCCCGACGCGAGAGCTGGCGGTGCAGATCACGGCTGAGATCGAGGAGCTCGGTCGCCATACCGACATCCGCGCCATGACGCTCTTCGGTGGCCAGTCCGTGCAGGCCCAGGCCAACAAGCTCGAGCGCCGCCCGCAGATCATCGTCGGCACGCCCGGGCGCGTCATGGACATGCTCGAGCGCGGCCACCTCCACTTCAGGAACGTGCGTTTCGCCGTCCTGGACGAAGTCGATCGCATGCTCGACATCGGTTTCCGCGAGGACATCAGGAAGATCCTCGACCAGACGCCGCGCGAGCGTCAGACGATGTTCGTCAGCGCGACGATCTCCCCCGAGATCGACCGCCTCTCTCGCAAGTACCTGCGCGATCCCGAGAAGATCATCGTCCACTCGGGCTCCCTCACCGTCTCGATGGTGAAGCAGATGTACCTCTCGGTGAACCAGTGGGACAAGAAGCGGCTCCTCCTCCACATGCTGCGCCACGAGGATCCGGGCCTCACTCTTATCTTCTGCCGGCTCAAGCGCACGGTGGATGAACTCGCACGCGGCCTCAACGAGCGGGGCGTTGAGTCCTACGCCATCCATGGCGATCTCCCCCAGAGCAAGCGCACCGCCATCTTCTCGCGCCTCAAGGCCGGCAAGCTGAGCGTGCTGATCGCCTCGGACCTTGTCTCTCGCGGCATCGACGTTGATGGCATCAGCCACGTCATCAACTTCGACATCCCCGAAGATCCCGAGGTCTACGTCCACCGCATCGGCCGTACCGCGCGCGCCGGCCGCGGCGGCATCGCATGGACCTTCGTCACGCCCGAGCAGGGTGAGCTTCTGAGCAACATCGAGAATCTCATCAACGCCGAGATCCCCAAGCTCGACTATCCGGAATTCGTCGCCAAGCCCGCGCCGGAGGGGTACCGCCCCACGCTCCCCGGTGGCAGGCGCGAGGGTGGCCTGCAGATCGCCCGGATCGGAGAGCCCATCGGCGCCGCGGGCGCGCCCGTTGAGCCCAAGCCCCAGCCTCCCAAGCAGGGCAAGTACGACGCCACCCTGAACCCCGCCGTCCCGGCCCAGGCTGAGAAGGTCGACCCTGCCAAGTTCCCGGGAGGCATCGTCCCCAGCAAGCTCCCGCCCAAGCGACTGATCCGGGGCTTCAAGACCGGACGCTGATCGGGCCCTGCGGGGACATCACGACGGGTTGCCGGGAAGTCTCGCCGTCACGCGGAAGGTGCCAACGCGTACACAGTTACGGAGTTGAAGCATGCCGCCCACCGATGAACCCTCAATCAGTGCGGGCTCACCCGACCCCGCCGGAGCCGCCCCTCGACCGGTCGCCCCGCCGCTGGCCCCTCCCACGATTCCGGGTGAGTTGATCGGTGCTCGCCTTGAGCCGGCGTGGCCGGGCGTGCTCGGCATCATGTGCCTCGTCTACGGCATCCTGATCTCGTTGGCCGCGGTGGTGTCTCTGCTCGCGCCGGTCGCCATGGCCGCGATCGCGAATGTTGTGCCGGCCGAGGATGCGGCCGCGATGGGTCTGGCCACCTCGCAGAGGATTGTGCTCCTCAACGTCGCCTACTACGTGCCCGCGCTGATCGTCAACGCCTGGCTCTCGCTGCTTGGGTACAGGCTCTATCAGAAGCGACGCGCCGCTGCGTCGGGGCTGCGGGTGTGGGCGCTCGTCAAGATCGGTGTCGAGATCCTGGGTGCCATGATCACGATGATCGTGACGATCGAAACGATGGAAGTCCAGCAGGAGATCATGGCGAAGGAGATCGCGAAGGCCGGTGGCAACACACCTCCTCCAGCCTTCATGACGTCCAGCTGGTTCCTCTACGGTCCGGCCGCCTTCGCCACGCTCTGGAGCCTCTTGGTCGGCACCGCGCTCCCGGTCTTTCTTCTGATCTGGTTCCGACGCCGCTCCGTCCGTGACTACGTCGGTACATGGCCCGGGACGTCCCGGCCGGAGCCCAACGCCCTCGCATGATCTCTGGAAGCTCCATCATCAGCGTGAACTGCATGGTCGCGTGACCCGCTGCCGATATCTGCCTGCCTCCACGAGCCTCTCTTCAGTCACCCGAGCGACGAGACAAGCCTTGCACGCCGACGCAACGCAACCCGCCACTCCCGGATCGGCCCAGGCCAGCCCGGCCTTGAACCCCTCAACCCCCTCCTTGCCCGCCATCCCACCCACGCGACCGGGTGAGATCCCGCGAGTCAGCCAGCCGCCGCTCTATCGAGCGATCATCGGCTGGTTCTGCGTCCCATTCGCAATTGTCAGCGTCGTGTTCGCGGGGTGGCTTCTCGTCTATCCGTACTTTTCAGAGTGGGTGATCGAGCAGGCGCCCGGTTCGCAGGATGATCTCTCGGGCGGCATGCGGTTCTATCGCGTCCCCGAGGTCATTCTCCTCACGGTGCGCATCGCTCTCTCCCTCTGGCTTCTCTGGCTGGCCCGCGACCTCAGACGCTCGAGGCCCGGGAGCGAGGCTCGCCTTCGGCGATGGTGCTGGTTCAAGCTCACCATCGAGGTGGCGATGACCCTGTTGACGTACCTCCAGATGGCGACCCACTTCGGCCAGCGGGCCGACCTGGGACCACAGGAGGCCTTCTGGGCCTCCTTCGGGATGGCGGCTTGGGCCGCCCTCACGGGGCTTGCGTTCCCGCTGGGGCTTCTGGCGTGGCTTCTGCTGCCGAACGTGCGAAAGCACGAGGCGTCGTTGCCCAAGACTCTGGTCTAGCGCGCGGGCGGGGCTCCTCAGGTACCATGACGCGCCTCGCCACCTCGCACGCCCGGCTTGGATACCAACGACATGCGCTGCAAGAACTGCGACTACAGCCTCTGGAACATCAAGGCGCGCGAGTGCCCCGAGTGTGGCTCGGCCTTCAAGCCCAGCGACTTCACCTTCACGCTCAACGCCGTTCGCTACTGCTGCCCCCACTGCCAGCAGGATTACTACGGCACCGGGCCGCAGGGTGAGCTCGTGCCCCGGTCCTTCGTCTGCGTCTCCTGCGCTCACCCAATCGACATGGATGAGATGGTGCTCCTTCCGACGGAGGGTGTCAGCGAGGAGATTACCCGGCCAGACATCATGCCCTGGCTCGAACGCCGCCAGATCGGCTTCTTCAAGGGCTTCTTCGGCACCATCGTGCGGGCGATGGGCTCCCCCGGCCGACTCATCAAGATGGTGCCCGAGGACCATCCACCCACGCACGGCTTTATCTTCGCCGCGCTGACGAGCTTGCTCTATCTCTCACTCGGACTTTCGCCGCTGCTGCTGATCATGCTCTTCCCGCTCTTTGGTGTCGGTGGGGCGGGTGGGCTTCGGGGTGCGGTGGCCTCGGCGGGTGGCGTCGCCGGCACGGTCATCGGGGGCAGTGTCTTCGCCCTTGCCCTCATTCTGGTCTGGGGCCTCAGCGCCCACCTGGTCCTGCGCGCGACCGGGCCTACATCCCGCGGAATCGGTCGCACCTACCACGCGCTCTGCTACTCAAGCGGCGCCAACGTGCTGATCGCCATCCCGTGCTTCGGGCCGTATCTCTTCTGGATCTTCTCGATCTGGTGGCTCGTCTCGGCCGTGATCATGCTCAAGGAAGGACAAAGCGTTTCCGCGGGGCGCGCGGTGGGGGCCATGCTTGCCTTGCCGGTCCTCCTCGCCATGATCATCGGATGTGTGATCCTTGGTCTTGTTGCCTATGGCGGCGGGTTCTCGACTACCTCCACATTCCCGCCGCCTCCGCCCCCGCCCATCACCATCCCCGCGCCCACGGCCAACGATCCCGCCTCGGATCCCCTCTCCGGGCCGTCACGCACGAGCGTCGTAGCTCGGTCAATTGTTGAAGTCCGTGCCGAGGATCCGAACGCACATCCTGCCATGCTCCTTGAGTATCCCGTCTCGGAGGCGCTCCTGCCCGGCGATGCTCCGCTCGCAGGAGGCTCGAGCGGCAAGGCCATCGACGGGATGGACGAACCGCAGACTCTGGCGATCATCGCCAGCCTCTCTGGAAACCGTCCCTCACCACCGATCTTCCGCCTCGGAGACTTCGTCTTCGTCTATGCTGGCCTCCCCGTCGACGACAGTGGCGACTCGCCCGACGATGCGTGGACCTGCATCCTTGCTCCGTCGGGCGAGGACCTGCCCGGCACCGTGTTCGTCGGATTTGCGAATGGCTCCTCCCTCACCCTGACCCGCGAGGATTTCCTCGACCAGCTTGATCTGGAGAATCAGCGCCGCGCCGGTTGGGGCCTCGAGCCGATTCCCGCTCCCCATCAGGTCGGCGACTGATGGCTTCGGCGAGTTCGTCTCGCGGATGCCTCTCCGGACTGGCACTGCACTCCGCTCCGGTCGGCCTCGTGCTGGTTGTGGCGACTCCCGTACGCTCCGCCCGAAGATGCGAACCGCCCTGCTCCTCAATCCCAACGCCGGCAAAGGGCGGGCCCAGGCCATCGCAGCATCGCTCGAGGCTGCGCTCCGCGCACGCCAGATCACGACGCAGGCGATCAATGTGCATTCCGAAGTCGCCGACGCCGCCACTGCCGAGGCCGCCGGGTCCAACGACGTGATCATCGTGCTCGGCGGCGACGGCACAGTCCACCACGCTCTCCCACACCTTGTCGGCAAACCCGCCGCGCTCTACCACCTTGCCCTCGGCACCGAGAACCTCGTGGCACGCGAACTTGGCCATCGCGCGGACGTCGAGACCGCTGCGGACATGATCGCGTCGGGCCGGAGCCGCACGATCGACACCGCGCGAATCACACCGCGGGCCGCGGAGACTGCCGCCCCGACACCCTTCGTCGTCATGGCCTCAATCGGGCCGGATGCCTCCGTCGTCCATCGCCTCGACGCGACCCGAAGGGGCCCGATCTCCCATCTCTCGTACTTTCGGCCGATCCTTGCCGAGGCGCTCAGGCCGGCCTTGCCGGAGATCACCATCGTGGCGGACGGCGACACCATCGTGAGTCGTCGGGCGGGGCTGGTCGTCGTGGCCAACGCGCGTCAGTACGCCCTCCGCACTGATCCCGCGCCCGACGCCCGCTCTGATGATGGACTCCTCGACGTCGCCTTCTTCCCGGCGACCACGGCGGTGGCGGCGGCGGTCTGGCTGCTGCGAGCGCGGCTCAGGCTTGCCGGAGGCTGCATGCGAGCCCGGGCCCGAAGCATCGGCATCACGATCCACACGGCGGCGCGAGGCGGCGCCCGGGCAGCCCACCCCGTCCATCCGGTCCAGATCGATGGCGAAGCGCTGCACGCCCCCGGGGCGACCCACTTCATGATCGAGGTTCAGCCTCTGACGCTGCGGGTTGTGTCACCCTGACTCCAGCCGGTGCGCATCCGCGGTCACTCCGGTCGGCGACCCCCTACGATCTGGAAGTCGTGGCTGCTCTTCTCGTCGACATCCTGGATGGCACCCGGGCTGGACGCCTCGGCGTTCACGATATCCAGTTTCTGGATAAGCACTTGCGGCGATGTGGAGAGATCCTTCGCATCGGCGGCGAGCTGCGCGTTCGGCTGGTGGAAGACGAGGAGATGGCGACCGCACACCAGCGATTCTCTGGGGTCGAAGGGACCACCGACGTCCTCACATTCGACCTCTCCTCTCCAAACAGTCGTGCCGGTGCAGTTCAAGCGTCAGATTTGTTCGTAAATGGTTCGAATTCTGATCGATTTTTGTACACAATTGACGTCGATCTGCTGGTCTGTGTGGATGAAGCCGAGCGGCAGGCAGCGTTGCGTGGGTACCCTTGGAAGCAAGAGGCGCTGCTGTATGCGCTCCATGGTCTGCTCCACTGCCTCGGTCATGACGACCATGATCAGGCCGGATACGAGGCGATGCACAACCTCGAGGATCGGATCCTCGCGGAGTTGGGAGTTGAGGCCCGTTTCGGTTCGGCTCGGCCTGACTGAACCGGGATCGTCGGGAGTCGTTGACCGGCCTGGTTGGTGCCGACCGGTGATCGTTGCACCGACGGGCCGCGAGCAGGAGACTTGACGTTGGGTGGGCTGGGCTGGTTAACGATCGGGTGCTTGGCTCTGGCAGTGGGGTCGGTGCTGTCGGCACTGGCTCAATCGCTGCGGGACCTCTCCCGGGCCGCGCTCGAGGAGATCGCAGCAATCCGCAACTCGCCGGGAGCCTCGGCCCGCGTTCGTGCGATCCTCGCGGACCTGGAGGGTCACGCCAGCGCTATTGCGTTGCCCCGCGTCGTGTGCAACCTCCTTGTGGCTGTCTCGCTCATCATGTTCGTCGCGTTCTCGCGCGACCCGGCCCAGGCGGCCTCTGGCCCGGGCTCGTGGGACCTGGTCATCGGTGCGCTGTCGGCCTCGGTCCTCCTCTGGGTCTTCGGAGTTGCGATCCCGACCGCGGTTGCGAAGCACGCCGGTGAGATCACCGTTTGCGCCTGGTCGCCCGTCCTGCGCCTGGCCCATGTCCTCTTCACGCCGCTGCGGGCCGTCGCGAGGCTGGTCGATGAGATCGTGCGGCGACTCGCCGGCAAGGAACGCACCAGCGACAGCCAGGCCATCGAGGAGGAGCTTCTGTCGGTCGTCGAGGAAGCCCAGGAGGATGGCCAGTTCGACCAGACCGAGCGAGAGATGATCGAGGCGGTCGTGAAGTTCAGGAATCGCACGGTCGCGCAGATCATGACGCCGCGGACCGAGATGGAGGGAATGCCGCTGATCAACGATCTGTCGGCGGTCACCGCCGCGATCCGCAAGATCGGGCACTCGCGCATTCCCGTCTACGAGCAGACGGTCGACAAGATTGTGGGCATCTTCTACGTCAAGGACCTGATGCGCTGGCTCGCCGGAGAGGGTTCCCGCGCGGGCAAGGGCTTTGACCTCCGTGCTCTCCTGCGTCCGGCGGTGTTTGTTCCCGAGAGCAAGACGATCCGAGAGCTCCTCGGTGAGCTTCTGGCAAAGCGCGTGCACATCGCGATCGTCGCCGACGAGTACGGCGGCACGAGCGGTCTGGTCACTATCGAGGACATCGTGGAGGAGGTCTTCGGCGAGATTCAGGACGAGTACGAGCGTCCCGAGGAGGGGCCGAGCACTGTCCGCATCGATGAGAGCATGCGGGCGGCAGAACTGGACGCACGCATCTACCTGGCCGACGCCAACGACGCGCTCGCCCCCCTCGGCATCGAACTGCCCGAGAGCGAGGACTATGACACTGTCGGCGGATTCATCACGGCCACGCTCGGCCGCATTCCGACGGCCGGGGAAGTCATGCGGATCGATGGAGCTCAGATCACGATCATCGCGGCCGAGGCGACTCGCGTCGGGCGGGTCCGGGTCGAGTCCACCAAGAACCTGCCCGACAGCGACCGCGCCGCCGGCGCCGACGACCCCGCCGAGTCAGAGCCCCTCCGCGCCCGCTAGCACGCCTCCTTACCAGGTCTGGTGTCGGACCGTTCAGGGCTCGCGGGCGTCGCGCCCTCGATGATCTCAGGGAACGCAGAACTCGGAACGCAAAAAGCAGCGAACGCCCGGTGAGGGGCGTTCGCTGATGAGTACTGAACTTTGCCGTTCCGGCGGCGGCCGCACTTAGGCGCGGCGGCGACGGGCGATCACGAGGCCACCGAGGCCGGCGAGTGCCAGCGTGCCGGGGGTCGGGATCACGTTCGCGCCGACGATCAGCTTGTACAGCAGGTTCTGGCTATGGCCGATGCCGTTGAAGTCACGGTCGTTGAAGCCGGTGATCGCGAGGAAGTAGGTACCGGCTGGAACGTTCGCCTCGAGCGAGGAGAACAGGTTGATGCCGTCGTCGTCGTCGAACGCAAGCTCGTTGCCAGCGCTGTCGAAGAGCGCGAGCATGGTGTCACCCGTCGAGCTGTTCGGACGGCCGAAGCTGGAGGCCACGATCTGGGCGGGGCCCGTGACCGTGATCTGGAAGAAGTCGACATCGTCCGGGGTGATGGCGCCGTCGATCAGCACCGAATCACCGGGGGCGTCGAAGTTGGGGATAACGTTCGAGCTGACGGCATTGTTGTTGCCCTCAGTCTCGAGGATCACCGACGCCTGAGCGACGGGGACGATTGCGAGGCCGGCAAAGGCCAAAAGGCTGAACATACGCATGAACGACTCCTCTCTTCTTCTCTTCATGACGGAACGACACACCAAACCCCGAACAGGGCTCCGTGCGCGTCCCGCTTGGGGCGGGATCTGACTCCAGTGTGAACATGCAACACAACAGGGGCGTGTGCCAGTAATCGCAGGAAAAAAGTTCATGACAATCCCGACTTCGCGCGGGAGTTGCGCCTCCGGAAGGCTTGTGCCGGCCTTTGGGGCGGTATGGGTCCGAGAAAATTGTCGAAGGTCTCTCCGGCGGCTCCCTTGGGCCCCAGCCTTGCCAGCACCCCGGGCCCCCGAAGTCCGGTTAGGCTTCCCTCCGTTACCGGCGTGTGCTGGAACTCCCGCTGCACTGGCCTCGTGCTGGCGGCGCCTCGCAAGTCTGGCTGGTGGTGAGTGGCCTTTGCCCTGGCCTCGGTCTACCATGCTGACCCACGGGACGGCGGATTCGCCGCAACCCTGTGACCCAGCCGTCCGATGACCTGTGTCGAGCGGTGTTCGAACGTGGAACCCTTCGGGGGCATAGCTCAGTTTTGGTAGAGCGCATCCATGGCATGGATGAGGTCAGGGG
>CAZBXF010000035.1:0-15988 GCA_964495635.1 uncultured Phycisphaeraceae bacterium
GCCTGAGCGGTGCGCACGCGCTCCACCTCGGTCAGACTGACCTCTCCATCTCCGAGGCCAGAGCCATCGTCGGGCTCTCCACACTCATCGGTATCTCCACTGAGACCATGGACGAAGCCCGCGCCGCGGCCCTGGCCGGCGCGGACGTCTGCGGGGTTGGTCCCATGTTCGCGACCACCACCAAGACCAAGCCGCGCCTGGCCGGGCCCGAACAGCTGGCCCGCTACCTCGCGGACCCTGCCACGGCCCGGGTCCCGCACCTGGCCATCGGTGGTATCAGCGCGGCCAACGTTGCCACCCTCCGTGCCGTGGGTTGTCTCGGGATTGCTGTTTCGTCCGCAGTCTGCTCGAGCCTGGATCCGACCGGCGCCTGCCGCGAGCTCCTCGCGGCGGCGGGCCCTGAAACGCCGGTACACTCCGGGCCATGAGCTACCGCTTCGAACGCCACCGCCTCGCCAACGGCCTCACCATCGTCGGCGAGATCTCAGACACCGCCCACTCCGCCGCCGCGGGTTTCTTCGTCAAGACCGGCGCGCGTGACGAGGCCAGCAAGGTCATGGGCGTCTCGCACTTCCTCGAGCACATGATGTTCAAGGGCACGACGGACCTTGCGGCGGACGAGCTTAATCGCGCGTTCGACGAGATCGGTGCGAAGAACAACGCGTACACCAGCAGCGAGCTCACGGCATTCCATGTGCACACGCTCCCCGAGCACCTTCCGCGCGGGCTCGAGCTGCTGTCACGAATGATGCGGCCGGCGCTGCGCGAGTCCGACTTCACCACGGAGAAGGGCGTGATCCTCGAGGAGATCGCGATGTACGAGGACAACCCCTTCTTTGTTCTCTACGAGGCGTGCCTCGAGCGACACTTCGGGCGGCATCCGCTCGCCCACCGCGTCCTGGGCACCACGCAGAGCATCACAGACCTTTCGTCCCACCAGATGCGAGAGTACTTCAACTCCCGCTATGCCCCCGACAACACCATCCTCGCCCTGAGCGGGCGGATCGACTTCGGGGCGGCGTGCGCGCAGGCCGAGGCGCTGTGCGGGAACTGGACTCCCACCGGCGTCACGCGCGACTACACCATGCCACGCAGCGGTGCGGGCCACTTCGAGCTCCACAATCCCAAGTTCAGCCGGGGGTACCTGCTGGCGTTCTGCGCGGCCCCCGCGATCGACGATCAGCGCCGCTATGCCGCGTCGCTGCTCGCTCAGGTCCTGGGGGCTCCAGACAACTCCCGGTTCCACTGGGCGCTCATCGAGCCGGGCCTTGCGGAGGACGCCGTGGCGCAGTACGACCCCCACGACCGTTTCGGCGAGCTCCTGCTATTTGCCAGCGGCGATCCCGAGTCGCTCGACGAGATCTGGTCGATCATGGAGCGTGAGCTCAAGGCTCTCAAGGATTCTCTCACGCAGGATGACCTTGACCGCCTCATGGCCAAGCTCGCCAGCGGCATCACGCTCGCGGGGGAGCGGCCAGACGGGCGCATGCACCGCATCGGCCGACTCATGACGTATCTCGGGGTGCACACGACGCTGGAAGAAGAGCTTGATCGGCTCCGGCGCGTCACCCTGAAAGATCTCAAGAGCCTCATCGACGACTTCAGCCTTGATCCCGCCACCGTCGGACGCCTGCTGCCGTAGCAGGGAGCCTCTGTGCCCCGGGTGACACGCTGCTCCGCGGGTTGAGGCTGCTCCGGGGCTCGCTGCTGCCTTGGAGGCGCGTCCAGTGGCTCGGAGTTGGCGGGAGCCTTCGCAACTGTCGCGACGGCGTGCGAGCGACGATCCTCGGCGACATCTTCCGTGACGACCCAGCACCATCGCACGGTCAGATCACGAGCGACAGGCCGATCGCCGTGACCCGCGCTGTGTCAGGTCTGGCGAACGCCTCGGTGGCGATTCAGGAGCCATCGCCCGACGCAAGGCCGAGGCTCGCCCGGAGCGCGGGCGGGTCGCACTGGAAGACCTCTCTGAAGTACGACCCGAGAAGGCGGGCCGCGCGTTCGACGGAGGCTGGCTCGCCGGCGATCGCCGCACCGTGACCATCTCGCCTGATTGCGCGCAGCAGCTCGACCGTCTCGGCCCGCACGCGCCAGGTGAGGGCCGCGTTGCGGTCATCACGTCCGGCCGTTGGTTTCGCCAGGTCAGCGGCACCGCCAGTCTCGTGCGCGACGCCACCCAGGTGCGGATGGAAGGCGAGCGTGCGTGCCTGGCCCATCGCCTCGCCCGTCCGCACATCAGCGTCCAGCTCGGGCCCGTGGCCCGTCTCGAAGAGAACGCTCGCCGCGAGCGTCAGGAGAGCGGCCCGATCCTCGTGCGGCACGCCGCTCATCCCCCGGAGCGCCGCCAGGAGCGCGTCGTACACGGGCGCGTGCGGGTCCTGCTCCTGCAGCGCATGGTGAACCAGGTCCATCATCGCCAGCGCCGAATGGAACGCCGAAAGTGACCGCCGAACTGCCGGGAAGATCTCCGAGAGATCCCAGCTCGTGAGGAGCGAGAGACCTTCGCCGGCCTTCAATCGCGCGGTGAATCGCCCGCAGGTCGCGGGCTCGAGCCCGCCGGAGTAGTCGCTCTTCTCGCGCTTGGATCCTTTCGCGATCACGCGCACGACACCCAGTTCGCGCGTGAGGAGGGCCGCGGTCTGGCTGGTCTCCGACCAGTCCCAGACCCGCACGCACACTGCCTCGCCGCTGATCTCACGCATCGCCACAACTACACCGTACGCGGCACCCCCGCTCAGGCCGCGGCGATGAACCCGGAGAGCACAAGGAACGCCACGTACATCCCCAGCAGGAAGAGGCCCTCCAGCGCCGAAACCGTCTTCCCTCCCGTTCGGCTGATCGGCACCAGCGCCACCGCCAGCACGCCCATGAAGAGCAGCGGCACCATGAGCCCCGCCGTGCCCGCCGGGCTCAGCAGGCCCGTCAGACCGAAGATGGCACCAGCATTGAAGAGGCAGGATCCGATCGCGTTGCCCATGGCCAGGTCTGTCTGTCCTTTGCGTACCGCGATGATCGAGGTGATGAGCTCGGGCAGCGTGGTGCCGATCGACACGATCGTGACCCCCACCACCGCCGCGGGTACGCCGAGCGAGACGGCGACGCCCGAGGCTCCGTCGCTCGCAAGCCCGCCGCCGACCGAGAGGAGAATCAGGCCCGTGGCGAAGAAGACCGTGATCTTCAGCCAAGACATTGGCTCGGGCCCTGACTCGCGGGCGGCGTCGGCCATCTGGGCTGGCCCTTCGCCGCAGCGACCGGCCCGCAGGGCCGAGCCCACCGTCCAGAAGCTGTACGCCACGAAGGCAAGCAGCATGAGTCCAGCGAACCAGGGCGGCAGTCCGACGGCGATCCCGACCACGGCCATCAGGCCGAGCCCCGCGGCGTTGAACCAGATCTCGACCCGGAGAAGCCGCTCATCCACCACCAGCGGACGGATCAACGCCGCCGTCCCCAGCACCAGGGCCATATTGCAGATGTTCGCACCGACGACGTTGCCCAGCGCGAGATCTCCGCGGCCCTTGAAGGCTGAGATCAGGTTCAGCGCCAGTTCCGGTGCGGAGGTTCCCCACGCGACCAGCGTCAGGCCGACTACCAGCGGCGAGACCCCCAGCCGGCGTGCCGCGTCCACGGCGCCCGTCACGAGGAGCCGCCCACCGACGAGAAGCAGCACCAGGCCGCCCGCAAACTGAAGGACACTCATCCACATGGCGGCGATGGTAACCCCCCATCCAACCCAGGGCCCGGAGGAGCCGTGGCACGAGCGCCCACCGGCCGGTATCCTGACCCAATGCACTTCTCCCTCGTGGATCGCGTGATCGAGTGCTCGTCAGAGCGGGTCGTCACGCTCAAGCAGGTCTCGCAGGCCGAGGAATACCTGCAGGACCACTTCCCGACATTCCCGGTGCTCCCGGGCGTTCTCATGCTCGAGTCGCTGGTACAGGCTGGGAGAGTCCTCGCGTCTCATCGTGCTGGAGGTACGCCCTCCCGCCTCGTTCTGGGCAGGGTCCGTGCGCTGAAGTACGGCCGCTTCGTACAGCCCGGTGCCGCGCTGCGAGTCGAGGTCACGCTGCGCAAATCGCTCGACGGAGGCGTGCTTGACCTTGAGGGCAAGGCCCTCCTGATCGAGCCGGGCCAAAGCCCCGCCGAACTGCCCGTCGCGGCGTCGGGGAGGTTCGAACTGCGCCCGATCCGCGTCACTCCTCGCGAGTCCGCACCGGAACTCACGCCTGCATAGGGACGCCAGGGTCGTGGCTGTCCGCGTTGGTCCGTCGAGGACTGAAGACCTTGGCGGGGAGGCCGGTGCCGAGTCGAAACACCGGGCTGTGTCGGCTCACTCCGCCAGTTCGAGGATCTGTGCTGCCGTGGTTGCCGCGCCGTCGGCTGGGCCGAGGTTCTTGAGGCTGGCCGCCAGCCGCTCGCGCGGCGCCTGCTCGGACGTGGCGCTGCGACCGCGGACGGCGCCGTCCATCGCAACCAACGCCGCCAGCATCGGTCCTGCCTCGCGCATGTTGGCTTGGGCGTCGATGTGGTCTGTGGCCAGGAGGGCGGCGCCCGCCTCGACGAGCGGCATTGCGTTGAACTTCTGGTGCTGGTCCTTGTGGTATGGGTAGGGCAGGAAGAGTGTGGGGACGCGGTTGGCCCAGGCTTCGGCGACGGTTCCGGCGCCGGCCCGCCCCACTGCTGCGTCTGCGGCGCCCCAGCCCTGGCCCATGTCGGTGATGAAGGGCAGGACGCTCGCGCGGATGCCCGCCTGGGCGTAGACCGCGCGCATCTCGTCGGCCCCTTCCTTGCCGGTCTGGTGCAGGATCTGCCACGAAGCCAGGAGCGGGGCGTGCTCGCGTGCGAAAGCACGCAGGAAGGCGTTGATGGAGCCCGCACCCTGGCTGCCGCCGGTGACGAGGAGCGTGGGCGTGTTGGAATCAAGCCCGAAGGCGGCGCGGCACTCCGCGGCGGTGCGGTCCGTGACGCTCGCGCGACGGACGATGGGGCGGATCTGCGTCCAGGTGGTCGAGGCAGCGCCGCGCGGCGGCGTGGTGGTGAGGACGCGTTTGGCGTGGCGCGCGATCCAGCGGTTGGCCTTGCCGGGGATGGCGTCGAGATTGACCATGAGGATCGGCACGCGCTCGACGCGTGCGGCCTGCACGATCGGTGCGGCGACAAAGCCGCCGAATGCCGCGACAACGACGGGGCCGCGGGCGCGGGCGGAACGGATGACCTCGCGGCCAGCGCGGACGGCGCCGCCCCAAGAACTGATGAAGCGGATCATCGCGCGCGGCCGCAGGCCGAAGGGCTGCGCGGGGATCGCGACAAAGTCAGCGGGGTGACCATCGATTCGTGCCTTGGTGAGGATCTCAGCATCAAGCGGGCGCGTGGAGCAGAGGAACCGCGGCGTGCACGCGGGCCTGAGGCGCAGCAGTTCCTCCGCGGTCGCGATGGCGGGGAAGATGTGGCCGCCGGTGCCGCCACCTGCGAAGAGGACGGTGAGCGCCGTGCGGCCTGCGTCGGGCTTCACGGCGGGGCTTGGCATAGGTGGTTGGCTGGGGTGCACGGCGCGGCCCGAGATTGGCGAGGTTCACGCCGCGGAAGGGACGGAGGCGGGGTCGTCCTTCGCCGCGCCGGCCTTGGCGTCGCTGCCCGAGTGGGCGGGGGAGGGGGCAAACGAGGGCGCCAACTGATCCAGCTCCAGATCATCGGGAGCGCCGGCCCGGCCCCGTGCATAGCCAGCGTTGCCACGGTCGATGGCGATGAGAAGACCCAGGGAGAAGGCAGTCAGAATCCAGCCCGTGCCGCCGCTGGAGAGGAGGGGCAGGGCGATGCCCTTCGTAGGCGCGAGGCCCGTGACGACGGCGAGGTTGATGATGGCCTGGAGGCAGACAGTCGCGATGACGCCGAGTGTGAAGAGGCGAAGCAGCGGCGAACGCTCGCGCGCTGCGACGGCAAGCGATGCGAACAGAAGTGTCAGAAAGAGCGTGATGACCAGAGCCGCGCCAGCGATGCCGAGCTCCTCGCAGATAATGGCGAAGAGGAAGTCGGTGCGGTCCTCGGGGAGATAACCGAACTTCTGAAGACCGTGGCCAAGGCCGCGGCCGAAGCCCTCGCCGCCCGCGACGGCGACGAGGGATTGGATCGTGTGATAGCCGATGCCCTGGGGATCGGCGTAGGGATCGACGAAGGCCATGATGCGCTTGACGCGGTACTCGCTGGTCATGATCGCATAGGCGACCGCGCCAAGGGCGAAGGGGACGAAGAGCAGGAACTGCCAGAGCCTCGCCCCACCCGCGAGCAGCACCACGCAGGCAACAGCAGCCATCAGCACACCGGTACCAAGATCCTCGATCACCACAAAGCCGGAAACGGCCGCGACGACGATCAGAGCCGGGATCAGCCCGGTCGTGAAGCGGGCAAGATGCGGTCCACGGACGGCGGCGTACCAGGCAACCAGGAGAGCCAAGCCCCACTTGGCGATCTCGCTCGGCTGCATCGAAAGGCCGCCCTCGCCCCCACCGGAGCCGGGCACGGCGATCCACCGATGGGACCCCTTCCGGGGACTCGCGATACCAGGGACGTATGCCAGGGCGCAGACGGCGATCAGGACCAGGGCGCCGATCGCGAGCCATCGATAGGCACGGGCGCGGCGATCAGGATCATCCAGCGTGTCAGATGTGGAAGAACCGAAACCCTCAAGCCCGACCGCGGCGAGGCGGTGGATCGGCAGGCAGGCGGCGACACCCAGGGCCAATAGCGCAAGGCCCATGTAAACGGCCGACCGCGACATCAGGATCCCCTGCCACGTAATGCCACCTGCGGCAGGGGCCGCGGCCCCATCCAGCGAGAGGGCGGAGGCGGCGGTCACGGGCGCCACCGTCATGCCTGCGCTGTTGACCATCACCACACCAAGGGTGAGGAGTGCGACGACCGCGAGCGCGATGACATGGCCCACTCGGAGCATTCTGGAGGGTATCGGCCGACGCTCGCAAACTTCTGGAAAGTCGGGTCGAGGAAGCAGATCAGTCGACAGGGCACCGACGCGGAGACGAAGAGGCGGCTACCTCGGATCCCTCTCAGGCCCCTCCTGATCGTCCTCATCCTCCTCGTCTCCATCCGGGTCCAGGGACAGACCGAGCGCCGCGAGGCCCTTGCCGTGAGCACCGGCGTAGGCCTCCGGATACGGCGTCTGAGCCCCCTTCGCGGCGTGCCAGAGCACGCGGTTGAACTGGTCCTCATTGGCCGCGTCGACGCGCTCCAGGTCCTGGGCCTCGCTGACCAACGCCCAATGAAGCTCGGCAGGCCCGAGGGCCGACTTCTTGGGGTTCATCTCCGTCAGGTCTATGTTCGCGGGCAGGGCCGTGAACGGAGCAAGATTCGGCGTCTGCGTGAAGCACTCGAACATCAGGTTGCTCTGGGCCGTCCGCTGGTTCGGGCTGGCGATACCAAAGATGCGTTGGATCGTGTGGATCACGCTCGACTGGTTGTAGAACTGGCTGACGACCTCGCCTCGCTTCGTGTAGGGGGAGACCACAAGGCAGATCGAGCGGTGGCCGTCGACGTGGTCCCAGCCATCCTGCGGATCGTCCTCGTTGATGAAGAAGACAGTCCGGGGCCAGAACTTGCTCTTCGACACCGCCTCGACGATGCGCCCCAGCGCGAGGTCGTTGTCGGCCATGAGCGCCCGGGGCGTCGGGTTGCCCTCGGCGGTGCCGGAGGTGTGGTCGTTGGGGAGATAGATGATGATGAAGTTGGGGAGCGTGCCGGACTTCTCGAACTCTGCAAACTCGCGCAGGAAAACGTCGGCACGGATCTGGTCCGGGATGTCCATGTTCCAGCCGGGGGCGTCCATATTCGAGTACCGCTTCACGTTCTCGGTGTTGATCTTGTGCTCGAACGTGATCTTGCCTCCCCTGCCGGTGTTGCCGGTCGCCTTCCAGTCGGCCCAGATCTCGGGGAAGGTTGAGTCGGGCTTCTCGTCGGTGTAATTGAACTCGCCGTAGTTTCGGAAGGAGTAGCCCGCCGCGAGGACATGGTCCCAGATGAACCCCGACGAGGAGTACGTCAGCGGATCATCGCCGAAGGTGTAGCTGCGTGTGAAGCCTCCGAAGGAACGTTCGAGGTACGGCGTGACATTCCCCTCGGTGGCCCAGGAGTGGCCGTCGGCGGAGAGGACCCCATTGCAGTAGTAGTTGTCGAGAAGCACGAACTCCTCGGCGAGGGCGTGGTGGTTGGGGGTGATCTCACGACCGTAGATGCAGAGATCCGGGCGGCCACGCCCCTTGGGATTCGCACCCGCGGCAAGCCCACCGAAGACCTGGTCGTAGGTGCGGTTCTCCTTGATGATGTAGATGACGTGCTCAAAGACGCTGGGCTCGCCCGCGACCTTTGGAATCGGGACCGGATCTACGTCCTTGCGGATCTCATCACGCCGGATCGCGGCCAGCGCCTGCGGCACACGGGCGTCCTGGAGCGACTGCGTGGTCATTGCCTGCAGCCGGGCGGGCTCGGTGATCTCGGCAAAGGGAACACGCTGCAGCGTGCCGACATGGCGATGGGAATTGAAGGATTGGTCAGCGCGGTCGTTGCGGCTGCCGATGCCACGGATGTTGGCGATGAGGAGCGAGTCTCCGGTGAGCGCGACAGGCCCGGGACACCAACCCGCGGGAATCCAGCCCACGATCTCTGCAACGGACCCGTTGGCTCTCGCGGTGGCGGCGTCAGCCCGGCCGGTCTCGATAACGGCGACTGCGTTGTTGCCGCCGCACGCGGCAAAGAGCCGGCCACCATCAGCGCTCAGGGCCAAGCCATTGGGCATGCTGCCGAACGGCAGCGTCAGGTCGGGCTTGACCACGATCTGCTCAAGCACACGGGCCTCGTCGGCATCAACGACGGTGACGGTGTCGTTGTTCGCATTTGCAACGTAGACGAGTTCTCCCCCCGGCGAGAGCACGATCGCGCTGGCGGAGAGGCCGGTCTCGACGTATCGCACGCGGGGCAGCTCCGACGCGCCGGAGCCAAGCTCGACAATCGAGAGTCCGCCGCTCTTGGCGACGCCGCGGGCGTCGACTTTGGTCTGTGTTCCTGAGGTGTCGGCTGTGGCCTCGCCCGCGCCGGGGCGTGAGCCGCCCCAGCAGGAGACAAAGAGCCGAGAGCCATCCGGCGAGAGCGCTACCGCGTAGGGAGCAATGCCGACGTCGATGGTGCGTGTGACCAGGCCCGAATCGAGGGCGATCTCGGCGATCTGGTTGCTGCGTGAGATCGCGACGAAGGCCCGCTGGCCGTCGCGCGTGATCGCGATGCCGCAGGGGAAGGGCTCGCCCCCGACGGTGGCCTTGGGAAGCTCGATGGTCCGCGTGAGCGAGAGGGTACCGTCGGCCGCGACCGCGACCTCGCTGAGCGAGTTCTTCGCACCCGTCGCAAAGATGCGCGTGGGTTGGTCGGGCTGGGCGGATGCGATCATCGCAAGGCCGACCATCGACGTTCCGCCATCGAGCGCAAGACGTGATGCCGTCGACAGCGCTGCGCCCGGCGCGATGGAGATCGCGACAAGCCCCGCGTTGTCCTTCGCGATCGCGAGCCGTCCATCGGCGGTTACCAGCAGATCGATCGGGCGTGATCGCTCAATTTCAAGCACGTCGCCAGCGGGCCGGACGATCTGCGCGGTGGGAACCCGGAACGCATTGGGCCCGACCGCGCCGGCGGGGGCGTGGTCCGTGGTACCCTGCTGGGCCAGGACGACGCCCGGAAGGAGCGTCGCCATCGCGACGCCTGCAGCAATCGCGGCACGCCCGTCGACGGATGCTCTGGCAATACGAGAAGCCCAGATGGGGAGAAGTGACTTGATCGACATGGCCGGAATGTACCGGCTCGAAGCGCTCGCCGCCCGCCGGCAAGTGTGACGATTGCGCAAAGGTGTGGAGCGTTCATCGCCACACAAGACGTGCAATGCCCCTGAACTCGGAGCCTCGCCGGCCCGTCTACTTCAGAATGTTCAGCGTCAGCTTCTTCTCGAGCTCGATGCTGGGGCGGGCGATGAGGTCGTAGCCGTCGCTGCCGACGATCGTGCAGCGCACTACCTCGCCCGGGGCGAGCTTCTCGCGCGACTGCACGAAGGTGACGGCGTCGATCTGCGGAGCCTGGAAGGTCGTCCGAGCCTCGTAGAGCTTGCCGCCCTGGCCGACGCCGGTGGTCTTGACTCCCGCCGCCCTGAGGCTGCGGTCGATGATGACATCCACCTGCACGCCGCGCGGCTTGCCACGCGCGTCGAGGGGGCGGTTCTCGTCGAACTTGTCGGCCATCGCCCTGGCCCGGGCGAAGGCGACGGTCTGCTGCGTGCGCATGACCTCGTCCTTGCGCCGTAGCTTCTCTTCGAGGGGGACAGCGAGGTTGGAATCGGCCTCCATCGTGCCCGCGACGGTTCCGTCTTCCTTTGAATACTCAAAGACCCCTACAGCCTCGAACTTCATCGTCTCGATGAAGTCAACGAGCTCCTCGTG
This sequence comes from uncultured Phycisphaeraceae bacterium, assembly GCA_964495635.1. Taxonomy (GTDB): domain Bacteria; phylum Planctomycetota; class Phycisphaerae; order Phycisphaerales; family UBA1924; genus JBBASU01. Next base: position 10,482 of record CAZBXF010000035.1, read on the forward strand.
ATCGGCCTCGGTCTCGCCGGGGAAGCCGGAGATGAACGTCGTGCGCACGGCGAAGCCGGGCATCTTCTCGCGCAGCGCGAGGATGAGGTCCTCCTGCTGCGCCCGCGTGACGTTGCGGCGCATCATCTTGAGGACGCGCGTGCTCGCGTGCTGGAGCGGAATATCAAGGTACGGAAGCAGGATCCCCTCGCTGGCGATCTCCGCGAAGGCGTCGATGATGGGCTTCGAGAAGTTGGTGGGGTACGCGTACATCAGGCGCAGCCACCCCGCGCCGTTGGCCTGCTTCACGGCGTCCGAGAGCTCGCGCAGCAGCCGCGGCAGGCCGCCGGGGTCCTTCTTGGTCCCGCTCGCGAGGCCCATGCCGATGTCGTCGCCATAGCTCGTCGTGTCCTGACCGATGAGGAGCAGCTCGTGGGCGCCATCGTGCACCAGCTCGCGAGCCTCGGCGACGATGCGGTCCAAGGGCTTGCTGCGCATCTTGCCGCGGATGGATGGAATCGTGCAGAAGGCGCAGTTCTGGTTGCACCCTTCGGAGATGCGCAGGTACGCGTAGTGACGCGGCGTCAGACGCAGTCGGGCCGAGTCGTCCTCGAAGTACCCAAGCCCGTTGCCGTCCTTACCGTGCACCGTGAGGCCTGTGGTCTTCATGCCCCGCTGCTCGGCCGCGACCAGCGCGTTGCCGGCGATCCAGTACCTGGGTCGATCCGAAGCATCCACAGCGGACTTGGCCCGTGCGACCTTCTTGCCGGGCTCGCTGCCGAAGACAGCCTCGACGACCTTGTCGCGATCAAAGACCCCCACCATCGCGTCGATTCCGGGCGCCCACTCGAGCATCTTCGCGCGATGGCGCTGCACGAGGCAACCCGCGACCACAACGCGTGAGATCTCGCCACGCTCCTTGGCCTCGATCGCTTCCTTGATGACCGCGAGCGATTCGTCCTTTGAGGCTTCGAGGAAGCCGCAGGTGTTGACCACCACCGCGTCCGCGCCGCCGAAGCCGCCGGACTCGGGGTCGTACGAGATGGGCATGACGCCCGCTTCGGCGAGCATGCCGAGCATCTTCTCGGAATCGACGAGGTTCTTCGGACATCCAAGGCTCACCAGGGAGACCGTGCGCGGCGACGCGTCGGCCCCAGAGCGCCGGGATGACATGTTTGCGGTTCGGTTGGAAGCCATCGGGAAAGGGTAGGTCAACGTTCGCACCAAGATGGCAGGGCGAGTTCCGCAAGCCCTGGACGGGGACGCGCACGAACCCCGGCACGAGCCCGGGGTTGCGGAAGGAGTCGATGTCCTGGAACCCGCTCACGCGGGAGCGAAGGCCCTTGCGATGGAGCTGCTACGCCACATCCGCAAGCACACTCTTGGGCGTCATGCCACCCATGGGATAGTGGCGGCAGAGCGCCTCACCCAGTGCGCTGGGGTCGGTCAGCACGAAGTGAACTCCGTGCCCGAGTCGCCAGCCCGCGAACTTGAGCGCCCTCACGAGCCATTCCTCGCACGTGCAGGCCACGACCTCATCACCCTGGAAGTCCAGCGGCAGAATGCGGAACTGCCACGCCTGTCGTCGGTTGATGATCTCGAGCGCGTGCGGGTTCACGTTGTACGTACGCGGGTCAACATGAGGTGCGAACGAGGCAAACTGCTGTGCCCACGCCCGCTCCACCGTCTCAGGGCTGACCCCGAACATCTCCTCGGCGAGAACACCGAACGGCCCGCCGCGATCCCGCTGGGCCAGCAGCACGGCGTCCCGCTGCGCGCTCGTAAGGGCGCCCTGACGTACCAGCAACTCGCCAAGCTGAAGTGTTCGCATCGAGGGTCGCTCCTTGAAGAAGTCACGCGTGCGAGAGTGCCCGCGTGCGACCTTTGCATCGGAGCATCCATCGTGCCAGTGGCGACCAGGCACGCGCAAGCGCACGATTCGACGCCCGACGCACCATGTATCACACGCGTCTGCTCTTTCCCGATGGGAGCGTGTCGAGCGAGCAGCGGGCAGTTTTTCCCGGCATTGGACTTGCACTCGGGGCGGACGGATTGCAAGGGCCGGGGAATGGAGGATCCCCGGACGGCCGCAAGACCACGGCGATTATCGGATTACCCGCGTCGGGCTCCCAGGGCGACCGTGCGGAGCCGCTTCGACCGGCACGGCGGGGTCCTCTCGGCCTACGACCTTGGCATCCCGCGATGCGGGCTGGAGCTACGCCGCCGGCTCGATCGTGACGGTGAGCGACTTGCTCTGGAACTGTTCGCGGTACAGCTCGGCCCGCTCCTTGTGCGTCACGAGCAGCAGCGTCAGGCCGGTCGAGTGGGCCTCGAGTGTCGCTTGGATCGCGCGTTCCTTATTCAGCGGTGTGAGCTCGACGATCGTCCTCACCACGAAGGGCATGTCGTTCACGTCATCGTTGTGAAGCAGGACCTTCCACGGAGGCAACTGCTCCACGCGTGGCGGCGCAGGCCGCGTGGCGGTCGCGGTCGCACCCTCGTTCTGGGGGGCAGCCGCCTCCTCACGCGGAGCCTGCGCGGGCGGAGTCGGGGACGCGGGGTCCGTCTCCGCGACCGGACCGCAGACCTCCACGAAATGCGCGATCTCGGTGATCGGGGCAACACACGCAGGGACGACCGTCGAAACTTCCATGCCGGATCGTTGGCCCCCACGCTGCCCGGGTCCAATCGGGGGAGGCCTCCCTGAAGAGGGCCGGGCCTCGCACGATCGCGGCACTATTTCCCAACGCAGAACGTCGAGAAGATCCGTCCCAGCACCTCATCGGCATCGATGCGGCCCACCAGCGTCCCGGCCTCATCCAGCGCACGACGCAGGCACTCGGCCACCAGTTCATCCTGCCTCCCGCTGCCCGGCTCCGAGGCAGCCGCGCCCTTCACGATCCTGATCGCATCAAGGGTCGCCCGGCGCACACCTGCCAGCGCCGCCCCGTGTCGTGGAACGACGCACGTCCCACTGCTGCTCGACGCACCCGACCCTCGCCCCCTCGCGGCAGCGTCCAGCCGCTGAGCGATCAAGGCCCCAAGGCGCAGACGCGTGCCTGGATCAAGGCCGCAGACCGCGATCTCGGAGCGATCAGGCACGCCCACCGGCAGGGGCCGGTCGGCGAAGGTCCGGACCTTTACCACGACCACTTCACTGCCGACGAGTCCAAGCCAGTGTGCCGAAGCGTCAAATCGCCCGGCTGGATCGCACCAGAGGATCATGTCAGCGTTCGAGAGCGCATCGCGAGCGGCACCCTGCGACGCCACCACCGCTGCGCCCGCGGCGATCGGCTCCGGAGCCTCCAATCGATGCTCGGATGGGCCCGGCTCGAACAGCCCTGGAAGATCCGCGAGCTCAATCTCAGGCGCCAAGCCTTGGCGGGGTGAGCCTGCGGCGAGGTCGACACGCTCAATGATCACGTCCCGCGTCGAGCCTGCGATGGCCGACTCAACCACCCTCTTCCGCCCAACCATGCTGTTGAAGATCGTGCTCTTTCCCGCATTCGGTGCACCGACGAGCACGACACGCGCGAGCCCAGACCGGACCAGCCCCGATTCACCGCCGAGCTCCCGGCACAGGTCTGCAAGTCGCTGGAGCCGATCGACAAGCTCATCGGGCCCGATGGCGACGACATCCTCCTGATCTGAGAAGTCCACGCCCGCTTCGACCAGTGCCAGGAGCGTTGTCAGCTCTGACGCGACTGTCCCATATCCACGCCCGGCCTCGCCGCTCGTGAGACGTCGCGCGCTACGCAGCTCAGCCTCCGACGCAGCGCTGATCAGCGCCGCGACGCCCTCGGCCTCCTCGAGCGTCATTCGCCCGTTCAGAAACGCTCTCGCCGAGAACTCGCCCGCCTCCGCGGCGCGAACTCCGGGCTGCATTGCCAGAACACCCATCAGCCGACGCGACACCGCGGGCGAGCCCGCGAAGTGGAACTCGGCACAATCCTCGCCCGTGAACGACCGGGGTCCACGCCAGATCGCCACGAGCACGGGGAGCGCAACACGCGGCGCGAGCCAGAATCTCGACCGTGTCACGAGCGGCAAAGCCGCCGCACCCAGATCCAAGGCCTCGCACACCTGCGCCACGACCGCGTGGGCACGCGGCCCACTCAGCCGGACCGCGCTCCGGCAGCCGCGACCCGCACATGTAATCGGTGCCACGATCGTATCGGCCCGACCAAAGGTCGGGGCTGGCTCGTTCGCGGGTGGCTGGTAGGTATCGGGCATCATGTCGCACGCCAGAGCGTGGAGCCAGATCATTCACCGGCGTGAGCATCGGAGAGAGCGCGGCCCATCCGCCACGTGATATCTCCTCCGATGCTGCGAAGCCGTGCCCGCGATCAGCGACCAGGCCGACGCCCCTGTGGTCCCTGACTACCCGGGCGACCCTTCTGGCCAGCGGCCTGCGCGGCCTCAACCCGCTGCTGCGCCGCCGCCATGATGCGCTCCATGAAGCCGCCGCCACCACCCGCCTTCTTATTGGCCTCACGCTCGGCCTTCAGACGGTCGAGATCGAGCATGCCCGTCTTTTCCATGTGCGAGCGGATCCACTTGGACTCAAGGATCGCAAGCGAAGAGTTCGCGATGAAGTAGAGGGCCAGGCCGCTGGGCGCGTTGTACATGAAGAAGGGGAACATGAACACCGTCATGACCTTGATCATCTTCTGCTGCATCTCCTGCTCGGGAGTCAGCTGCATCGTGGTCGGAGGCGTGAGGTACTTCTGCTGGATGAAGAAGACCACGCCCAGGATGACGGGCAGGATATTGATCGAGTGGATCGGCCCCATCAGGCTCGACAGCAGCGGGATGTTGTAGTACTCATTGAAGTAGAAGAATCTGTCCGGCTCGGAGAGGTCGCCCAGGAACCGCCAGAAGGGGCTCGATTCGGGCTGGATCGCCTGGAAGAGCCCGTAGAACGCCGGCTGGTGGCGCAGCTCAACCGCGAAGTAGAGCGTCGCATAGAGGGCGATCCAGACCGGCATCTGGAAGAACGCGGGCAGGCACCCCAGAAGGCCCGTCGGGCTGATGCCCTCCTCGCGCCAGAGCTTGGCGGTCTCCTGCTGGAGCTTGGCGGGATCGCTCTTGAACTTCTCCTGGAGCGCCTTCTGCTTGGGTCCGATCGCTCCCATCTGCTTGCCGAAGAGGGCCATCTTCTTCTGCGACCAGCGGGTGAGCGGGTGGAGAATCGTCCGGACGATCACCACGAGGAAGACGATCGAGATCGCCCAGTCGAAGAAGACGTAGTCGTGGAGCAGGTGGAGCAGGCCGAGCAGCGCGTGCGTCAGCCATGTGAACGTGCAGAATCCGCACGGCCCGCCGAAGTTGTACACCACCAGGCCCGGGAGCCCCATCGACTTCAGGAGCGGCTCCTCAGCGATCTTGTCGCGGTCGAGAGGCCCGGCGTAGATGCCCATGGAGAGGTCCGCGCTCGCGCCCGGCGCGAGCGCCATCGGAGCACCCTCAAACCGCAGGCCGATGACCTCCTCGCCAACGCCCTTGTCGAGCACGACGCGCTGGATGGT
>CAZBXF010000035.1:16088-22736 GCA_964495635.1 uncultured Phycisphaeraceae bacterium
GCAGGCCGATGACCTCCTCGCCAACGCCCTTGTCGAGCACGACGCGCTGGATGGTCTGCACCCAGCGGAACGTCTTGGCATCCCCCACCGCCGACTCGGGCGCCAGCGGGTGCGCACTGACTGCAAAGTACCGGTCCGTCATCGCCGCCCACACGAGCTGGTAGCGGTTGTCGATGCTGCGCGTGTTGGGCCACACCACCGCGTCCGGGAAGCCCTGATAGTGCTGCCCGGCGGCGTCCACCAGCGGAAGCCCATCCGCCCCGAACATCGGCTGACGCTTGCCCAGCACCGTCTGGTGCCAGTCCAGGTAGTCCGTTGAGACCACCACGGAACGCGAAGGATCCTTCTCCGGCGGCAGCAGGTACCCGAACCTCAGGCGACGCTTGTCGCCTCCGTAGTTGGTCTTCTCCCGCTCAAGGTCCACTGGTCCGCGCTGCACCCACCGCACCGTCAGCGGCACCGAGGAGAGATTGTCCACGCGCTGCGTCAGTGTCAGATCGAACGACCCCTCCGAGAGCTCGAACGTTCGTGTGACTCGGGCCACCGGCACCGACTCGGCGTCGATCACGGTGGCCTCGAACGTCCGCCGCGCATCCGTCGCCTCGACCTCGCGCCAGATGACGCCGCCAGCACCCGAACGGTCAATGTCCAGAAGCACGCGCTGCACGGCGCCCCCCGGCGGCGTGATGTCGAGTGCCAGCGCCGCGAAGGGAGCCATCACCGGAGCGCCCGGAGGGGGCTCCAGCGGATGCTGATGCTGCGCGAGCACGTGGGCCTCGCGCTTGATCGTCGTGAAGTGATCGGCGAGACGCAGCGTGCGAATGCCGTTGCCGGTCTCCGAGAACTCAATCTCGAGACGGAAGGGTCCGGCCGGATCAATCCCGCCAAAGGGCCGCGGCAGCACCCCATCAGGAAGCCGGGGCGTCACCTTCGCCGCAAGCGGCAGCACCAGCGACCGCGCAGGCTCCGAGGAGGCGGCGTTGGTTGCCGCCGCAGGAGCCTCGCTACTCGCGCTGGTCGGAGCCTGAGGGGCCGTCACGCCAGCCGGCAGGGCTGGCTGGGGTGCAGCATCGGTCCCGCCACCAGCGGGTCCCGCAGGGACGGTGGCCGGTGCCTCGGTCGCCGCTCCCGCTGCCTCCGTCGAAGCGAGCTGTGCCTGCTGAGCCTTGCGCCCCGCGGTCTGCCCTTGGTACACCGCAAGGCCGAGCAGGACGCCGGCAATCGCGAGCAGCACTGGCACCAGGATTCGGAGAGTGGTGTTCTTTTCTTGCGGCATGTGAGAGTGGGCCGGATCGGCGGGTGAGGCTCATGGAGCCGGACGGACAGAGTTCAGATTAATGTGTGCGGGGCGAGAGGATGGGGCGGAAGTTTCTCAAAGGTGGGCCGAGGTGGGCGTTATCGCAGCACGAGCGGCCCCACCACGGACCATGTCCCGCATCGCAGCGGAGGGTAGACCTCGGCCGGCGAGTCGGTTCGGTGGAGCCCGCCGAGCGCACCCCGGTAGGGCGGCCACCCGGTGCTCACTGCCCCTTGAAGAGGCGTTCGCCCAGGTACGGCGACAACTGCGGGATCGCACGGATCTTGCGGGCCGTCGCGTCGATGTCGTACTCAACCCGCACGAACTGGACGTGCGTCGGGTAGAGGATCGCATAGCTCGCCCGGGGGTCAAAGTCACGCGGCTGGCCCACCGAACCCACGTTGATCACGATCTTCTCATCATCGGTGAACGTGAACTTCCCTTCGCCCAGCTCGCCGGGGGGATAGAAGTCGGGTTCATCTGTGAAGACCCCGGGGAAGTGAGTGTGTCCGACGATGCAGACACGCTGCACCCGGTCGAAGATGCTCTCGAGCTTGTCCGGCGCGTTCACCGCGTCGTCGGGAAAGATGTACTCGTTGATGGGCCGCCGCGGCGAGCCATGCACCGCCAGCAGCGGGATGCCCTGCGTCGAGTCTGGCCCCTGCGAATCGTTGGGTGGGATCTTCTCAACAACCCGTACCTTCAGACTGTTCAGGAAGTCGTAGCGCGTGGTCCGCAGTGCGACATCCGGCTCCTGGTCGAACTGCTCCCGGGTCCAGAAGGCCGAAGACTCCGCCGCCTGGTTGAAATTGGTTGGCTCGTAGAGCACGCCGTAGTCGTGGTTGCCCAGAAGGGTCCAGGCACACTTCTCACGAACAAGATCCACGCACTCCAGAGGGTCGGGGCCATAGCCGACGGTGTCGCCGAGGCAGACGATCCGGGTGATGCCCCGCTGCTGGATGTCCGCCAGAACGGCCTTGAGCGCCGAGGCGTTCCCGTGAACGTCGCTGATGACTGCGGTGGGCACGAGAACTCCTTGAGGACTCCGGAGATAGGCCTGCGCACGACGCACACTCCAATGCGCAAGAGCGGGCGGCTCACCCCGGAACGTCGGCGGGATGGTATCCGTCGCCGCCGCCCCTCAGTGCCTGCCGCCAGAGCTGCCACCCGCATCGAGGCCGCGGCGGTCGCGACTGCCGGCGCGCCGCGGGCCGACGATCTCCGCGCGTCGCCCCAACCGCTGCGTCAACTCACCCAAACACACGCCAATCTACCCTCAGCCAGCCATCTGACTCGCCGGTTGCCGCAGCCAACCGGCACGCCCACGACACCCCCGGGCGAGCATCTGCTGCCAGAAAGGCAGTCGCTCCCGCCGTTTGTGGTCGCAGCCGGGTGCCTGTCGGCGCCTGCCAAGTCTCCCGGCGAATGAGACTGCCAGCAACCCACTCCTTGTCCGGGCATCGGATTTGCATGAGCCTCCATCGTGAATGGCCGATGGAAGGGGATCGGGCAGCGTCTGGCGACAGGCGTTTCCCGGGCCGCAACCTGAGTCCGACGGATCGTCCGTCCGCCCCTCAAGACCAAGAAACGTCCTGCAAAGGGTTACCGCATGCCTGCCGCCAACGTCTCGTACCAGCGAACGCGCGAGATGACCATCGACGAACTCCTCCTGGAGAATCGGATCGTCTTCATGATCGGAGAGATCAACCAGTCTTCGGCCGCGCGCGTCATGATGCAGATGCTCTACCTCGAGAACCAGAAGCGCGGGGCCGAGATCAACCTCTACATCAACTCGCCCGGCGGCGCTGTTGATGACACGCTCGCGATCTACGACACCATGCGGTTCCTCTCCTCGCCCGTCTCCACCTACTGCCTGGGCAGGGCGTATTCGGGCGGCGCGGTCCTGCTGACCGCCGGCGCCAAGGGCAAGCGGTACATCCTGCCGCACGCCAAGGTGATGATCCACCAGCCCTACGGCGGCATCACAGGCCAGGCCGAGGACATCCGGATCCAGGCCGAGCAGATCATCAAGATGAAGCAGGAGCTCAACAAGATCATCGCGCACCACACGGGCCAGGCCGTGGAGAACATCCTCCGCGACGCCGAACGCGACAGGTACTTCTCCGCCGAGGAAGCCCAGCGATACGGCCTCGTCGACGAGGTTCTCAGTGAGCCTCCCAAGGCCGCGGCGAACGTCATCCCCGGCGTGAGGTGAGTGGAACAGGCACTAGGCACTGGGCACTAGGGCCGCATGAATGCAAAGACGGATGCCCAGACGTTGACGGACTCGAATGGTCAGTGACTCCGGCGCCTTGCCCTAGTGCCAAGTGCCTAGTGCCCAGTGCCTTCAAAGGGATCTCCCATGTCTGGATACCTTGTCCCAATTGTCATCGAGAAGAGCAGCAAGGGCGAGCGCTCGTACGACATCTACTCGCGCCTCCTGAAGGACCGCATCATCTTCGTCGGGGGGCCCATCAACGACGAGCTTGCGAACCTCGTCGTGGCCCAGCTCCTCTTCCTCGCCAACGAGGATCCCAAGAACGACATCCACATGTACGTCAACAGCCCCGGAGGCAGCGTCTCGGCTGGCCTTGGCATCATCGACACGATGAAGTTCATCCAGCCCGATGTCGCGACCTACATCATCGGGCAGGCCGCCTCAATGGGCAGCCTCATCTCCGTCTCCGGCACCAAGGGCAAGCGCTACACCCTTACCAACTCCCGCAACCTGATGCACCAGCCGCTCCTCTCGGGCGTCATGGAGGGTCAGGCCACCGACATCGAGATCGAGGCGCGGGAGATGCTCCGCATCCGCGACCGCATCTACCAGATCTACGCTGAAGCCACCGGCAAGAGCATCGACACGATCGCCAAGGACTGCGACCGCAACAAGTGGCTCGACGACCAGGAGATGGCCGCCTATGGCCTCGTGGACAAGGTCCTCACCCGAATGCCCGTGATGAAGACCACGCGGCCGGCCGAGGGCGAGTGATCCGAATGATCAGCGGCCGGCGAACCTCGCCCGGCCAGCAGCACTACCCCCAGCAGCCCCGGGCCCGGTCCCGGGGCTGCGTTGTCATCCGTGACTACCCGTACACTCGCGCATGACCATTCTCCGATCTCGCCTGTGGCTCACGCTCCTCTGCCTCCCCCTGGTGATGACGCAGGGCTGCAACGTCGGGGGCGCCTCCACCAGCCGCGCCGAGAACGACCGCCTGCGCCGCGAGGCACTTGAGCTCCGGCGCGACCTCGAACGCGCAGAGGGCGAGAAGGCCGAGCTGCGCGTCAAGCTTGCCGAGTCCCAGCGTTCGCGGACGGCAGCGATGGATCCGGCCGTCCTCGAGGCCATGCCGCGCATCACCCGAATCGAGTTCGGCATCCTCTCCGGGATTGACGACGCCACACGGTCGCCACGCCTCGTCCGCTTTGACCTGACGCCGCTGGACGGCCGCGCCCGCTTCACGCAGGCCGTCGGCACGCTCACGGTTGAGGCTTCGGTCCTCCCCGAGCTGACGCCGGGAAGCACGGCGCAGGCATCACCCGAGTCGGGCCCACTCCCGGGCTTGATGCTGGGACGCAAGACCCTCTCGCCCGGCGAGCTTCGGGAGGCCTATCGATCCGGCCTTACGAGCCCCTCCTACGTCGTGGAGATCGAGCCCGGCCAGCCCGTGCCCGAGACAGGCGAGCTCGTCCTACGCGTCAGCTTCTCGGACGCGCTGACGGACCAGACCCACGTGGCCACGAAGACGATCCGGCTGGACCCGGCCCGCTCTACCCGCTCGATGAAGTAGTCGCGATCGAGCGCAGCCGCCTCTGCCGCGAAGAACCCCAGCCCACGCTGCAGCCCCCTGATGGACGACACGCGCAAAGCACGTCGCACGCGCCCTGGAATGGCCCGCGAGGTTCCATCGCTCTCGCTGCGCGAGCTCAGCGAGGCCGCGGCGTCTGGCGAACGCGCCGTCTTCGACGAGGTGCACCGACGACTGGATGCGATCGTCCGCCGCTTCATGCGCGAGCGCGGTGCTGACGCCTCCCTCGCTGATGATCTCTCCCAGCGGGTCTGGTTTGCCGTGTGGCAGGCCTGCCGTGCCGGAACCTATGACCCCAGCCGGTCCGCCATCTCAACCTTCGTTTACGCGGTCTCGAGCAACGTCTGGCTCCAGCATCTCCGCTCGCGTGGCACGCGCGACGCCCGCACCCAGGCCATCGAATCGCTGGGTGTCGACATCACGGACGCAGAGCGTGCCACCGACTTCGCCCGGACAGCCGAGGCGGTCGACTTCATCAGGCGTGCCCTCGCTCCCATCCAGAGCGACCCCACGTCGGAGGGCCTCACGGAACGGGAGCGTGCCGCCCTCCGCGCGACCGGCGAAGCCGTTACCGACCGTGACCTCGCGCTGCGGCTGGGTGTCTCGCCAAGCACAGCCCACACCGCCCGCAGGACCGCCCTCGAAAAACTCGGTTCGATGCTCCGGCGGGCTGGCCTGTGGCCTGGGGAGCCCCCCGCCCGCGTCCGCGGAATTCCGCCAGATTCCGCCGAGCGCACCCCCGCCGCCCGCGAATAACCCAACGAGCTACCCCATGACCGACCCACACGCCGATATCTCCGCCGAGCAGAGCCCGGGCGCTCACGGACACTCCGAAGCGAACCTTCGCGAGCTCGTGACGATGGCCCACGAGGCCGACGCCTTTGCCGAGGCAGCCGGCTGCATGGTCACGGTCACGGCCACGCGCCGGTCGGGCTGGGGGCGTTTCGTCGCGGTCTCCGGGGTTCTGGGCGCCCTTGCCGCCGCCGCGGCGGTTGCGATCGTTGCGATCCCATCTTTCCAGCCCGTGCCGCAGCCCGGCAGCCAGTCGGAACTGCCGGTGGCAGGTGTGCACCGCGCGCCCACCGGGGTGGTGGTGGTGCCCCGCGAGTCCGACATCCGCCCCGTTGAAATCGCCGCGGCTTCGGCCCGGGACGTCCCGATGCCCACCACTGGCGACGCCACGGTGCTCCTCGCTGTCTTCGGCGGCGAAGGTGATTCGATCGATCTGGGCTGCGACTGCACCGTCTTCTCACCCGTGGTCTGGACCGATGGCCGTCCGCTCGAGGAGATTGGTCGCGGCGAACTTGTCAGTGCCGCGCTCGCGCGGCGATGCGGCGGTGGCGGCGAGCTTCGCTTTGTCCTGGCGATGCAGGGCCCTGTCGAGTCGCTTCCCGCGAACGCCGCCGCGGCCCGCAGCCTCGTCTCCTGCGTCTCCAGCGGCCCCGACGCCTGCTCCGATGAGGGCAGCTGCTTCGCATCCGCGGCCCTGCGCTGCGTGCCCGAAGGAGTGAACGTGCTCGCGGAAACGATGCAGGTAGCGGC
>CAZBXF010000036.1:0-4257 GCA_964495635.1 uncultured Phycisphaeraceae bacterium
CCCCCGCCCCGCGCGCCTCCGAAGAAGACCTCGAAGACAGGGCACTGGATGAGAAGGGTCTGGGGCCCGGCTTGGGGCTCCCAGATGATCTTCTGGATGGCCTCCTGGAGGATGCCAGACTGGGGGAAGCTCACGGCTTGGGCCGCGGCGGGGACTTATCCAGCCCTTGGTCCATCAGCCGCCCCACCGCGGCCAGTCCCGCCAGCACGGTCATCGCCCCCACAGCCGTTTCTGGCGCCAGGTACGGAATCAGTGCCGGCATCAGGGGCTGCAACGCCGCACCCACGCCGACAAGGGTCGCAAGGGCTGCCAGCGTGAAGGAGTACGACCGGCGCATGACCACACGCCAGTTCGGAACGGGACGAAGCTTCATGCTCATGCCGCCTTGACCTCTTCCACCATCTGCATCGGCCGCGCCCCCGCACCAGCCCCGGCATCCTTGCCCATCTGGGCCCAGGCCTCCGGGCTTTGCACCTTTGCCGGCATGGCCACGACGAAGTTCTGTTGCAGGGCGACGTTCTGTGGCCGGGCACCGTAGCCTAGCGCTCGGGTGGAGAGGTCCAGTGCCTTGAGCGCGGTATCCACCACCCCGGCCTGGGCCAGCGGCTGCTCCAGCTTTTCTTGGATCCTGTTCGTCGCGGTGACCATGAGGGTTCGCAGTCGCTCTTCCGCCGTCATGATGATGGTCGGGTCGATCAGGTCGTCCTTCCGCTCGGCCAGCCGCTTGTTGAAGGCGTCCGAGTTGATGACGCGGCTCACCCAGGCTTGTGTGTAGCCGAAGACCTTGGCGATTTCCCCTTGCGATGCGGCGGGATTTGCCAAGATGAAGTCGATCATCGCGTCGTGCGTGTAGCGGACCCGATCGATGCTCGGGGCTGCGGATGCGGTTCCGACAAGCGGCGAGGACATAACTGCTCTCCCAAAGGGCGTTGAGCCCCGATGATCCCGGCTCCGGCGAGTTGCAGCAAGGGCTCAGGGGCGCTCCGACAGGCCCCTCGCGTGCGCGCGTCCACGCGGGTTAATAATGAGTAATCCACGTGGTTTTCCCACGGATTCTGCCCGGATTTTTCCTTGACACCCCTCTGGGAGTCCCCTCGAAGCGCAGTTCCGACCGGCGGGGCGCAACTTTCCCACCCCCAACTGCCTTTCCATCGTAGTCGGAGCCTCAGGCGGAGAAGGGGAGGGGGAAATGGGGCGTGGCGTGTGGCTGGGGAATGCGCCTAAACCCTCGCCACCCGAGCCCCCCGCCTGCCGCAGACCCACCCCCGGGTCCGTCAAGGCATTGGGCTGCAGGCGGATGGGCCAAGACGGCGACGCCAAGGCCCCTCAACGGGGACTGCAACATCCGGGCCTGGAGCGTGTTGGCATGGTACATGCAGAGGGGGTGACGAGAATGGTCACAATGTGACATTTTGCGCCCAAGATGTGACGAAAATGGTCGCAATGTGTGGTGTAAAAGCCGCATGCCTGGGTGAAAATGGGGTGGCACGGACCCTGCATGGGGTAGGGGTGCGACCCGGCGCATCCCGGGATGTCACGATGAGGACAACACACCATGAACACCGAAACCAACCTGCCCGCGCTCACCCCCACGAACATCCTGGAGCGCGCCGAGATGGCCCAGGCGGCTGCCGATGCCGCGAACGTCAAGCCCCTGCCCGCCATCGACGCGACCATCATCCGCGACGCAGAGGGTATGGCCGAGGGCCTGCTGCTCACCTTCGGCGACGCCACCACGCTCACCGTTATGTGTGCCGAGCTGACCGATGCCATGCAATACGAAGCCCAGGTGCATGGGCTCAAGCAAAAACTGGTCGATGCGGCCGCCCTGCCCCGGGATACCAAGACGGGCCGGTCTGCCACCGTCGCCGACAAAAAGGCGGCCGTTTTGGAGGTCCACACCCGGCTGATGGAGGGTCGTTGGAACAAGGGCCGCGCCGAGGGCGGCAATCGCGAGGGCGGGCTTCTTGCCCGCGCCATGGCGGAATTCCTCGGCCAGCCCGTGGCGGACGCCAAGGTGTGGCTCGCAGCCCGGACCAAGCAGGAATGCGCCGCCCTCCGGATGAACCCGAAAATCAAGGTCATCATCGACCGGCTGCGCGATGAGGCCGACAAGCCCGTGTCGGCGGGAATCGACACGGAGGCCCTCCTGGCGGCCGCCATGGCAGCCCGCATGGGGGCCTGACGCCACGAACGGAACGCGCGGGGGCATGCCCCTGCGCACGCACACACGCACACGCGAGGGCTGAGCCATGAGCACGATGAACGAACGTACGGGGACCGGGGCCGCGGTCGCCCAAGCCTATGCCACGGGGGCCGACCTCATGGCGGACCTCTTGGGCCGCCCGGCCCGCCTGTCCGAGCCCGAAGCCCGGGCCGAGCCGGACGGATTGTTCACGGCCCTCCTGGCCCGGCCCGTGGCATCCGACCTCGGGGCATCGGCCATCCCGGCCCAGGCGCCTGTCGTCGCGGTCATACCCGCGCCCCCGGCTGTGTCCGTGGTCCCCCCGCCAGCCCCTCCGGCCGTTGCCGTGCCACCGGGCGCCCCCAAGCCCGGCCGCGTACTCCGGCGCCGTGCGGACGCGCCGACCGGGAAGGGGCATGATCAATTCGATGCCCTGCTGGCCGAGTCGATTGCAGCCATGCCCGCCCATCTCCGTCAGGGCAAGTGCAAAATCTGTGGCGCCCCCCGTAGCGCCGGCTGCCCCGGTCCATTTTGGCCTGACCTTGTCGCCCGCTAGGCCCGCCCACCAACCCCCATAGAACCCGCTCAGGCGGGTTTTTTCATGCCTGTCGCACCCTACCCCGCCTGATGGTTCAATCCGCGCCGATTAACCCCCATTAATCCACGCGCTCTACCCCTCACCCGCGCCTGTTCCGGTCGTGGTGCCCAGCCCCCCTCGTGTTTTCGTGTTGACGAACCCCCCGCCCCGGTCGCACAGCCCCTCTCTCCGTCCATCCGAATATTTTTTTTTACTGATACAGTAGAGCAGGGGTCGGGAGGGGGAGGGTGGGGGTTCGCCGATACGAAAACACGGGGGGTTCAACGGAACACGACGGGGCCATGCAGGGACCTAAACGGGCCTAGGACGGGCCGGAACGGGTGGCTGAGGGGTTGCCCCCTGGGCCGGTCGGGGGGACACTCCGGGGCGGCGCGGGCCGGGTTACGGTTTGCGCCCCGCCACTCATGACTTAACCATCGGAGCATCCCCCGCCATGTATCAGTACCATCCCCACGACGCGAATCTACTGGCCGCATTCAAGGCCGGTCGGGAGCGGGGCAGCTTCTTCATCCCGTGCCCGACCGTGGCAGTGGCCAAGGGGCTGCAAACCAAGGGCTACGCCATGGCCGCGCGGTTTCGGCGGGACCTGGACGCGCACCCCGAACTCCAGGCGCACTTGGATCTCATCCAAGGCATGAGCATGGCCGTGGGGCGCGAACCCGTGGGCTTGACCTTCCGGCCGAAAGAGCTTGACCCGATGAACCTGCTGGTGGTGGAGGCACTTCGAGCTGGGGGCGCCCCGACGCCGAAGGTCGATTCGCCGCGGGAAGTCCTGGCGGACATCGCCGACCGGATTGCAGATGCCATTGCCGCGAACGCCGCGACGACGAAGCCCTCGGCACCGGACGCCCTTCACAAGTACCTCGGCGGGGAAGGGGAGCGCTGATGCCCTGGGCGAAACCAAAGCCCCTTGGGGCGTACCTCGGGGTTTACCGCACGGGGCTGGACTTCCTAGCCCAAGCCGGCTTCACGGGCGCGTCAGCCTCGCCTTGGATCGACCTACTCATGGCCGAGGATGAGGCGACTGCAGAGCGGATCGTCGTTCAAGGCCGAGCATGGGCACGCGAGGCCACGCGACAAGCCCTGCACCCGGTGCTCCGCACAGTCCGGCCGAGCTTCCGGCGCCAAGGCCCTCGCGTGCAGATGCGCCTCACCCCGCGACTGGACGAGCGAGCCAAGGCCACCGCCGAGGCGACCGCACAAGTAGTTTTGGCCGAGGCCATCGACCGGGCCGGGTTGGCACGCCCGGGGTCGGTGAAGACTTGACACAATTTCGCACGACCCCCATTGACGACCCGGGTAGCCCCACCGATAATGGTTTCGCGCCGCGGGGAGGTTCCCCCAGGCGATCAACCCCCGGGCAACCCGCCCACAACATCTGGAGAACGCATCATGGCCAAGGCCGAACCCCAAGTCAACACCGTCAAGATGGACGATGGCACTGTCGTCGCCCATGTAGTCGATGACGCGGATG
>CAZBXF010000036.1:4267-21948 GCA_964495635.1 uncultured Phycisphaeraceae bacterium
CAAGCGCCGGCTGCTCAAGTCCTCGACCATCGGGGCCGATGGCACCGTGACCACGCGCCTGGACTTCGTCAACGGCGAGTTCCGGGTGTTCACCATCCCCTCGGCCCTGCTGCTCAAGTTCGCGGCCCACGGTGCCGAGCAGAAGCTGGGTGACCACATCGCCGGCCTGAAGGGCAAGGACGGCGGCGACGCGGACATCGATGACTGCGTGTTCGCCATCGACGAGCTGATGGACCGCCTGAACGCCGGCGAGTGGAACGCCACGAATGCGGCAGGCAACGGCATGGCCGGCGTCAGCGTCCTGGCCAAGGCCCTCGTCGAGTTCACCGGCCAGACCATCGGCCAGATCAAGGAGTTCCTCAAGGCCAAGTCCCAGGCCGAGAAGATCGCCCTGCGCAACAACCCGAAGGTCAAGCCGATCGTCGAGCGCCTCGAAGCCGAGAAGGCGGCGAAGGCCGTGGCCAAGGGCCCGGCGATCGATACGGATGCGCTGCTGGCCCAGGCGATGGCCGGTGTGGGCGGGGCGTCCGCGGCCGCCCCGGCTGCCGACGCCGAACCCGCTCCGGTCTGACCGAGCCCAAGGCGATGGCCGAGCAGGTCCTCCGCTGGCGTGCCGATGACGGCACGCTCTGCGAGTCGGAAGCCGAGGCCCGGCTTCACGACGACCGGCACTTGCTCGCCCTGTGGTTGGAGGGGCACCCGCACCTCAACTGGCTCAAGGCATCGAGCCCGACTGCAGTGGCGAGCGTGTTGCTGACGGATTCCAAGTGCCCATTCCGGCTGGAGCGGAAGCCGGGGGCCTTGGAGCAGGCAGTGCAAGAGCAGAAACCGGCGTGAGCCGGGGCGCCTCTCTTCCCCGCATAGACCCGTGAGGTACCCTGCTGCAGCATGGCGGATGTCCAAGGAGCCCACCAAGGACCTGACGCCAGCATCCCTTAACAACGGGTGCCTGTGGATGGTGAATCGGTAGGGGGTCTCCCTGCATAGGAGAGCCGGAACAGGGCTGGCCCGCCCTGGCGCCGCAAGAGCCCCTTGCCCCCGGATGCAGTGATGTGTCCGGGGGCATTGTACTTGGCGGGCCGGGGTTGACGCGCGTGGATTAATGAATCATAATCCGCGTGTGATGTCGGACGAGGGGGATGGTCCCCCGCGCCGCGCACATGTAGGAGCCTCAATCATGAGCCTGCCCCCCTCCCTCGTCGCCCTCATGGCGCCGCGTCCGGTCGAGCGCATCGACGGTCAGCGGGTTGTCCGCCTCCGTTCCCTCACCCGCCCGGAGCTTGCCCCCATGGCAATCGCCCTCGCGGAAATCATCGCCAGCCTGGACATGGCCCAGGCCATCCGCCCGGCGAACCGCACCGAGGGCATCATCCGAGACGAGGCGCAAGCCCGCCTGGAAGCCCTCCTGGCCGACCGGCGCGAGGCCGACGAGCTGGTGGCCGCCATGCGGGAGGTGCTGGGGTCATGAGCAACATCAACACAGTCAAAAAACGCAGTGCCTTTGAGCGTGAAGTAGATTTTCTCGTCACGCACATTTCGATCCTGTGCTACGGGCGTCCCCTCGAAGAAAAACTGTCCGCGGTGGACAAGACAGAGTTTGACCAGAAAGTCAAAGACGCCGCAAAAGAAAGGCTCGCCGCATGACCGCCGCCCCCGACAACACACAGTCCGGGGGCTTCGCCGCCCTCGACGCGCTGCTGGCCGAGTCCATGGGCGAGGCGCGGGAGCAATCCGCCGCCGCCGCCGCCCGTGAACGTCTCAAGCGCGGGACCGGCACCGCCGCCGAACGCGCGGAGGACGCTGCCCGCATCGCCGAGTGGGAGGCCCGCCGCGAGTGGGAGCAGGTCGCCAACGTCGCACTGTTCCACAACTTCACCTGCGACTGCGGGACCGAGACGAGCCTGTTTCAGGGCCTGTTCGCCCGCGAGGTCCACCGGACGTTGCAGTTCTCCCAGCGCTGGCGCCGGGTCGAGACGGCTGACGCCGCACTGAACAACGAGGTCGCCATCCGCGAGTGCAAGGTGCCGATGTGCACGGCCTGCGCGACGGGGAAGGGCTGGGACATGGACGATGCGTATGGGTGGGAGAGCTGACAATGCCAGTCATCTTTCGAGTGGAGGATCAGAACGGTAAAGGCCCCTATCAGAGCCACTTCAAGCTGGACTGTCTCTGGTGTGAGCGTACAGCTCACCCGACAATGTACGACGACGGGCAGCCCAACTTCCGCTTCCACGACCACAAGGACTACTTCTCCGGCTTCTGGAGCCTCGCGCAGCTTGACGCCTGGTTTTTCCGCCGCGCAGTAAAGCGCCTGCTCCGCCGGCATGGGTTCGTTGTCAAGGCGTACTGGGTCGAGCACAACAAGGTCGTGTACGGGGTCAAGCAAGTCGCATTCCGGCGCATGGATGCGCTGCCACTTTACACAAAGGAGCTGAGATGAGAACCGGCGGCACACCCTCCAAGCAGTCCATCATCGAACTCCTCGCCTGCAACGACAAGGCCGTCGGGCGGGCGGTTGTCGCGCTGTGGAAGCGGCAGACCGAGGACGAGCGGCAAGCCCGTACGACCAAGCATGAAAACGGTCGGGGGTTCAACCAGGCCGATGGCGGCCCCGGCTGCTCCGACGCCGCGTTGTTTGCAGAGCAAGGCTGGCTTCCAGTAACCATCGTAGAGTTCTGGCGCGCCCCCCAAGGCAACACCACCCGCATCGGCAAGTACGCCGGGCAGCTGCTGGAAATCGCACTGGAACGGTGGGCGGAGAAGCAACTTCAACTGGGGGAACGGGTATGACCCGTCGCGACCCCCTCGACCTGCACCCCGAGTCCATGCCACTGTGGCTCGTGATGCTCCTGATCCTCGTAGCCATTGCCGCCTTCGGTATCACCGGGCGGTGGGACTACGAGGACGCCCGCCGGCTGGAGTGCGCTCAGCACGGTCAATCGTACGATGACAAGGAGGATGTATGCACAGCAACGATCCCGAACGGGAAGTGAATGACGAAGGCGCGCCGACCGCAAGGGCTGCGGAGGCGGGAGCGGCGCTGGCAGCGTGGAAGCGAGAGTTTCCACAGCTGCGGGACTGGGCCCGCGCCAGCCTCGCCCCCTCCCCTGCTGCGGGGGAGGCGGAACTGCGAGACATGGAGGCTCGAAAGGACGCGGCGTATCTGGAGCGGAACCAAGTAGTCGCCGCGCTGGCGAAGTGCTTTCCGTCCGGTGTGGCGCGCACGGCCATCGAAGGATGGTCCGAAGACTGGCACGGCTGTGTCTATATCGACCTTCCTACCGGGCAAGCATCGTGGCACTTCCACGACTCGCAGGCTTATCTGTTTGCCGATCTGCCACCCTACGCCGGAACGTGGGACGGACACGACACGCCTGAGAAGTACCGCCGACTTGCCGCCCTCGCCGCACCCCCTGCCCCATCGCAGCCCGTACCAGCGACCGACCCTGCGCCGCATGCGATGCAGCTTCTGACCACTGCGCTGAAGGATGACCCCGACTATGCGTGGTCTTGGCACTGCAACCTTGCCATGCCAATCATGGACGGCGCGCGGGTCTCGCATCGTGTGGCCAACGAAACCGCCGCGCGGTTAATGCAGCACCTGTTTGGCATCGACACGGCAAAGCATCTGAACTATCGCGTAGATGCCGCCCCATCGCAGCCCGCACCAGCGCAGGCAACAGAGCGGGCGGAAAAACATCTGCTGTGCCATCGGTGCTCGCGGAACTGGTGGGCGGCGCCAACTGGCGAATGCCCTTTCTGCGGCAATGATGTGGTGGAGGACCTCAGCCCTGAAGCTGAGCCCACACCAGCGCAGGCGGTGCCGCTGACGGAAGAACAGATCAAGACAGCAATCGTCCCTATTGCTGCCGACAACCCGACGATCTACCTCGCACTGTGCTACGAGTCGGGGCCATACAGCATCACGGAATTGCGTTCGCAAGCCGTTTTTTCCCTAGCGCGCGCCATTGAGCGCGCCCTCGGCATCACCGGAGAACCGAAGCATGGCTGATCTGAGCGACGACGAACTGGCCGCCATCGTGCGCGCCAACGAACATCCCGACTGCTGTAGGTTCATCCCGCGCCGAGCAATGCGCGCAGCCATCGCAGCCGACCGTGCGCTGAATGCCCCGCAAGCCGCCCCGGTGGCGCAGGCAGAGCGGGCGGGGTGGGTGCTGGTGCCGGTCGAGCCGACGCAAGAGATGTTGGACCAGATTTTCCCGGCCGGCCGGCTTGTCGCTGATGCCATGTACCGCGCCATGCTTGCCGCCGCCCCCACACCCGACCAGACGAAAGGCTGACCGATGAGCAGAGACGATGCAGACCTACAGGCGATGGGCTTTCGATCCTCGGATGAACTGCGTGATTTCCAGCGACTGCCGGAGTTGCCGGAGCCCACGCTATGCCGCGATGTTGTTTCGTCGCTGCTTGGGCCGGATCTGGTTGAACCGCTGTTCACCGCCGACCAGATGCACGCCTATGCCCTAGCCGACCGGGCATCCCGGCCCGTGGGGGATGGGGGAGCGGACATGCTATTACGCGTCATCCAGCGGTTGAACGCCAACCCGTACAGCCTGACGAAAGCGGAGTGCATCTCCGAAGTCGAGGACATGCTGCGCGCCGCTCGCACTGCTGGCACCGACACTGCGGGCGGCGCAAGTACCTGCCCCCACGGCACCCCCCTCGCCTTCCCCTGCGACCTCTGCGTCGCCGGCGTGGACCCCCACCTTCAAACCCGTTAACCAGGAGCCCTTCATGCCCCGAGGTAAACCCCCCAAGGTCATCCGACCTGTCCTCAAGAACATCAGCCTCCCGGAAGACCTCGTCGCTCGGGTGGAGCTGGAGCTGTATTCCGAGCTGGAAGGCCGCGTGCCGCATGGTGCGTGGGCACGGCTGGTGGAGCGGCTGCTGCGGGAGCATCTGGACCGACGACACACCGCCGCTGAAGAGCACACTCACTGCTGCAAGCGCTGCAATCACCCTTACACCCCCGTCGAAGGGCAATCAGAAGACTGCCCCAAGTGCGGCAATGGATGCTGACGTGTTTACCTTCAACGGCATCAACGTCTACTGCAACGACCTTTGCGTCGAAGTCATTGTACGGTGGGTTCCGCAGCAATCCCCCATCCGCAAGCGCCGGCGGAATTGGCGCGTCATCCGTGTTGAAGAGCGCAAGCCGTGTGCGTGGCAGACCCCGCAAGGGATCTTCGCGCACCCCACTTTATACAAACAACTGAAACAACTGGCAGGTACCTAATGGAATCTAACACCACCCCCCAGTCGCCGACCACCATCACCCAGCATGGCGGCACCTTCACCCTCAATGACGAGCAGCGCGCAGCCCTCGAAGCCATGGAAGCCTGGGCCAACGCACCCGCAGGCACCGGCTCACCGTTCTTCGTCCTCGAAGGCTTCGCCGGCACGGGCAAGACCTTCACGTGCAAGGCCCTGATCGACAAGGTCCGCGGCCGGATGTGCTTCACCGCGCCGACGAACAAGGCGGTCAAGGTCCTCCGCGCGACGCTGACCAACGACACGTACAGGCCCGAGTGTGCGACGATCTACAGCTTGCTCGGGCTGCAGATGGTCGCCAATGGCGAGGTCAAGGAGCTCAAGGGCCGAGACAAGTTCGACGAGGATCAGCTCGACCTGAGCGTGTACAAGATCGTCGTGGTGGACGAGGGTTCGATGGTCGGGCAGGTCCTGATGAAGTACATCGGCGAGGCGGCGCAGGACTACAACATCAAGTTCCTGTTCATGGGGGACCCCGCGCAGTTGCCGCCGGTCGGGGAGAAGCAGAGTCCGATCTGGAAACTTGGCGAGTTCGACGAGCAGGCTCCCTCGTCCCGTCTGTCCAAGGTCATGCGCCACGACAACCAGATCCTGACCCTCGTCACCCGCATCCGCCAGGTCGTGGACCACTTCGCACCGACCTGCCGGCTCGAATCGGACTTCGATGACAACGGCGGGGTGTACTCCGTGAGCCAAGCCCGCTGGCTCCAGCAACTCCGCCACGAGGCCGAAGTCGGCAACCTGTCCAAGGCCAACGGCTCCAAGGCTATTGCATGGCGGAACGTCAAGGTCGATGAGTACAACCGCGAGGCCCGAAAGGTCATCTTCGGCGCCGAGCAGTCCCGCGTACCGTTCATCGTCAGCGACCGCGTGCTGTTCACCGGACCGGCCATGGATCTGGACGACCGCCCAATGGCCAAGACGGATGATGAGGGCGAGGTCATGACCGTGAGCTACTGCGAGCATCCGGTCTACCCCGAGTATCAGGCGATCCGCCTGGGCATCACCCTCGATGACAACAACCGGACGGTGACAGCCTTCGTGCTCAACCCGGTGGATGCCGCGCGCTTCGAGGCCGATTGCAACGCCCTCGCCGCCTCGAAGCGTTGGCGGGATTTTTGGGCGCTCAAAGAGGCCTTCCACGGGGTCCGCCACGCCTATGCGATCACGGCGCACCGGGCGCAGGGGAGTACGTATCACACCGCGTTGGTGGACTATCGGGACATCCTGCTGAACCGGAACCGGCAGGAGGCGTATCGGTGCCTGTACGTGGCGTGCTCGCGGCCGACGACGAAATTGTACCTGGGGTGAGCGCGATGAACTACGAACCCTACAACAAAGAGACCGCCAGCCGGACAGACCGCATTGCCTGGGTACTGTGTCAGATCATTGACGATGACGCCCCGATGCGCTGGACCCGCTACCGCTTTGCAGCCGAGTGCATCGCGGGGAATGCCGAGCTGCTTGCAGACTTGCAGGCTCTGTCAGAGGCCAAAGCCTCAAGGAAAGGTTAAGTAATCCGTCGTGGGCATTGACACACGTGGGTTAATCAATCATAATCCGCGCATGTTGAACCCCCGCTTCACTCCAAGGACCCAACCATGATCAGCCCCGAAACCCAGATGACCATCGCCGAGTACCGCGCCCTGGCCCGCGACGGCACCGCCTCCGTGGAGCAGCTCCGCCGGGCATTGCAGCTCCTCCGCGGGGACCGCACCCGGGCGCAGACCACGAGCACCAAGGCCAAGACCACGAAGGCAGCGAAGGCGGCGGACAAGGACATCGATAGCGATGCGTTGCTGGCGCAGCTGAAGATGACGGGGTTTTGAGCCCTGAGGGCCGCACCGAAGGAGATGTGAGATGACTGTTGCTGAACTCATTAAGCACCTGCAAAGTTTTGACGGGAATTTGCCGGTAATCTACGAAAAGTTCAGTGAGATGGTTCTTCTGGAAGTGGAAGAAGTCAATCTCATCAAAGCCTGCGCCCCTCGCCCAGATGGCTGGATTCATAGAAGTCGTCAGGACAAGCCTGAGCAGCAGTACGTGTGCTTCCCGGGCAACTGAGCCCTGCCAGCAAGCCTCGTGACAGGTGGCTTGCGGCAGCGTTCCTGCTGCGCTTATTGCAGGAGATTTCCGATGATCGTAAACTGTGTCCGCGGCCTGTGGCTGTCCAACCCCGCCGCGGCTTTGACCCTCAACCCGGACAACCCTGCGGAGTTCTTCCAGCAGGTCGTTGTGAGCGGCGAGCCCGAAGACACCGGCATGGAAACCTACGGCTGGGTCAAGCTCGGCACCACTACCGTCGGCATGCGCATCGAGCTGTCCCACAAGGACATCCTCAACGGCTCCCTCAAGGCCTGCCAGCAAAAGCTTGCCGAGATGGACGCCGAGCACCAGCGCAAGCGCATGGTCATGCAGGAGGCGATTAGCAAGCTGCAATCCATCGGCTGGTCGGGGAGCAGGCCATGACCCAAGTCCGCCCCATGTTCCCCCACGCCGTCGATTCCACCATGATGGCGGCCTTTCGTTCGTGCCCGCAGAAGTTCTTCCGCACGTACATCCAGCACTGGAAGCCGCAGGCCGAATCCGTGCATCTCGTCGCCGGCGGGGCTTTTGCCAAGGGCATCGAGGTCGCGCGCAAGGCCTTTTTCGAGCCGGACTGGTACAAGCGCAACGGAGACCCTAACGGCCCCGACATCATGGGCAATGCGAGTATGGCAGAAGCCGCAGGCTTCGACGCCTTGATCCGGGCCTACGGCGACTTCGAGTGCCCCGCGGACTCCGCCAAGTCCCTCGAACGCACGCTCGGGGCACTCCAGTTCTACTTCGAGCGCTACCCCCTCGGTCAGGACGGCATGGTCCCGATTACCTACGCCAACGGCCGCAGGGGCATCGAGTTCTCGTTCGCCGAGCCGCTGGATTTCCGCCACCCCGTCACCGGCGACCCCGTCCTGTACACCGGCCGGGCTGACCTCGTGGCAGAGTACCTCGACGGGGTCTACGTCGTGGACGAGAAGACAACCTCCGCTCTCGGTGCGTCGTGGTCCCGGCAGTGGGAGATGCGTGGCCAGTTCACCGGGTACGTCTGGGCCGCGGCGCGGGTCGGGATTCACGCAGCCGGCGCCATCGTCCGCGGCGTGTCGATCCTCAAGACCAAGTACGACACCCTCGAAGCCCCAACCTACCGCACGCCCTGGGAAATCGAGCGGTGGGAGCGGCAGACCATCCGCGACCTCCGCCGCATGCAGGAATGCTGGGAGTCCGGCTGGTGGGACTACGACATGGGCGAGGCCTGCGGCAGCTACGGCGGGTGCTCTCTGACGAGCATCTGCAAGTCGCAAGACGCGGACGCGTGGCTGCCGGTGAGGATGGAACAACGCGTCTGGGACCCGCTCGCAAGGCGGGAGTTGACAGTCAACGAATGGGAGCAATCATGGGGACACGAGGCAGCATCACAGACCGCATCAACTGGCTCGCCGATCACGGAGGGGTGCTCGACGAGCAGCGCAACAGCTGGAGCGTCGGCGGCGATTGCGTCAGCCTCACAGCTCTCCATAACTTCTCCGACGCCAGCTTCCGCATCTGGTGCCGCGGTGCCCGAATTCCAGCACCACCGTCAGGCCCCGTCGGGGGCGGAGGGGCTGCAGGAAGGGGAGCTGGAACGGCTGCTGCGGGCGAGCCTGAAGCGGTGAGCTGGGAGGAGGCTTTGCGCATGATGCGCGGGGCGGAGGCGCCAGTACTCGAATACAGAACTCGCTCAGACGCTTATTGGCGTGTGCTGAAAGCCGAGGTTCACGATCGATTCCTAGCTCCTGGCGTGCGCCCCGCAGCTACTCTCCAGTTCCGCCGCCTGTCATGCCCTTCATCCTCCCCACCGCCCAGCACTTCTTCATTGAAGGCCGCTCCTTCGGCAGCGCCATCCGAGGAGGCCCCCGCGACGTCAACCAGCACGGAGAAGGTCCAATCTCCTACGCCTTCTTCTGCCCGGATGCCGCGTGCGGACGAGTGTGGGCTCTTGCGCCAATGGCCGACCGACCGTTTCAAGTTTGGTCTCGGCTATGCAGTCGTCACCGAGGTCGAAGCCATGACACCGGCGGGCCTGCGGGGACACTGGCGCTAGCCTGGGACGCCCACTGGACCGAAGCCCTGCCGGAACAAGTCCTACGGTGGGAGCTGGAACGAGAACTGGACTACATCGAGAGTCAACAACAGGAACAGCCATGATCCAACGAACTATACAGCAGATCACCGAGGCCGGCCGCCTCTTACAGCTCGTCGCCTACTCGGCAAGCCGCGACGCCGGCTGGTGGCACGACCCCAAGACCGGACAGGACCTCCAAGCCGAAGCCCGCGACCGCACCCGCTTCGGCGTCGCCCTCATTTCGGAGAAGCTCACGCTGATCCACTCGGAAGTCTCCGAGGGCATGGAAGGCCACCGCAAGGACCG
Source organism: uncultured Phycisphaeraceae bacterium (assembly GCA_964495635.1). Lineage (GTDB taxonomy): Bacteria > Planctomycetota > Phycisphaerae > Phycisphaerales > UBA1924 > JBBASU01. The sequence continues at coordinate 14,007 of CAZBXF010000036.1, forward strand.
CATGGACGACAAGCTCCCACACCGGAAGATGTTGGAAGTGGAGCTGGCCGACGCCGTCATCCGCATCGGGGACCTGTGCGGGGCCCTGGGCCTGGACCTCGGGGCGGCGATCGCGGAGAAGCTGGAGTACAACCAGCACCGCGAGGACCACAAGCTCGAGAACCGTGCAGCCGCCGGCGGGAAGGCCTTCTGACCATGACTACCCCCGAAGTCAAGTCCCTCCTCCCCGGCGTCAACTGCCTTCTCATGGGCCCTGCCGGCTCGGGCAAGACTCACAGCCTCGGCACCCTCGTGGACACTGGCGTCGAAACCTTCGTTCTGTTCCTCGAATCGGGGCAGGAATCCCTCCTCGGGTACTGGACCGACCGGGGCCTGCCCATTCCCGAGAACCTCCACTGGCACCAGATCTCCCCGCCGAAGGCCTCCTTCACGGACATGCTGGCCGATGCGTCCAAGATCAGCACGATGTCCCTGGACGCGCTGGCCAAGATGACCGACCCCAATCGGGGCAAGCACAACACCTTCCACGCCATTCTCACCGCGCTCAACGACTTCCCCTGTGACCGCACGGGCAAGAAGTTTGGCCCGGTGGACGGCTGGGGGCCGGATCGTGCCCTGGCCATCGACGGCATGACCGGGCTCGGCCGCGCAGGCATGTCCCTCGTCATCGGCGGGAAGGCCGTGAAGTCCCAGTCCGACTGGGGCATCGCGCAGGACCAAGTCGAGAAGCTCCTCCGCATGATCTGCGACGGGTGCCGGTGCCACTTCGTCCTGCTGGCCCACGTCGAGCGGGAAACCGATATGGTCCTGGGCGGCACGAAGCTCATGGTCGCCACCCTCGGCAAGGCCCTCGCCCCGAAGATCCCCTCGATGTTCAGCGACGTCATCTTGGCGGTGCGCGACGGGACGAAGTGGTCCTGGGACACCGCCTCGGCTCAAGCCGATGTCAAGACCCGGAACCTCAAGGTCGCCGCCGGCCAGGACCCGTCCTTCGGCCCGATCATCGAGAAGTGGAAGTCGAGAGGGGGTGTGATGTAATGCCCACCATCCGTGACCATTTCAAAGACGGCGACGAATTCGAAGACATCCTAGACTCGGCCGAAGGGGAAGCCCGCACCGGTCGGGAACAGGATTTCGTTGCTGACATGCGTTCTGCCTGGGACGCCTACGGCCTTCGGGCCTTCATGTCGGAGCCACAGGCGAATTGGCTTCGACGCATTGCGAAGGAATGACACTCATGACGGTATCTGCCATGACCACGGACGGCGAAGCGCCCAAGCCCGCCGACAACCCTCAAACCCTCGGCGAGCACCTCGACTGGCGCATCGCCAGCCTCCGACGCCAGCTCGAAGCCGCTTGCATCTCCAAGGCCAAGGCTGAAGCGGCGCAGCTCCTCGACGTTCCGGTGGACTTCCTCCGGGAAGCCGTTTGGTGACACGACCCTGCCGGGGTTGACATCTGCCCTCCCCGGCGGGATCATACTCGTTCCCTCGGCCATAGCGGTGCCCCGCTGGCCCAACGCCGAGTAACACAGCGGACTGCAGTTCCTTTTCTTTCCCCTTCACCTTCAACCTTCACGAAAGCGACTCATCATGAGCTTCGATCCCAATCAGTTCCTCGACATGCAAGTCACCGAGGCCAACGACACCGTCATGCGGCCGGTGCCCGAAGGCGAGTTCGTCGGCGTCATCACCGAAGTCAAGCCCCGCGAGTGGTCCTCCAAGGACGGCTCCAAGGCCGGCATCACCCTGGACGTCCAGTGGGAACTCGACGACCCCGTCCTCAAGGAAGAGCTCGGCCGGCAGCCCAAGGTCAAGCAGGGCGTCATGCTCGATCTGGCCAAGGACGGCAAGTCCCTCGACATGGGCAAGGGCATGAACGTCGGTCTCGGCCGCCTGCGCGCCGCCCTCGGCCTCAACAACCCGGGCCAGCCGTTCTCGTTCAGCCAACTCCCGGGCCGCGCGGCCAAGGTCAAGGTGACCCACCGCGCCGACCCCGAGAAGACCAACCCGGACGGCTCGGCTGTGGTGTACGCCGAGGTCAAGGAAGTGACGGGGCTGTGATGCAGCGCGTACCTTCCCCCCAAGAAGGCGATCAGTCCACTGAGCAGCTGATCAAGGACCTGGGCGCAGTTGCGCCGCGGGTGACGCCCGAGCAGGTTGAAGCCGTCATCGCCAAGGTCGAATTTCATCGCTTGACCGACACGCTGATGGTCTGCGTGATGACCTTGCGCAACGGCTTCACCGTCACTGGCGAGTCGGCCTGCGCCAGCCCGGAGAACTTCCGCCAAGAGATCGGCGAGAAGGTTTCCAGGGAGAACGCCAAAAGCAAGATCTGGGCGCTCGAAGGCTATCTGCTGAAAGAACGCTTGGCCAACAAGGCCTGAAAGCGTAGCCCCCTCGCCACAAGCCTGGGGGCTTCCCTTTCCGACTCGCAGTTGCCAATCTCCTGTCGGTTTTTTCTTCCGCCTTCGGGCACCCTGTACTCTCACAAGGCCTTTGCCGGTGAACCTCAAAACCTCGCGCGGATTGATTAGCGGGCGTGCAACGCGCCCGACTCGCCGGGGTACGTCACCCCCTCCCCGGCCGTCCGATCGCATGGCGCCCCCATTCCGCCCCGGCGCGAGGCATCCACGCCGCACGCCACCCCTTCCCCCGACCTCCCCGGAGAAAACCACGTGAATTACGCCCCAGTCGCATCCATCGTCATCCGCAAGGCCCGGCAGCGCCAGGAATTCGAGCCCGAGGCCATGCAGGAACTCAAGAACTCGATCGCTGACCTCGGCCTGATGCACCCGCCGGTGATGCGGCAGGAGAACGGGCAGCTGGTCCTGGTGGCCGGTGAGCGCCGCATCCGGGCGATCCAAGAGCTCTGGGCCCTTGGCCTGGGATTCTCGTGCGAAGGCAAGGTCGTCGAGCCCGGCATGCTGCCCTACACCACGATGGGGGAGCTGAGCGAGCTGGAGGCCGAAGAGGCCGAGCTGGACGAGAACCTCAAGCGGAAAGACCTCACGTGGAAGGAGCACGCGGCGGCGTTGCAGAAGTTGCATGAGCTGCGGCAGAAGCAGAAGACCCAAGCGGCTGCAATCGCAGCAACCAGCGCCGGCCCTGCAGTCGACTTGACGCCGCCCGTTCAAACCGTCGCCGACACCGCCAAGGAAGTCCTCGGCCGCTCCGACGGCGCTTTCCAGGACGCCATCCGCAAGGAACTCATCGTCGCGCGCAACCTGGCCAACCCCCTGATCGAAAAGGCCAAGAACGTCGATGAGGCCTTCAAGATCCTCAAGAAAGCCGAGACCGATGCCAAGAACCGCGAACTCGGAGAACTGGTCGGAAAGACCTTCACTGCTGACATCCACCGACTGGAGCAGACCGACGCGTGCAGTTTCCTTCGAGGCCTCCCCCCAGGTTCGGTTGATGTCATCCTCACTGACCCACCTTATGGAATGGGTGCCGATAGCTTCGGCGATGGCGGTGGGAAACTGTCTGGAATCGAGCATGAGTATGACGATTCCCCCGAAGCTTGGCGCGTACTCATGGCCGAGTGGTGTCCTCTGTCTTTTCAAGTGGCGAAGGCGCAAGCACACGCTTATGTGTTCTGCGATTTTGATCGCTTTCACGAACTCAAGGCCTTTATGCAGGCGGCGGGTTGGTACGTCTTTCGCACTCCGATCATCGTCCACAAGATCAATTCGGGACGAGTGCCGCTGCCTGAGTGCGGCCCTCGCCGACAGTATGAGCTGGTTCTGTACGCCATCAAGGGCAACAAGCCGGTGACACATATCTATCCCGATGTGCTGGCAGCGCAGGCCGATGACAACCTCGGGCACGGGGCGCAGAAGCCGGTAGCAGTGTACCAGAACTTGCTGCAACGGAGCGTCAAGCCGGGCGATGTCGTGCTAGACTCGTTCGCCGGCACCGGGACGATCTTCCCCGCTGCGCATTCGTATCAGTGCCAAGCCTGGGCGTGCGAGAACAACGCAGGGTCGTACGGCATGGCGGTCAAGCGGTTGCAAGGGCTGAAGGGTGTGGTGCCGGGGACGGGGCAGGAGGCGTTGCTGTGAAGTATCCTCCGCAAGAAGCTCGCTGTGTGTTCATCGACGGTCCGGTGGCGGTTTACGTCAGCCAGGCCGACCCGCAGGAAATCCGCGAAGCCTACGCCCGGCTGGGGAAGCTGGTCGAGGTAGCCGCAAAACAGTTTGAGGAGAAGAAGAATGATGCTGCAAGGAACCTTGAATCCAAGATTCGGAACTTCTCCGCAAGTTTCCCCCTCGGGCCCCTGCCCCGCCCGAGTGATGATCGTGGGGGAAGCCCCGGGGGAGATGGAAGTCGCCAAGGGTGAGCCCTTCGTCGGCGCATCCGGGCAGGAGCTGTCCAAGCTCCTTGCCGAGGCCGGGATCGCCCGGTCGCAGTGCTTCCTGACCAATGTCAGCCGGATTCGCCCGCCAGGAAACGACATCGAGATGTTCCTGGCCATGGCGAAGAAAGACATCGGCCCGCAGCATGTCCGGGTGCGGGACAAATTCGTGCTGCCGCCGATTGCTGACGGCATAGAGCGCTTGAAACGGGAGATCGAGTTATGCCAGCCCAACGTCATCATTGCACTCGGAAACCTTGCCCTTTGGGCCCTGACGGGAAATTGGGGGATAACCTCATGGCGTGGTTCTGTGATTTCATGCGATCTACCCCTGTCATTGACATATGCGCCGAAGATCGTGCCGTCATATCATCCTGCTGCCATCCTGCGGCAATGGAGCTGGCGGCAGATTGTCGTCACCGACTTGCGGAGAGCCGCGCGAGAGTCGAAGATGCGGGAATTAATCCGCCCGGATTATAAATTCATAATCCGCCCGGATTTCTCAACCACCCTGGGCTACCTCGACGGCATCCTCAGCGAGCTTGACAAGGGCCCCTTCCGCATCGCAACGGACATCGAGACCCGAGCGGGGCACATTTCCTGCCTCGGCCTTGCGTGGTCCCATCTCGACGCGATCTGCATCCCGTTCATGGACACACACCAGCCGCAAGGATACTGGACCGCGGAGCAGGAACTCGAGATTGTCCTGCGGCTTCGGGACATCCTGCGCCATCCGAACGTCGTCAACATCGGCCAGAACTTCATCTACGACGCGCAGTACATCCACCGGCACTGGAAGTTCATCCCCCGCCTGACCCGGGACACGATGATTGCCCAGCACGCGTGCTTCTCCAACCTCCCCAAAGGCCTTGATTTCCTGTCGTCCATGTACCTGGAAGACCACGTGTACTGGAAGGATGACGGCAAGGACTGGGACCCGTCGATGCCGGAGGAAAAGCACTGGACGTACAACTGCACCGACGCCGTGCGGACCTTTGCCATCGATGAGGTCGAGCAGCGGAATGTCGATGCCCTTGGCGTCCGCGGGCCGCACGACTTCCAGCAGGCGCTCTACGGCCCAGTCCTGCGGACGATGAACAAGGGCATCCGCTCGGACCAGAAGCTCCGCACGCAGTTCGCCATGGAGCTGATCGAGGCGGCGTCGGCCCGAGAAGCCCTGATCTACAACCTCGTGGGGTACGAGCTGAATGTGAAGTCGTCCCCGCAAATGCAAGGATTGTTCTATGGAGAACTTGGTCTCAAACCTGCCCTCAACAGAAAGACGCGAGCGCCGAGCTGTGATGATGAGGCTTTGCAGTTACTTGCGGCGCGAGAGCCCCTTGTTCGAAAGCTTGTGGCTGCAATTCTGGAGCTACGGTCTCTCGGAGTCTTTTTCAGCACCTTCGTCAATGCCCCACTCGACGCAGACGGCCGCATTCGTTGCAGCTTCAACATTGCAGGAACTGAAACGTATCGATTCTCCAGTTCTAAAAACGCCTTTGGCACTGGACTTAATCTCCAGAACATTCCCAAGGGCGATGAGGAGTCTTCTGGCCTCGCCCTGCCCAACCTCCGCCGCCTCTTCATCCCCGACCCCGGCAAGACCTTCTTCGACATCGACCTGTCCTCCGCCGACCTTCGGATCGTGACCTGGGAGGCCGATGAGCCCGAGATGAAGGCCATGCTCAAGGCCGGCCTGGATCCGTACACGGAAATCGCCAAGGAGTTCTACCATGACCCTACCATCACCAAGAAAGACCCTCGACGGCAGACCTTCAAGTCCTTCGCCCACGGGACAAATTACCTTGGCACTGCTAAGGGGCTTGCCGAGCGACTGGGACTTGGTGTTCATGAAGCAGAGAAGACCCAGCAGTGGTATTTCGGTCGATTCCCCAAGATCAAAAAATGGCAGGACGATCTCAAGGATCAGGTTACCAAGCGAAGAATGGTCCAGAATGTGTTCGGCTATCGGCAGTACTTCTTCGACCGGATCGAAGGGACTATCTTCAATCAAGCTGCTGCGTGGATTCCCCAATCGACAGTTGCTTGCCTTATCAATCGAGGGTACGTCGCTGTTGACCGAGAACTCCCCGAAGTGGACATTCTACTCCAAGTCCACGACTCCCTGGCAGGTCAGTTTGACACTGGAAGACCCGAACTCGCGGAACGGATTCGAAGCCTCTGTGAGATAGAGCTGCCGTACCCAGGAGACCCTCTGGTCATCCCCGTAGGCCTTGTAACCTCGACCGTCTCCTGGGGGGACTGCCGATAATGCCACGCATCCACGACGACTGGCTCCGCGCCTACGTCGAGTATGCTCAACACACTGAAGCCCCGGTTCGGATGCACTTCTGGTCCGGGGTTAGTGCAGTGGCAGGGGCGCTCCGGCGGCGGGTGTGGATTGACCAGGCATATTTCAAGTGGTACCCGAACTTCTACATCTGCATGGTGGCGCCTCCGGGAGTGGTGTCAAAGTCCACAACCGCCGGGATCGCCATGGACCTGCTCAAGCTCGTTCCGGGCATCAAGTTCGGCCCGAACATCGTCACGTGGCCGGAGCTGGTCGCGCAGTTCGCCTCGGCCACGGAGGCCTTCGAGTACAAGGGGGAGTACCACGCGATGTCCCCGTTGACGCTGGAGTCCTCCGAGTTCGGCAACCTGGTCAATCCAGCCGACAAGGAGATGGTGGACCTCCTCGTCTCGCTATGGGACGGCAAGCAAGGCGCGTTCACCAAGGCCACCAAGACCTCGGGGAATGACAGCGTCGAAAACCCCTGGATCAACCTCATTGCCTGCACAACCCCCAGCTGGATTGCAGGCAACTTCCCCGAGTACATGATCGGTGGGGGGTTTACTTCCCGCACGATTTTCGTGTACGCAGATACAAAGGCCAAACGTGTCGCCTACCCGCGCAAGCATGTACCACTGGACCTTCAACAGATCGCAGAATCGTTGGTGTCTGATCTTACACACATCGCCACCACTTTGTGTGGCGAGTACATCCTCACCGCCGAGGCTGAGTCTTGGGGAGAGGCTTGGTATGAGCAACACTGGGACACCAGGCCCAAAAACCTCGACGATGACCGCTTCGGGGGATACGTCGCGCGAAAGCAAACGCACATCCACAAGCTCGCGATGGTGATGGCGGCGGCGCAAGGCGATGACCTGGTGATCCAGCGCCACCACCTTGAGGATGCCTACACCATGGTCACGGACCTTGAGCCGGACATGAACTTCGTCTTTGCGAAGATCGGCAAGTCAGACACCAGCTTCTACACCGACAAGCTTGTGGTGTACGTCCACCAACAAGGAGAGGTTTCAATCCAGGACGCCTACCGCCAAGTCCACACCTACTTCCCGTCAATGCGGGAGTTCGAGGATGTGGTCTTGGGGTGCATCCGCGCGGGGTTCTTCCGCATGGAGGGTCGGGGGGAGTCGGCAAAGCTTGTGGCCGGCCGCCCACTCGACAGGACGAGCGTCAAGGGAGCTTGATCCAGCCTTTGCTCACGGCCCAGAGGTACAAGCCGGTGGCAAGCGCGCCGAGGATCCACATTGCCTTGGACACGACGCCCTTGCCAATTTCTTG
>CAZBXF010000037.1:0-20028 GCA_964495635.1 uncultured Phycisphaeraceae bacterium
GGTGTCGTAGCGCCCAACCCACGCCCCCCACGACGACTCCTTCGGCGTGAAGACGCCCCCCCACACCTCCAAAAACAAACCAGCCGCGGCAAGCGCCGCGGCTGGTTGGATTGATCTTCTCGTCCGCTGCTCGCTTACGCCTTCGCGGCCGCCGCGGCCTTCTGCTGACGGGTGTACCCATACTTGCGCTTCAGCGGCTTCACGACCAGCCCCGTCCGGATCGCCTTGGTCGACACGCGCACCCGCGTCGGAACGCCGTCGATCACCGCGTTCACCGACTGAAGGTTCACGCGGTACACACGCCGGGTGATGCCCGTGGGCTTCAGACCGAAGCCGCCCTTGCTGACGGCCTGACCGCGCCACGCGCGCTTCATGCCGCGACCCGTCGTCTTGCCCGTCAGTTCACACGTGCGGCCCATCGTTCACCTCGCGAAAGCAGTGTTGCTCAAGCCGAATGCTTGAATGACTTCTGGTCGACCCTCCGGACGGTTCCGGATGGGCCTGAATCCTAGGCCGAGCCGCCCCTCCGGGCAAGGGTGAAGAGCGCGAGCCCCCGACCCACGTCCCACGACGGGCCTCACGCCCGCGCCGGATCCGGCTTTGCAGGTGCCGGCGAGGGTTGTGTTCGGACCGGGTTCGGTGGCAAAGCCGCCGCAGGCGGGCTCGTGCCGGCCGCCGCCCGTCCCGATGCGCTCGCGTTCATCGCCTCCGCCTGCGCGTCAAAGAGCCGCTTCCGCGAGATCTTGATCGCCTGGATCCCGATGTAGCTCGCCGCCACCATCGCCAGGAAGTAGATGAACCGCGCCCGCACCAGGCTCGCCCCCGCGCCGATCGCCGCGAAGCTCGCCGCGATCCCGTACAGCGCGAAGACCGCCCCCTTCACCCCCAGCCAGCGCTTCAGCATGTGGTGCAGGTGCTGGTCATCCGCAGAGGAGATCGACCGCCCCTCCATCTTCCGCCGCACGATCGCCAGCGTGGTATCGATGATCGGAAGCGCATAGATGATCAGCCCCGCCGCGACAAGGTGCGTCTTGCCCGTGTCGCCCATCGTCAGGATGATCACGCACGCAACGAACCCCAGCAGCAGGCTCCCCGCATCCCCAAGGAAGATCGTCGCAGGATTGAAGTTGTGCGGCAGGAACCCCATGCACGAGCCCAGCAGCGCCAGGCACAGGATGATGCGCTGCCCATCGCGCGGGCCATCATCCGCCACCGCCAGCCCAAGCGCAATCACGAGCAGCCCCACCGCCGCGATCGCCGTCGTGCCGCTCAGCAGGCCATCCAGCCCGTCGATCAGGTTGCTCGCGTTCGTCAGGCCGATCACCGCGAAGCCGATGATCGCCGTGCCGATCCAGTAGATCAGGTCGATCGTGATGAAGTTGCCAACGCCCGGAAGCCCGCCGGGAATGGGGATCAGGAAGCCGAGGGTCTCAAACCCGTTGACGTTCAGCAGCGGGATGCCGATGGACTTGCAGATCGGCAGGATCAGCCCCGCCGCGAGCTTGACACCGACCTCGTCGATCGCCAGCGCCGCCGCCGCAAACAGCTGCCCGCCAAGCTTCACGCGCGGCGAGATGTGCGCCACATCGTCGATCACCCCCACCAGCACGATCACCGTCATCCCCAGCAGGATCGAGAAAGGCACCGGCATCACAAAGCCATCCTCGCCGAGATTCTCGGTGGGGTGCCACTCCATGAGCCCCGGAACGCGCGTGCCGATGACCGCGAAGGCGATGCCCGCCATCATCCCCAGGTACACCGCCACGCCCCCCAGGTACGCGATCGGCTGCTTGTGGATCTTCCGTGCCTGGTCGGGCCGGTCGATCACGCCGCCGATGATCGCAAGCCGCCGCATGATCGGCGTCGCGACCAGCGTCACCAGGAACGCAGCGATCAGAACGCCCACGTACCCCTCGAAGATCGAGAGGCGCGTGGCGCCCTCCGCCAGTGCCAGCGCGGGTTGGAGGCCTGCCTGCGTCACGAACGAGCCTCGCGGATGCTGTCGGCGTGGGCGGGGTTCCCGCGGATCCAGGCGGCCACGTCGAGGATGGTCTGTTCCAGAGTCGTGCCCGGGGCCCAGCCGATGAGCCCGCGCACACGCGAAAGATCGGGCCGCCGCTCGAGAAGGTCCTCAAAGCCGCTCCCGTACGCCTCACTGTACCGCACACGCTCGATGCGCGAGCGCGAGCCCAGCGTCGAGACCACAAGATCGGCAAGCTCCGCGATGGAAATCACGCGGTCTGAGCCAAGGTTGAACACACTCCCCGCACTCCGGGATTCCCCCATCAGCCGCGTCAGCGCCGGCACCACGTCCCGAACGTCGCAGAAGCACCGCGTCTGCGCGCCCGTCCCGTAGACGTGCAGTGGCGCGCCCTCCATCGCCGCCGCCACAAACCGCGGCAGCACCATCCCATAGTCCCCCACCTGACGCGGGCCCACAGTGTTGAAGAACCGCACCACCGTCGCCGGCAGACGCTCCTTCTCGTAGTACGCCAGCGCCAGGAACTCATCCAGCGCCTTCGAGCACGCGTACGACCAGCGCGTCGCGGTCGTCGGTCCATAGACCACGTCGTCGGTCTCCGCGAACGGCACCTTGGTCGACTTCCCGTACACCTCGGAGCTCGACGCAATCAGCGTGCGGGCAGGGCCGCCCTCGGGTCCGTGCGTCATCGCAAAGCGCAGCATCGCCGCCGTCTGCTCGACGTTCACCTCAATCGACCGGATCGGATCCGCGATCACCAGCTTGACGCCCACCGCCGCCGCAAGGTGGTAGATCTCATCGAACCGCTCCCCCTCGCCAAACGCCCTGAGCGCCAGCGACAGGTCAGCCTCCACCACGCGCAGGCGCGGGTGCGCCCCCGGCAGGTTCTCACGCCGCCCCGTCGAGAGATTGTCCACCACCGTGACGCTGTCCCCCCGCGCCAGCAGGTGGTCGACAAGCGTCGAACCGATGAACCCCGCGCCGCCACTGACCAGGACGCGCCTGGGAGCGTCCTGATTGTCTGCGTGCGCGTCGTGCGACATGCTTGATCTTCGCGTGCGTCCTCAGGCCGTCGTCTACGCGGCCTGCTGGTACTCGTGGCTCACCTTCATGTTGCCCTTCATGTAGCCGCCCGCCGATGCCCGGACAGCGTTCACGATCACGCCCAGGAACTCGCCCCGCGCGTCGGTGAGCTCGTTCTTGATGCGGTTCACCATGCCGCGCTTCTCGGACATGGCACGCACCACCAGGATCGAGGCGTCGCACTTCTGCGCAAGAGCCTGACCATCGCCGGCGACGATCGCGGGCGCCACGTCGACGAAGATCACGTCGTACTTGGACCGCACCTGCGCCAGAAGCTCGCCCATCGCCAGCGTCGAGAGACGCTCGAAGATGCGGTGCTCCTTGGAGCCGGCCGTCAGGATGTCCAGGTTCGCCACGCTCGTCGCCTGAACGACATCGCTCAGGGCCCGCTGAGCGCCCAGGATGTCCGCAAGGCCCGGCGACTCCTGCAAGCCAAAGACGCGGTGCATCGCGGGCCTGCGGAAGTTGGCATCGATGATCAGCACGCGCCGGTCCGCGCTCGCCAGCGACAGCGCCAGGTTCGCAACAACGGTCGTCGCGCCAGACCCCGGCAGGCCGCCCATGACCAGCACCGTGCGCTGGTCAGCAACCGTGATGCGCTTGAGCAGCGTGCCACGGACCTGGCGGAAGCTCTCGGCGACGACGCCCTTGCCGCGATCGCGGAAGGCCGTCTCCGCGGCACCCGCGCCGGCCGGATCCTCGGCGGCGTCGGGAATCCACCCCAAGAGCCTCGTGCGAGGCAGGATCGTGATGTCCGCCGGACCCTTCACCCGCTGGTCCACCAGCTCACGCAGGAAGACGATGCCCGTCACGAGACCAAGCACCGACACCACGCCCGCAGGAATCAGCAGGCGCCACTGCGGGAACGCCATCTCCGGCGGCGGACGCTCAGTCTGCACCAGCAGCACGCGGTTGGACGCGGCGATCGTGCTCAGGCTCTGGATCTCGGAAAGCTGCTTCGAGACCTCGGCTCGGTTGGCCTGAGCGCCCTCGATCTGACGCTCGATGTCCTGAAGCTGCCCGGAGATCCGGGTCAGGTCGGTAAGGCGAACGCGCTTCTGCGTCGCGTTCTGATCCAGCGTGCGCTGCTGGGCCTCAAGCTGCGCCAGGCCTCGGCGCATCTGGTCAAGGTCAGCGTCGAAGGCCTTGCGCAGCAGGTCCTTCCGCGTCTCGTCCATGTTGGAGCGGGCCCCCACCAGCCGCGCCTCGAGCTGCTGATAGCTCCGGTGGTCGCGTCCGATCCCCATGTTGAGGAGCATCTGCTGCTCGTTCTCGATCCGCGAGATCTCGGCCTTGATCTCCAGCATCAGCGGCTCGCGGTCCACGCGCTGGCGAAGGTCATCGCCGTACGTGATGCCCGCGGGGCTGTTCAGCTCCTCCTGCATGATCTGGCTCTGCGCCCGGGCCGCGTCCAGGTCCTGCGTCACCTCGACCAGCTTCTGGTTGATGGTCTGCAGGTTCGCCCGCTCGCTGTTCATCTGGTCGTTGATCGAGTCCACGCCCTGCGTCTGGATGATCGACGCGCGCTGCGAAGCCAGCGTCGTGATCTCCTGATCGATGCGCGACAGGCTGGCGCGAAGCGTCTGCTGACGCTCCTCAAACCCCGTCCGGCTGCGCTCAAGCAGGGCCTGCATGTACTTCTGACGCACGAGGCCCAGGATCGCGGTCGTCTCGAACTTGTCCGTCCCCTTCATCGAGAGCTCGATCAGCGTCGTCTGCGGGATCATGCGCGCCGTGACATAGTCCTCAAGGTCCTTCGCGGCCTCGATGGAGTCAAAGACCTCCTGCCCCGTCGCCGGGTCCGTCGTCTTGTAGTACGCCGCCCACTTGGGAGCCTGCGTCACGAACTGCGGATCCTCCACGGTGCGCCGGTACACATCGTCCGACGTCATCTGGCGCACTTCCGTCGCCATGAACCGCAGCATCTCCTGATCGTTCGCGATGGGAGCAAGGTCGTCGGCCTTCGCCACAGCCGGCGTGCAGTTGAAGATCGCCGCCGGCCGCCACTGCGGATACGCCACGCGCAGCACAAGGTGCGCCGCGACGCCAAGGCCCGCACCCACGATCGCCGCCACCACAAGCACCCACTTGTACTTGTTCAGCAGCTTGATGGGATCAATGGCGCCAAACGCCGACGGCGCCGCCGTCGGTGCCGCCCCTCCACCCCCGCCCATGCGAGCCGCGGCGGAGCTCGCCGCCTGTGTCGCGCCAGGTTGACCCGCGGATGTTGTGGCCGTCGTCATCGTCCGTCCTTCCACTTCAGAACCCGCAAGCGAGCTCGGTTTCGGGGCCCGTGCCAACCGCCGGCACGCCCGCCAGATTTCCATTCGGTCCGATAGGCCCCCGGGCTGAGCCCGATCGGGCTCCTCGCCTGAAACCACCATCGGATCGGAACTGCCTTCCTGACTTCTACCCGAACACAGTCCTGTCCAATCATCCGTACGGCCCGTCGGCCGGACGGATGCGATGTCTGAACGCCGGCCACCCCGACCAGTTCGGCCCCGGCCTCACACGCCAAGCGTGGTGCGCAATTGCTGCAGCTCGGCCACCACCGCGGGATCGGCCTGCGCACCAAGCTGCTCGACGACCTTCTGCGCCCTCCCGGCGAGGTCCTTCGCCTCGGTCGTCTTCTCCGGCGTCTTCTGCCGCACCAGCGCGTCGATCAGGTGCACGGCGATCACGAGCTGGCCGGCGGGTGTCGGTGAGAACCGGAGCGCATCGCGCAGCTGGACCTCCGCCTCGGGGAGCTTGCCGATCGCCATCAGCGTCACGCCCAGCGTGTCCAGGACGTCCGAGCTCCTGGGAGCCAGCTTCGCGGCCCGCTCCGCCAGCGGCAGCGCAAGCTCGGGATTGTTGAGCTTCTTGGAAAGCATGAAGGCCGTGTTGTTCAGCAGCTCCATGTCCTCCGGGAACTCATCAAGCCCCGGCTTCATCGCGTCCACCGCCTCCTGGAAGCGGCCGTACGTATAGAGCGTCGAGCCCAGCGTGCGGAACGTCACCTGGCGGATCGCCGGATTCTTCGAGGACTTCGCGATCTCGCGCAGCGTGCGGAGCCCGGTCTCGAGCGTTGACTCGGCATCAACGTCGATGCGGGCCCGGAAGTAGGCGAGCCACTCCGTCCTCTCCGGAGAAACGACGCCCTGGCTGATGGCATTCTCGTAGAAGGTGCGTCGCTGCTCGGACTTCTCCAGCACGTCGCGCATCGAGACGTTCCAGGCCATCATCCCCCGGGTGTCATTCGGTTCCACAAGACCCAGCGCCGCCACCGCCGCCGAGGCCGCCTCGCCGCGACGATCCTGCAGCATCCGCAGACGCGCAGCAGCCATCATCAGGCTCGACGTCGTCGAGACACGATCCTTCGGCCGCGTCAGCCCCGTCAGGACACGCTCCGCCTCCGCGAGCGCCGGATTCGACGGGACCAGCAGCGAGTCGAGGTAGCGGAGCGCCACGCCATCCTGCTGATCGATGTCGAAGGCGCTCTTGAGGAACCGCCGCGCAGGCGCCAGCCGGTTGTTGCGGAAGAAGGTGTCACCGATGCTGTACGCAAGCTGGACATCGCGCGGACGCGCCCGGATCGCCTCGTCCGCGATGATCTCCGCGTCCTGATCGCGCGGCCGCGAACCCGCCGACTCAAGCTGCAGAAGGTCCGAGATCAGCCCGACGACCAGCGCCGTGTCCGACGGATTCAGCCGGATCACGGTCCGCAGGTCCGCGATCGCGCTGTCCTTGTCATCCAGCCCCGAGTGAATCCCGGCCCGCAGGCGATACGCCTGCCAGAAGTTGGGCTGAAGCTGGATCGCGCGGCTGAAGTCCGCCAGCGCGTCGCGGCTCTTCCGGTCCTGCGACATCAGCAGCTGGCCACGCTTGAAGAAGACGCGTGCGTCGTTGGGGAACCGCACCACCGCACGGTCCAGCGCCGCCCGCTGGCCCTGCGCATCGCCACGGCCGGCGAGCACATCCGCCCTCAGCAGCATCACCGCGATGTCGGTGTCGCCACCCTTGACGGCCGCGAGCGTCGCGTCGGCCTTGTCGAACTCCTTCATCATGACCTGCACCTCGGCGAGGCGCTTGCGGAAGCTCTGAGCCTCGTCATCCGCGTTCGCCGCGAGCATGCCCTCGAGGAGCGCCGCGGTCTCCGCATAGCGTGACTCACCGACGCGGAACAGAATGTCCGAGAGGAGCCGATCGACCTCGAGCGTCTTCGGATCCTGATACGCGCGCGCCTTCTGCAGCTGCTGGATCGCGCCCTCGAGGTCCGCACGGTCCAGCAGGAACTGCGCGAACGTCAGGTACGGCCCAACCTCCTGCTTCGGCAGGCTCGCGATGAACTCCTCAAAGCCCTTGATCGCGCCAAGCTGGTCGTTGGTCGTCCAGCGGTAGCCGGCGTCCAGCGCGACCCAGTCCAGCCCCTTCCCCAGCTCGCCCGCCGCGTCGATCACCTCGCGGGCCTTGTCCATCTCGCCAAGGTCCATGTGGGCCTGGGCCAGCGCCATCAGGTTGGCCCGGTCGCGCGGGTTCGCCGCGCGGGCGCGGCTGCGCCGCTCCGCCACCATCCTTCGGTCGCCAAGCTCGCCCTCGAGCTTCAGCCACATGTCGAGGAACAGCGCATCGCCCTCGGCGTACTTCACGTACTGCCGGGCCGCCGCCAGCGCCTCCTCACCACGGCCCATCGTGCCCAGCGTGCCCACGAGCTCATTGATCGCGCCGACGTCGTCCGGCTTCAGCTTCAGCGCCTCGCGGAAGGCCTTCTCCGCATCGCCCGAACGGCCCGCGCCGTTCAGCAGGCGGCCATACAGCCGCCAGCTCTCGGGCTGCACGGCCGAGCGGTCAACGACCTCCTTCATCACCACGAGGGCCTCGGGGATCTTGTTCTCCGCCGCCAGCAGCCGCGCACGGAACGTCACGCCGCCGAGACTGTCCGCATTGCTCAGCGCCGCCTTGTCTGCAAACTTGCCCGCCGCGCTCATGTCCTTCGCAGCAACAGCATCAACGAACCGCATCTCAAGGATGCGGGCGTCTTCGGGCATGAGCGCCTCCGCCTTCGCCAGAGCGGCCAGAGCCTCCGGCATCTTGCCGTGCGTGCGATACGCCATCGACTTCGCGATCTCAATCTCACCGTCGGGAACCGTGCCGCGCTGGAACTCAATCACAGCCAGCTTCCGCTCCAGCTCGTCGGTGATCGAAAGGGCGATCTCCATCTCCTTGAGACCGCGATCCTCGGGGTGCGCCGCAAGCGCCGTACGCACGTCCGCCAGCGACTGCTCACGCTGGTCAAGACGCATGCGGGCGTTGACCAGCGCCCGCGTCAGACGCGGATCAGGACCGAGCGTCTTGAACTTCCCCTCCAGGAACTTCACGACCTCCTCCGCGGCGCCAGGCTTGTCGCCCAGACGCTCCTGGAGGTTCTGGGCCTCCAGCGCGGCCTGCTGGAACGGGTCCGACACCGTCCCCTCGCCGAGCAGCGCCGCCACAAGGGCCAGCCGCTCCTGGATCGCCTGGTTGTCGGGCAGCGCCTCCGCGAGGCTCTTGTAGAGCTCCTGGGCACGCTCGACATTCTTCAGCGCCAGCTCAACATCGCCAAGCGTGAACACGGCCAGGAAGTTGCCCGGCTGAATCTGCAGCAGCTCGGTCAGGCGTTCCTTGGCCTGCCCGGGAAGCTGGAGCTGGAGCGCAATCTGCGCACTCAGGAGCAGCCCGTCGGGATCACCACCCTGCACCATCCTGTTGTACCGCGCGATCAGCTCGTTGGCCTGCGTCAGCTTGCCATCAATCAGCGCCAGCCAGCCGTCGATCAGGACCAGCCGCGGCGAGTCCGCGCCCTCGACCTTCGCCATGTCCTCCCGGTGCTTACGCGCGTCATCGGCCAGCGCGGGACGCGCCTCGGCCGTGGCCCGCTGCCACGCACGAACGGTGTAGAGCGCCTTCATGAAGCGCCCCTGGATCCGCTGCCCGAAGAGGCGCGACCCCTCCACGCTGATCGTCGGCAGCGGCATCGCGATCACTCGGTCAAGCTCCGCAACCGCACCCTTGACGTCCTCGCGGCCCGCCAGCACGTCGGCACGGGCGATCGCAAGATCCGCGTCCCCCGGCCGCTTCTCCACCGCAAGTCGCGTCGCCTCCTCCGCACGCGCCAGACGCGAAGCCGGCGACAGACTCTGCTCGAGCGAACGGAGCAGGTCGAGCGTCCGCAGCGTCGCCTTGCTCGGATCAGCCCGGATCATCGACATCGCCTCATCGAGCTTCGGGATCGCAAGCGCCTGGAACTCGATCGCCGCCGCCCGAGCATCAGCCCCGGAGACGCGGGCGTTGCGGATCGCAGTCTCAAGCCCGCGACGCAGATCCTGCAGCAACGCCCCGGGATTGCCCGGATTGGCGGCGGCGAACGCGGCGCTCACCTCCTGGATGCCCGCCAGCAGACGCGCCTTCTCCTCGGCCTGGCCCGTCCGCTCCGCCTGCTGCGCCATCACGTTCAGGAACTCCTGAAGCACCATCGAGGACTCGATGTCCGCCGGATCCGCACGCAGCGCGGCCCGAAGGTCCTCCTCGGCACGCTTCGCCATCTCACCCGCAGCGTCAGGAGCCGACGCGACGATCCGCGCCTCCGCCAGCCCGCGGTACCGGCGCAGAACCTCCCACGGGCCGGGCGCCTTGCCCGCGTGGTAGGCCAGGAACGTGTTGGTCTCGTTCACCAACAGCTCGCTGGCCTCGCGCTGGAACGGCCCATCCAGCACCTGCCGCTTGATCATCTCCAGGTACTCGCGCTGCGCATCCACGTTGTCGCGCTGCACCACCGCGATCTGCCGGATCGAGCTCTGAAGGCTCCGGACGTTGTCCATGTACCGGACCTGCTCGGCCGGCGCGAGCTTCCGCAGCGCATCCCGCCACTTCCCCAGGTACTCGGTGTTGGTCTTCTCCTTGAAGACCGCCTTGCCGTAGTACACCACCGCGTCGTCGAACTTCCCCTCGGCCGCGGCCCGGTCGCCCATGCGCGCCAGGTCCGTCGCCGAGTTGGTGACGAGGTAGTACGTCGCGCCGGCCACCAGCGCAAACGCGCCGATCAGACCCGCCGCGAGCAACGAGACGAACTTGACATTGACCTTGCTTGCCATCGACTCGCTCCGACTTTCTTCGTCCGGGGTGCCGGCCTCCGGGGCCGCCGACATCCCGGCGTTGGTAGCACTCTTTGCCGCAGACTCTCCGGCCTCTCACACGAAAGGGCCGATCCTGACGAGCCCGTCCAGAACCACAGATCCCAACCCAGATCCCGGCACGCCGACCCTTACGACGCGCCATCCTCCCCCGCCGCACCCTCCCCCTCCGGATAGCGGCCCGCCTCAACCTCGACCCAGTCCGGAACGCAGAGCATCAGCTCCGGCAGCAGCCCATCAAGCAGGCTCGCCGCCTCCTTCGCCAGCTGCTCCCCGCTCGTGACGCCGCTCACGCTCGTCACCTGCACCTTCATGTAGAACGCGTACTTGGTCCTCAGGTCAAACGCCAGCAGCCGAACGCCCTCCGCGCTCGAGACCCAGCCCCCGTTGGCCACGAAGAAGTACCCGGCGTAGAACGGCCGCTCGTCCTGCGAGCGGAACTCCATCGTCCGAAGCGCGAGCGTCTTCGGATCCCGCGGCAGCCGCACGTTCACGCCCGGCGCACTGCTGAACTCGTTCGGCAGCCGCACCCGGAAGATCCGCCCCGCCAGATGCTCCGGCACGCCCTCCTCCGCGACCCACGACGACGTGTCCATCGGAAGCGGCAGGTCCCCAAGGATCGCGCCCAGCTGCAGGCCCCCGCCGACGAAGCACCGGTCCGGAACATGCGGCACCGTGTCGATCATCCCGGTGTAGTACGCCGCATGGAAATCCAGCCGCACCGGAACGCCCTCGCCGCTGCCGCCGTCCTTCTTGGATCGCGTGTCCTTCCGCACGTACACACGCGAGATGTAGTTCTTCGTCCCCAGCACTTCCTCGACGTCCGCCTGCTCGCGCCGGTCAACGCCGTCCTGGATCCACGTCGCCGTCTCGCGCGGCAGGCTCGTCAGCAGACGGTTGTTGGGCGGCGCGATGGGCTCCTTCTGCAGCGTGATCCGGAAGTAGGACACGCCCGCCGAAAGCCCCAGCGCAGACCCCAGCAGCACCACCAGCGCCACCACCGTCGCCGCCCACGCCGAGCGGCCCGCGCCCACCGAACCCGCCTCGCCAGCAGCACGCTCGCTCACGCCACACCTCCGGCCTTCGGCGCCGCGCCGTCATCCGCGATCACGCGGTTCAGGGCCCAGACCACGCCCAGGAAGAGGAACAGCCCCGGCACCAGCAGCAGCGTGCCGATCAGCATGTGCACGTCGCCGGTCGCAAGGTCCGGATCGATCAGGCTCAGCAGCGCCAGCACCACCACCCGAACCACGTTCAGCAGCAGCGCAATCGGCGTCGCCAGCAGCACCAGCAGGATCCGCTGCCACCACTCCTTGCACGCCAGCACCGCCACCGCCGCACCAAGCGCCAGGAACGCAATCACCATCCGCATCCCGCTGCACGCCTCCGCGACGTTGAGCGGGATCTCCTTCCCCTCGTGCAGCATCTTGATCGTGTTGCCATCAACCTCAACGAAGAACCACTTCGTCGCCGCAAGGATCGAGAGCACCAGGTACGCCCCCTGGCTCGCAAGCAGCTGAAGCTCGAAGGTGATCTTGATCATCACCTGCTCGCTGATCGTGATCCCGAACCCAAGGAACGCAATCGGCAGGAAGAGCGCCCGGAACAGCACCGGACCACCCACCAGCAGCACCAGCCCCGACAGCGCGAGGATCATCGCCCCGCCCTGCAGCATGTGGTTCGACACGCCCACAATGAAGAAGAAGTAGCCCATGACGCCCAGCAGCAGCGGCGAAAGCCCGGGCCAGAAGGGCTGCGTCGGCGCCGCGAGGATCACATCACGCACACGCCACGCCAGATAGCCGCTGATCAGCGGGATCACAAACGCGTGCCCCCAGTCCTGCATGTTCTCCACGCTGTGGCGCCCCTGCGTCACGAACCAGCGCCAGAAGAGCAGGCCGAAGGCCATCGCAAGCACACCCACGCGCACCCACGCCAGCGTCGAGACAGCGTGCGGCATCGCAGCGGCCTGCGCCACCTTCGATCCACCTCCGCTGATCCCGCCGACGGTTGCCAACGCACAAACTCCTGTCTTGCAGCCCCTCCCGCCAGAACCCTACCGACAGAACCCGATCACGCCCCGTCCCGACCCGTCACGCCGCGAAGGGTCGTACGAGCAAAGACCCCGTCGCGTTCGGCCGGCCAGCCCCGCACGCCGCGCAGCGACCCATCGTCGGT
Source organism: uncultured Phycisphaeraceae bacterium (assembly GCA_964495635.1). Classification (GTDB taxonomy): domain Bacteria; phylum Planctomycetota; class Phycisphaerae; order Phycisphaerales; family UBA1924; genus JBBASU01. The sequence goes on from CAZBXF010000037.1 coordinate 12,391, forward strand.
CGGCAGGACCGATCCGCAAGCCCGAACGCCTCCATGCGTCGCGAAGGCGAGCGCTCCGCGCCCGCATCCTCCCGAAACCCCCTCCACACCATCCACACCGTCCAGCCGCCCCACCCCGTCACGCACCCCCCACGCGCCACACATCGCCCGGCCGCCCCAGCAGCGCCGGCTCGCTCCGGACGATGGAAGCCCCAGCCTTACTGGCCGAACTGATTGACCGGCGGCGGCCCGAAGATGTCGTTGGCGATGTTGCGATCCAGCACAAAGCCGAAGCCGTAGCTGGCCCGGAACCCGTTCCTGATGACCGCCAGCGGCAACGCCCAGAACGTCGTGCCGACATTGATGTGGTCGTTGTTCTTGAGCAGAATGTCCGGCTGCGTGCGCTCGAAGATCGCACGCCCATCCAGCATGATCGTCGCCTGCCGGTCCTTGCCGATCATCCGCGTGATCTCGATCTTCTCCGGAACCGCGATCTCGCCGAAGCCGCCCGCGGAATCGATGGCCCGCGTCAGCGTCAGGCCGCCCGTCGCTGGGATCTGGAACGGCCCCGGACGCGCAACCTCGCCCCCAAGGAAGACCAGTCCATCAAGCGGAGTCGGAATGCGGATCACATCCCCGGACCGAACGATGATGTTCTGGCTCGGCCGACCGTTCAGAAGCTCCGGGTAGTTGATGCGGATGATCCGCTGCGCAATCAGCGTGTCCACCGCGGCATCCGAAGCCCCGGTCTCCCGCCCACGCGCCACCTCGACCCACTTCCCATCCACAAACACCCACGGCGACGTCGAGCCCGAGGGCGCCGCCCCCGCACGCCCGTCCGGAAGGTCAATCACCGGTGCCGGCGGCTCATCGCTCAGCAGGCCCGGGCTCCCCGACCCGTCAGGCCGCGTCGCGCCATCGCCCGGCGCCGCCGGCGCCACATCGTTGATCAGGTTCATCAGCTCATCGGCCGTCGGGCCCGCGGGCGGCGTCTCGCCCGGAGCCGCCGCCGGACGCTGTGCGCCACTGGGCTGCGAAATGCCCGCAGCCCCCGCCGCCGAAGCCAGCGGGATCTGGCGGATCACGTAGATGTACTCAACCGTCTGGAAGCTCGCGAAGACCTGCCCGCCGCTCGTGATCGCCTCCAGCAGGCGATAGTCCGAGCGCGGAATCTGGTACGTGCCCGGCTGCTCGATGGCCCCAAACAGCGTGAAGGTCTGCTGCCGTGCCGCCAGCACCGAAACATTCGCCAGCGGCTTGCTCACCAGCCGCGTCATCTCGTTCTTGATCAGGTCGATCGCCCCCTCGACCGTCAGCCCCTCCACCGCGATCCGGCCAAGCTGCGGAAGCTCGATGAAGCCCCGCTGATCGACCGTCACCTCAAGGTCCTCGGCCTGACCGATCTGCACAAGGTCCCAGAGCGTGACCTTGAGGATGTCGCCCGCGCCCAGTCGATACTGCATCGGCTGCGGCACCAGGTCCTCAGCCACCGGATCGCTGTAGTCCACCACGTCCGCCGCTTCGTCCTCGATCGCCGCGATCCGATCCAGGATCGGGACCACCGTCGGCGTGTACTCCCAGCGCCCCGCAACGCTCGGATCAAAGAACGAGTCCTTCGTGTACTGGCAGCCCCCGAGCATCGGTGCGCCAGCGCCGGCGAGCAACACCAGTGCCGCCCGACCGCACACGTCCCGCATCGCCGCTGTCTTCGTCTGGCCAGTCCCAGTCACGCCGAGCTCCTTCCACCTTTGGGTCCGTCCGCACGACACGCACGAACCCAATCAGAGACCAATCGTCAACGACCCGCGCAGCCCCTCCCGGCTCCGGTGCCGGGCTTGGCCATGAGAACACACGCCCGCCGCCGCGCCAGCGCGGCATCCAACGGACAGGGAGTGTAGTTCCCGGACCCAAGCATCGACCCGACGATCCCCCCGGGTTCAACTCCCCAGCCCATTTTGACATCAACACCGAACGAACCACGATCACAACCCGGGATCTCCCCGTGCCCCACCTCCACGCACCCTCCCGAAGCAAGCCAGCACAAGGCGGGCACCGGCCACCGGTCACCCCGCGACGAGGGCCCAGGCCAGCCAGCGCGGGATCTCCACCGCCTGAGGGCCTCCTACGTCGCCCCCGGCCGGCAGGTTTGGTGCCGGCTCGATCAGAACCAAACTTCGACGCCAACCACAGTTCAACACCAAGTTGTGCGCCAACGCGCCGGATCCAGACCCGTACGCACCCTCGTCTCCCCTACCCTGCTGACGATGAACCCCACGCCCGCCGAGAATCCCAACGCCCGCACGCTGGCCCGCCACCCGCGGCCGCTGGGAGGCGATCCGCTCAGGACCATCGACCCGCCCAGGCTCAGCCTCTCGTCCATGATCCTCAACAACTCGGACGGCGCCAAGGAGCAGCTTTCCCTCAAGCGCAAGCCCGAATGGCTGCGGGCCAAGGTCCCCGGCGGCGAGGAGTACGCCCGCCTCAAGAAAGTGCTGAGCGAACACAAGGTCTACACCGTCTGCGAGGAGGCCAACTGCCCCAACCTCGGCGAGTGCTGGAGCCGCGGCGTCGCAACCATCATGATCCTGGGCGACACCTGCACCCGCGCCTGCGGCTTCTGCAACGTCAAGACCGGCCGCCCGCCCGTGCTCGATAAGGATGAGCCCCGTCGCGTCGCGGACTCCCTCCGCCTCATGTGGGAGCACGCAAAGCTCAAGCACATCGTGATCACCAGCGTCAACCGCGACGAACTGCCCGACGGCGGCGCCTCGATCTGGGCCGAGACGATCGTGCGCGCCAAGGACGCCTGCCCCGGCATGTCGATCGAGGTCCTGATCCCCGACTTCGAAGGAAACTGGGGCGCGCTCCAGATGGTGATCGATGCGCGACCGCACATCATCAACCACAACCTCGAAACAGTCCGACGCATGTACCCCGCCGTACGCCCCAGCGCCAAGTTCGACCGCTCGCTCGAGCTCCTCCGCCGCGTCAAGGAACAGGGCCTCGTCGCCAAGACCGGCATCATGGTCGGCATCGGCGAAAAGGACGAGGAAGTGCTGGCGCTGATGGATGATGTGCAGGCCGGAAGTGGCGGAGTGGCGAAGTGGCAGAGTGGCGAAGTGAATCGCAACGCTGCTGAATCGAGCCACGCGTCCACCTCCTCTCCTGCTTCTGATCACTCCGCCACTTCGCCACTCCGCCACTCCGCCACTTCTTCTTCCGGCGGCTGCGACATCCTCACCATCGGCCAGTACCTCCAGCCCACGCGCAACCACCTCCCGATCGACCGCTGGGTGACGCCCGAGCAGTTCAAGGCCTTCCAGGCCGAGGGCCTCGCCCGCGGCTTCAAGGTCGTAGAGAGCGGCCCGCTGGTGCGCAGCAGCTACCACGCCGACCATCAGGCCGACGAGCTGACCAGCATCGGCGACGAGCGGCAGACAGAGCTCCAGAACCGCGCCCGGATGAAGGACCTCCTGGCGGGGGCGTGAGGAAGCCCAGCAACACGTGACCTGGGTGGTCTTTGGGTGGCCCGGCGGTCCCCGCCGGTCTTGCTTTGGCCATTGCACGCCCGCATAGCATTTGCTATACTCCATTGTCGTCCTGGGCCCCGAAAGGCATCCAGGGGCAGCCGTCCAGCGCTTTGCTGGCGGGTGCGATCAGGGCGACTGCCGCACACCAACGCGCCCGCGTTGGTGACTGGACGGAGACTCTCTGGATGCCCTCTGAAGTACGGTTCGCCGAGGTTCGAAGGAAGCTTGAACAACATGGCTGGATCCACCGCCAAGGCAAAGGCTCGCACAACGTCTTCACCCGCGCGGGCGGCCCGACGATCGTCATCCCGGTCCACCGCGGGAAGGTCAAGCCGGTCTACGTCCGGCAGGTCGACGCCGCGATCCGGTCGATCGGCGGCGGGGAAGCGTGATGGCGCGCCAGGCGGCTTCGAAGCGGCTGTCTGGTCTAAGGCGCGGGAAGTTGCCAGCACGTATCAGCTCCTGATTACTCCTGACCCTGAAGTTGGGTTTCTTGGACGCACGGTCGAGATGCCCTTCGCCATGAGCGACGGCAAGACCATCGCTGCATGCATCGCGAGCACACTGGAGGCCACGGCGTGCGGGATCGCCGCGATGCTCGAAGCCGGGCAGACGCCGCCTTCTCCCGCGCGCGAGGCCAAGCGCGACCAGCAACTGAACCTGCGACTCACAGCGGATGAGCGATTCAGGCTTGAGAGTGCCGCTCAGGCGGCGGGCTTCCGCTCGGTCTCCGACTTCGTTCGCTCGGCGGCACTGCGCGAGAGCGCACCGCCGTCGGCGTAGAAGTTCTCAGGGTGCGTGCGCGTCGCTCGTGGGTCGCGCGCGGCACGCTGGCCCCGATGGAAGCGGCTGAGATCCGACGCCAGCCCCCGCAGCGTCGCCTCAACACCACCCAGCACCCGCGTGTTGTCCCGCAGCGCTTCAAGCACCGCGTTCATCGCAACGCGCTCCTGCGCAATCCGCTCATGAGCCTCGGCAAGATGACGCTCCCGCTCCGCCGCCGCACGCCGCTCACTCAGCCACATCCAGCCGATGAGACCGGCAACTCCAAACTGCGTAAGGGTGGCGGCAAGTGTGGATGGGTCCATGTTGTGTTCCTTCTGGCTTTGGTATGCTTCTCAGCGTGCGTCTGGTGCGAGCAGATGGCCTCGGCTGTCCCGAGGCGTCTTCTGCGGGTGGTGGGCGCTATCAGTGAAGGGGAGTCATGTGATGATCATCAAGTCGATGTGCCGCGGAGTGGCGGGGTGCGTGCTGGCGCTGTGTGCCGCGATGCTCACGGGCTGCTCGGGCGGCACCTCGATTGCGCCGTTCCACACTGAGGCGACCACGGTCGCGACCGACGAGATCGTGGGAGTGTGGCGACAGCTTTCGCAGGACGAGGTAGAGGACGACGGCAATCGGCCCGAGGGCTGGGAGGCTCGGCCATCTTCCACGCCTCCGATCACCATCTCTCCGATTCGCGCGGGGGTGTACAGGCTCTCGGGTGTTGAGAAGGCACCATTCGATATGGAGATCACGACCTTCAAGATTGGGACGGATCGATTCATGAACGTCTCTCTGTCCGAGGCTGCGCAAGTCAAGATCATGAAGGACTACGGGGGACTGGCTGTGCCGACGAACGCGGTTGCCCGATTTGTGTTGGAGGGAGATCGACTGAGTGTGATGGCTGCCATTCCCGTGATCAAGATGACGTTTGGGGGACCTCCCGACAACTCGCCAGCCGGCCTTGCCAAGCATGCATCGAGCGTTGAGTTGTCGCTCCCTTCGGAGACTCCGGGTGCTCGCTGGCCGCACCGTGTCCTTACGGACTCGACGGAGAACCTGCAGCGAGCGCTGGTGAGGGGCCAGGCCGAAAACCTGTTTGACATGAAGCGAGCGATGGTCTTCAAGCGTGTCACCGGCGATGAGGATGCGAGCAAGAAGCCCGCCTCCACGCCCTGATGCTCGCGCCGCCGCGCGGCGTTCGCTGAGGCACATCGAGCCGATCAAGGTGGATGGGTTCATGGGGGCTCCAGAAGGCACTAGGCACTTGGCATTTGGCACTAGGGGAAGGCGGCAAAGGCATTCGGCATTCGTGTAAAGGCATCGCGTTGCAACTGCGCTCTGGTCTTCCCACTGCATCGCTGCCTCGCTTCCCCCCTGCTTGCCTGCCTGCCTCCTTGCCTGCCTGCCTTCCCTTACGTCCTCATGAACGTCGCCACATACCGCACGCTTCGCACGCGCCCTCGGTCCACGGCCGGATCCTCCTGGTAGCCGACGAGCTTCATGTCTTCGTACTCGTGGCCATGCTCGTCGATCAGCGTGCCCGGCGTTGGCACTTCTTCGAGCTGACCGGCGATAGCCTCGCGCAGCGCCCGCAGGCCCGGCTCCGTCTGCGCAATCAGGCGCCCGGTCACCGTCACCGTCAGATCAACAAGGCCCTGCGGCGTGCTCCCGCCGCCAAAGCCAGAGTTGAAAAAGTCAGGCGTGACGAGGTGCCCCTGACGCAGCGTCGCAAAGCGATGCGGACCAGAAGCAAACAGCGGCAGTGATTTGAACGACGACATGAGTTCCTCGGAGGGGTTTGGCGTTGGGGGAGCTGGGAGAAATGTCCAAATATCTAACTGGTCACATGGTCAACTGTGGTGAACGCCGGTCTTCTCGCTCTCACGAATGCCTCACCACGAATGCCGAATGCCTCTTCCTACTCCTCCTCCACCTGCACCGGATCCGCGCTGCCGCTGCTCGAGATCGCGATGAGCTCGATGGTTCGTTTGCCGGGGCCACTCTGATCAAGGTCATGCCTGATGCTCGTCACGACCGCCGTGAGCGTGACGCGGGTGCGCTGGACGCCGCCCCGGTTCGCCGCGGCGGTGAAGACGAGCTGACCAAGATCGCCCGGCCTCGGAAGCGCAAGGTCGAGAGGCCCCGGCGTCTGCTCGATCCGCACCCGCACTTCCTGCTCCGGCACATCGGCGAACGTCGCATAGCGACCGAGATCAGACCACTCCACAGCAACCTTCGTCGCACGCCGATCAATCGCAACGCGCGCAACATCGCTGATGGGCTTGGTGGCAAACGTCACGCTGGCGGGAGTCAGGATGAGCATGGGGTTAGGCACCAGGGGTTAGGCACCAGGGGTGAGGCACTCGGAACTGACGGAAGAAGAGAGGCACTCTGCATTCGTGGGCTGGCATCAGGCAGGACACTCGCGGATGGGAGTCTGGCGTCCTGCTCTCAACGAACGCCGAATCCCCAGCCACAAACGCCTCCCGTCACCCACGCACCAGCGGCACGCTCACGCTGCTCCTCTTGGCGTCGGCAACGCCATCCTGATTCAGATCCAGCGTGAGGTGCAGTTGCTGGCGCTCCATCGCAGCCCGCCTTCGATACCACTCAGACTTCTCAAGGAGCACACCCCCAGGCCCGGCGCTCGCCGCCGCCCCGAAGATCATCTCCAGAGCCATCAGCGCTTCGAGGTTCGCGAGCACGCGCTCCTCAACGATCCGCGCCTCGCCCGGCCCACCCGCCTCAATCCCAAAGAGGCGCAGCGCCGCCCGGTGTGCGATCTGGATCTGCGGCGAGAACGTGCAGATGAACGCCGGCGCCTCATCACGCTGCGGCGGCTTCGGCACCGGCGCCCCGGCAGGCACGATCGGACCAATGGGCCCAACCAGCGCCTCGTCCGCCCCGTACACCTCGATGATCTCGAATGGCACGCCATCATGCATGAGAATGTGCCCACGCTGCACCAGCGCGCCAAGCAGATCAGGCGTCATCAGCGTAAACGTCGCAACGCCACCCGTGATCGACGCACTGCCAATCACAAGACGCTGGCCAAGCCACGCATGATCACGAAAGAGAGAGGGTTCAAGAACGATCAGATCACGGTCCGTCGTTGGCATGGAAAACTCCAGAAGGAATGGGGGATTAGGTACGTCCTCAAATCGCCAGATCGTCAAGTGGCCAAATGACCAAATGGCCAAAGCTGCGGGTGGGCCCTTGAACACGAATGCCAAGTGCCTGATCACGAACGCCCGCTTCTGCTCGATCAATCCCGGCCCGGGGCGCTAGCCCCGCGCCGGGTACCTCCTGGGGCTCCAGGGCGTGAGAGCGATGTCAGAGCGACGTCAGAGCGATGTCAGAGCGA
>CAZBXF010000037.1:20128-21598 GCA_964495635.1 uncultured Phycisphaeraceae bacterium
GTCAGAGCGAGGTCAGAGCAATGTCAGCGCGATTCGAGAGCCAAGAGAGCGAAGCGCGGAGAGATGCGCACGAACCACCGCGACCACACCCCACCGCAACTCCGACCCCTGCCTCGCTGCCTCGCTGCCTCGCTGCATCGCTTCCTCACTCCCTCACACCGTCGACAACCCCCTGATCAGCGCATGCGCCGCCTCGTTCTTGAACTCGAGCGTGTACTCGCCGATGACCTGGCCGCTGGTGTAGTCGCCCGTCGTCGCGAGCGGCTTGAAGTGGAAGCTCCGGCCCTGCAGCGGCATGACCTGCACCCGCGATGAGTCCAGCAGCAGCACCGTGTCGGCCGGCATCCAGCGTGAGACGACGACCCGCGCCGTGCCGAAGTCGCTCTCATAGATGCTGACGAGCTCGCCCATCCGCGTCTGCCCGGGCGTGTAGTGACGCGCCGTGCTGGCCACAAACTGGTTGATGCGGCGCTTCTGGAACCCGCCGACGACGATCGTGTCGATCCGCCCCTGGCTCTGCTCCCACGCGAGCCTCATCGCCGCGTTGACGAGGTTCTCGGAAAGATCGGTGCCCGCGCCGCCGCCCGCCGGGAAGCCGCCCTGCCCAGGAACGAACTGGTTGGTGGCGATCTGCCGGACGATGCCGTTCATGGAGCGGCGGACCGTGCTGGAGCCCTGCGGGTTCGTCGCCGACGCCGCGCCATTGATCACGCAGTTCTCAAGATCACGCAGCAGCTCACGCATCCGCTCCTGCTTCTGGAAGTCAACCTCGTCGCGGATCGCGTGCGCCCGCACGGCCTGCATCGTTCCGCTGACCTCAACGCTCGCCGCGAAGATCTGCGTGTAGTTCGCCCGCCGGCTGCGGCTCGTGAACCGCACCAGCGAAGCATCCGCACCCTCAAGCGCCGCGTTGCCGAGGATCGTGATGCGCTGACCATTCACGATCGTGCTCGCCGGCGTGTTGCCGAATCGCCGCACGACGGTCAGCGTGTTGACGCTCACGCCCGTCACCTGGATCACCTCCGGCGCGTTCCCCGGCCGCAGCAGATCCCCAACCTGAAAGCGCGAGCCGTTCACGACGGTCAGCGACGTCGCATCCTGCCCGTTGGGCGTGAAGGTCGTCTGGTTGATGCTGTCGGTGTTGGGAAGCAGCGTGTCCTCGAGCCACTCGTGCACAGTGCTCATCGCAGGACGCTTCGCGTCGCCGAGATGGTCAAGCAGCGGCGTCTCAAACGGACTGACAATGCCGATGACGTCCGACACATCCTCCATGATCTCGGGCAGGTCGGCGGCGGCAGAAAACGTGGCTTTACCGGTAAAACTCATGTGGGTCCTTTCTGAAAGTGAAAAGCGAAAAGGGAAAATGCGGAAGGCACTGGGGACTTGGCACGAGGGAAGAAGAAAGACAAAGAGCCTGAGACTCGACACTTCACGACACGAGAGAGAGAGAGAGAGAGAGAGAGAGAGAGA
>CAZBXF010000038.1:0-21460 GCA_964495635.1 uncultured Phycisphaeraceae bacterium
ATGCCCAGTGACACCAACCCCGATCTTCGCAGCGCGGGCACGCTCTCAGCAACCGCGCCAATCATCGCGGGTTATCCATACCGCTTCGCCACTATTTGCGACGAGCCCTTCGGCCTCAGCGCGGGGGGCTGGACCAACGAAGACATCGCCGCGTGGGGCGCATCGCCAACCGATCTCAACAACGACGGTGTCGCCGACGCCTCCGACCTCGCGCTCCTCGTGAACCTCGTCACGCAGACCGAGCAAGGCGGCGGCTGGGGCAACCCGCCCACGGAGTAAAGCTCCGCCGACACGAAGCTTCAACGAACACCTCGAAGCCGCCCGCGAAAGCGGGCGGTTTTCTTTCCTCACTCTTCAGAGCCGTCTCCCGCGCCCCTCCCCGCGCCGTAGTACCATGCCGCTCCATGGCTGTCGCCTCCGCGGAAGCTCTCCACCTCGAACCCCTCGCCGGGCCGGCGATGGGGCCGGTGCGCCTTGAGGTCGCCGATGGGCCCGCCACGCTCGGGCGCTCCGCCTCGTGCCGCGTGGTCCTGGCCGATCCCGATGGCACCGTCTCGCGACTGCACGCCGAGCTCCGCCCCGTCAGCGGCGGCTGGCTCCTCTCGGATCTCAAGAGCAAGCACGGCTCCTTCGTCAACGGCAACCGCCTGCGCGATGGTGAGCCCACGCCGCTGCGCGATGGTGATCGTGTGCGCATCGGCCCCTGGACCTTCCACGTCGGCCCACGCCGCGCCGGCCACGAGACGCGCTTCGCCGTCACCGCCGATGATCGCCCCTCGATGGGCGGCGCGGTGCGCCGCGTCGGCACGCCCGTCTCCGGCACCGACGCCTCCGCGCGCCTCGGTGTGCTGATGCGCTGCGCCTCGCGCCTGCCCCAGGCCCAGACCGAGGCCGAGGCCGCACTCGCCGTCGCCGAGTCCCTCCTCGCAGGCTCGGGATTTCCGCGCGCCGCCGTCGTGCGCCCGATGGGCTCGGGCGAGGCCGTCGAGGTCCTCGCCTCCGCCTGCCTCCCGAAGCTCGTCGCCGATCAGTCCTTCAGCCGCTCACTCCTCGACGCCGCGATGCAGGGCCAGACCTCATCCCTCAGCAGCGACCTTCCCGGAACCATGGACAGCGTCAGCTCCCTCGGCATCACGCGCGCGCTCTGCGCGCCGGTCATGCTCGACGGCGAGGCGGACGCGGCGATCTATCTCGACGCCCGGCGCGGCGAGCCAGCGCCCATGCCCTCCGACGAGGCCGCCGCCAGCGCGTTCGTCCAGGCGATGGCCCAGCTCCTGGCGCTCGCGATGTCCGGCCTCCATCGCCAGCGCCTGGAGTCCGACCGCCAGCGACAGACGGCCGAACTCAACAACGCCCACGAGGTCCAGCGCATCATCATGGCCCCGCCCTCCGGCGAGCTCGCCGTCGGCGGCGCGAAGGTGCGATACGCCATGCGCTCCATTCCAGGACGCTTCGTCGCGGGCGATCTCTTCGACTGCTTCGAAGCGCGCACGTCCGATGGCCGCGACGTCGCCTGCCTCCTCCTGGGCGACGTGGTCGGCAAGGGGATCGCCGCGGGGCTCGTGATGGCCAACGTGCAGGCGCACCTCTCCCGCAGCCTGCGCGCCTGCGCGGATCCGGGCACGGTCTCGCGCGAGGCGGGCCTCATCGTCGCGCGCTACGGCGAGCGCCTGGCCCGCGCCGTGGAGCACGGATCACTCTTCCTGTCAGCATGGATCGGCGTCATCGATCCCGGCGCGGGCGTCCTCCGCTTCACGGACGCCGGTCACGGCTACGCCGTCCTCCACGCGCCCGGCGAGGCGCCGGAGGTCATCCGAGGCGCGGGCGGCCCGCCGCTCGGCGTCGACGCCGGCTTCGGCTACACGTCCGAACTGGCCCGCGCCGTGCCGGGCTCGCGCATCCTGCTCTTCAGCGATGGCCTCGTCGAACAGCGCTCCGTGCGCGGCGAGCCGTTCGGCGTCGCCCGCATCATCCAGTCCATGGGCCGCACCTCGACCGCCGAGGAAGCCGTGGCCGATGTCCTCGGTGCCCTCCGGGCCTTCACCGGTGGCGACGAGCCACAGACCTTCACCGATGACGTGACCGTCGCCTGCGCGCAGGTGCTGTCGCCCTGACCGGCGCGGGCGAGAGCCTGCTGAAGTGCGGGCGACAGGACTTGAACCTGCACAGCCTTTCGGCCACGGGCTTCTAAGACCCGCGCGTCTGCCATTTCGCCACGCCCGCCTCGAACACCGCCCGCAGAGATCGTAGAAGGTGCGAAACCGTTCGGGCCGATCTCCCAAAGTCGCGGGCGGGTAGGATCGTCGTTGCCGCGCGGGCGGTGGCGCACCTCCGACCCTCACCTCCGGGAGCCGATCCGAATGAGCAGCCGTCCCACGTTCGCGCCCCTCGTGCTCCGCCTCGCGCTCGGAGCCACCTTCCTGTGGGCCGGGCTCGGTAAGGTCTTCACGCAGATCGAAGTTTCCGGCGAGCGAGCGGCGGCGCTCCGGGCCATGGGCGTTGGTGCCGGCAGCGCCGCTTCAGGCGGCGGCAGCGGCACAAGTGGTGACGCGGCGGACAGCGTTGACCCGACCCGGCCCGTCCCCAGCGAGCCACTGCCGAGCCCGAAGCCGGCGGGCGGTGCGGGCGGGCCAACCCCGGAGCCGCAAGAAGGTCAGGGCGGCCAGGTCGCAGGACGCGTGCGCCTGGCGGCCGGCTGGTTGCAGGAACCATCGACCGAGCCCATGCGAGTGGAGCGCCTCTACGGACTCGCCCTGCTCGTCCGCGGTGCCGCCAACCCCGCGCCAGCCGAAGACGGCACGGTTCCGATGGTGCTCTGGCCTCCCCAGCTCGCGACGGACCGGCTCCCGGTCTACTTCGCGTGGGCCGCGGCGGTCTCCGAGATCGTGGCCGGCACGCTCTGCGTCCTGGGCTTCTTCACACGGTTCAGCGCGTTCACGCTGGCGGGGATCATGGCGGTTGCGATCTGGCTGACCGAGATCGGTCCGGCCGTCCAGAGTGGCAACACCCTGCTCGGGTTCCTCCCGGTGCGCGAGGCGTACGCCGTGGCCCTCTCGCCCGGCGGATATGTCACGCTCCTCTGGCAGACGGCCCTGCTGAGCATGTCGCTCGCCCTCCTGACGCTGGGTGGCGGCCGCGCTTCTCTGGACGGTGCCCTGTTCGGAGGTGGCGGCGGACCCAAGCCAGCACCCAAGCCCGCGCCCCCCAAGCCCGCGGCATAGGCATGATCGGTCGGTCAGGACTCAGGCGGGTTTTTGTGGCGCGCCGCCACCCCTGAGGTGGGCGTCGCGTTCACGCCGGAATTGCACCCGGTGAAAACTGGTATCCCCGCTGCCGTTTCCCCACTTCCCTGTTCCCCGCAGTCCTGGGACTCTCTGAGATGTACCGGCCGCAGTCTGTTGAAGTTGCGATCCTGCGAGATTCTCCCCATGAAGATGGTGTGAAGACGGATCGAAGCAGCGCCCGAACGACCCGACCGGACCCGAGCCTCTCCTTGATTAGGTGTCCGTCAAGTTGTCTGGCGATTTGGAGTGTGTTTGGTCGCAGCGTGCGCCCGAGCGGATCATGCCCGCCAGATTTGCGCACCCCGGCGGCGCACAGGGTGAGTTTTCTCGATCTGGCCCCCCGCGAGGCTGGTGGCGCGACGACGGTGGTCTGAACTGGAAACCGATGCCTGCCATGGAGTTGCAGTCATGGAAGTGCAGGCAGCACCCGGCCGCCGTCCCCCCACGCACCCCATCGCTCCCGGGGGTGGTTCTGGCGGGTGGGGCCTATCATGAATGTTCCCTCCGGCGCGGTACGCTGGGGCAGGTCTGAACGGTGGCGGCGGGTGCGTGGGGGGGTGGGCGTCGCCCGTGAGCCGTGGGGGCTGGTAGGTTGAGCGAGTGAGCGTTGTGATGACGAGCGTTGTGGTGCATTCCGCCCGGCCGACGCCCCTTCTGGCGTTGCTCGCGCCCTGGCATATGGGTGGGTCGCTGTGGCGGCACCGTGATCTCGCCTGGCAGTTCGCGGTGCGGTACTTCCAGGCCCGGTACAAGGGGACCTACCTCGGCGTCGGGTGGGCGCTGGCCGTCCCGCTGCTGATGCTCGCGGTGTACACGCTGGTCTTCAACTTCATCTTCCAGGCGCGCCTGGGCGTGAGCCCCGAGGAGACGCGATCGCAGTTTGCGGTGCTCCTCTTCTGCGGCATCACGATCTACGGCATCTTCTCCGAGACCGTGACGCGATCGACGTCGCTGGTGCTGGACAATCCAAACTACGTGAAGAAGGTCGTCTTCCCGCTCGAGATTCTGGCGGTGTCCTCGCTCGTCTCGGCGGTGATGTTCAGCGGCTTCGGGCTCGCGCTGGTGCTGCTGGGGACGTGGTGGTTCTTCGGCAGCGTGCCGTGGACGGCGGTGCTGCTGCCCTTGGTCCTGGTGCCGATGCTGGCGCTGTCGCTGGGGCTGTCCTGGTTTTTCTCGTCGCTGGCGGTCTTCGTGCGCGATGTCGGGAACGTGGTGAGCATCTTTGTGTCGCAGCTGCTCTTCTTCCTGACCCCGATCTTCTACCGCGTTGAGAACCTGCCTGCTGAGTGGCAGTGGGTGGCGCGTGCGAACCCGATGACGCCCGTGGTGGAGGGGGCACGCAACGTGCTGGTGCTCGGGACACTTCCGGACTGGCAGGCCCTGGGCCTCACTCTGGCGTTCGGGCTTCTCGTGATGCAGTTTGGATACGCGTGGTTCGTCAAGAGCAAGCGGGGGTTCTCTGATGTCCTCTAAGACTGCGGACATCTCGGAGCGCGTGACAGAGCACGTGACAGAGCGCGTGACAGAGCACGCGACGGAGCCCGGGCTCATCGAGCCCAAGGCGACGCCGCACGCCGGCGTTGTGGCTCCTGGCATCGAGGCCGGAGAGCCGGTCCTGGCGTGCCACCACGTCGGAAAGCTGTACCACATCTATGAGCGCCCTCAGGACCGGCTGAAGCAGGCGCTGCTCCGGCCGCTGGGGAAGCGCTACTACCGCGACTTCTGGGCCTTGCGTGGCGTGACGTTCGAGGTGAAGCGCGGCGAGGCGGTGGGCATCCTGGGACGCAACGGCGCCGGCAAGAGCACGCTGCTCCAGATCATCGCCGGCACGATGGCACCGACGGAGGGAGAGGTGCGGGTGCGCGGGCGTGTGGCGGCGATGCTGCAGCTTGGTTCGGGCTTCAACCCCGACTTCACGGGGCGCGAGAACGTCTATCTCGCGGGCTCGATCCTCGGCATCACGCGGCGCGAGATGGACGAGCGCTTCGATGAGGTCGCGGCCTTCGCGGACATCGGCGGGTTCCTGGATCAGCCGATCAAGACGTACTCGTCGGGCATGCAGGCGCGGCTCGCGTTTGCGGTGTCGTTCTCGGTTCAGCCGGACCTGCTCATCGTGGATGAGATCCTGGCGGTGGGGGACATTGGCTTTCAGAGCAAGTGCATCGCGCGCCTGCGGAAGATGCGTGATGACGGTCTCACGATGCTCTTCGTGAGCCACTCACCCGACGCGGTGCGCAGCACGTGCCAGCGCGGGCTCTTCCTTGACGGCGGGCAGCCCCGGTACTTTGGCGCGGCGGAGACAGCGACCAACGCGTACCTCGCGCACGTGCGCGAGGCGACGAACCAGGAAGCCCTCGCGGGCGAGCAGTCGTTCCTTGGCGGCACGGTGCGCTTCGAGAATGATGTTCCGGGCCAGCTCCGCTACGGGAGCGGGCACGTGCAGATCGAGAAGGTGGAAGTGATGGACGCCGGCGGCGAGCCGCGCCGTGCGTTCAACCTGCACGATGTGATCACGATCGAGGCGACGGTGCGTGCGAAGGTCGATGTCGATCATGTCAATCTCTCGTTCCTCGTGCGCGACATGACGGGCGTGGACGTGATGGGGACGGCGACGTGCGACGAGGTCAAGGGGCCGCTCCCGCGCATGCGCGCGGGGGAGTCGCTGACGGTCTCGTTCTCGTTTGAGAACAGGCTGCGCGACGGGAACTATGGCGTGTGCCTCGCGGTGAACCGCGTGACGCGCCGCGACTACTCGGATGTGGTGCTCTTTGATCAGGTGGACGGCGTCGCGGCGTTCGCGGTGATGCGGAGCCAGGACCGTCCGGTGCACTACAAGTTCCATCAGCCGGTTGAAGTGCGCGTGGGGACGCCGACGCAGTCTTCGGCAGTGGCCGGAGCCGGGAGGACCGCATGAGCACGCGTCATGAGCATCAGACGATGTTGGAAGAGGCGGAGACAGGCATGGGCGCTGAGCTGGAGGCAAAGCCGGTGACCGAGGCACACGAGCCCAAGGTCTCGGAGAACTACGCGTACTGGCGCGAGCATGGCGGCGTCTGGGCCGATGAGTACGCCCTGCGCAAGCGGCGTCAGCCCTACTTCCACCTGCAGGAGATCATGATCGCCGACTACGCGCTGCGCACGGCGGAGCGTCGCCCCGCGGGGCTCGGGAACCTGCGCGTGCTGGAGCTTGGGTGCGGGCCGGGAAGGCACCTGCGGAATCTCTCCCGCCTGCCGGGGATTGATGTCTACGGGTACGACCAGTCGGAGACGATGGTCTCGGGGATGCTGCGCTGGACGGGGCCGGAGTGGATCAAGGCCCACGTGACGGTCGGGATGCCCACGGGGCGGCTGCCCTTCGAAGACGGCTCGTTTGATCTCGTGTACACGAGCGAGGTGCTCGTGCACGTGCGGCCGGAGGACCTCGAGGGGATCCTCTCCGAACTGCTGCGCGTCTCGCGCGGTCAGGTCCTGCACATCGAGCCCTCGGAGGCGGCCCAGATCTGCCGCGTGGCGCACGATGGGTGCTGGAAGCATGATCTTGTCGCGGCGTACGAGCGCATGGGCCGCAAGGCCGAGGCGCTGCCCGGCGGGTATCGCCTCCAGAGCCCGACGCGCGTCGCGATCGATCCCGCGGCGGTGGTCTACACGTGGCCTGCGCACATGCTGGAGATGTACCGGGCCTTCGAGCGCGACATGGAAGGGACGATCGAGGGCACGCTCTCGGCGATGGAGGCGGCGCGGGCCGAGGCGGAGCGCGCGGGGCAGGCCGTGCACGCCGCGAGCGAGTCCGCGAATGCGCGCCTCGCGGAGCGCGTGGCAGAGGTCGAGCGACTGAGTGCGATCGTGACGCTGGAAGCGACGCAGGGCGCGATGGCCCGCGAGACTGCGGCGCGGTTGACCGATCGTGTCCATGAGCTCGAGCTCACGCTGGAGCGGCGCGAGCGGATGATGTCGGCCAAGGCCGCGGAGCTTGCGTCGGTAGTCTCCGAGGCGAGTGCGCTTCGCACGCGGCTTGGCGAGGCGATGGAGCGGATCTCGGAGCTAGAGCGCGCCGCGGACGCGGGGCGTGCGGGCGCGGCGAGCCTGAGCGAGGAAGTGGCGCGGCTCCGGGCCGAGCGCGAGGCCGACGCCCAGGTCTTCCGGGCGCGTTCGACGGAGCTCGAGCTCGAAGTCATGCGAGAGAAGCTCGCGAGCGGGCACTATCGCCAGCTGCGCGAGCGGTTCCTCAGCGCGGTGGCGCCGCTGCTGAGGCCGTGATCAGAGTGGCACGGTGAACGTGAGGAGCGGATGGGGGTGGTGGCTGGGAGCGGGGCGTGGGGGCTTGCAAGGGAGTTGCGTGATGGCAGTTCGACCGGATCTGGATCAGGAGCTCTCGCGCGTGCTGGATCGCGTGGGTGAGCAGGCCTTTGAGCTTGCGTACATCAAGAGCTCGGGCGCGTACGCGTGGGGCCAGAAGCTGCGTCGCAATGCGCTGGTCCAGGCGGCCCGGCGCCTGAAGGGCGCGCCCACGGGGCTTGTCGAGGTGCGTGCGACCGGGCGCTCGGGCGCGATGGGCGGGAAGGAGAAGGGGAGCGAGGTCTGGCTGCTGTCGGTCGTTGGTGCGCCCGGTGAGCCCGGGATCCCGTGGGACTTTGTCGATGCGACCGGCTTCTCGCGGCGTGAGTCGGTGACCGGCGCCTACGGCGCCTGCCTGTACGCGGGCGGCCCCGGAACCGCGCGGGCGCAGGCCTCGGGAGGCGAGGTCGAGCTGCGCTTCATGAGCCACCCCTGGTCGGGCGTGGTTGAGATCACGCTCGATGGCCGGACCGAGACGATCGACCTCTCGAGCGAATCGACGCGGACGGTGGTGGTGCGGCCCGGGCGCGCGCCGCTGGTGAGCGTGGAGCACGAGGCCGGGAGCGTCGGACTGCCCGACGTGCATGTGCCCAGCGGCCCTGTGACGGAGTTCACGGCGATCGACGAGCGGTTCCTTGAGCGCGTGCGCTCGACGCGTCCGGCAGTCGTCGCGGTGCACTGCCCGAGGTGGCTTGGCATCACGTCGGCGACTGAGAAGCTCTTTGACTGCTGCTATCGAGTGCCGCAGACGCCGGACAAGGAGCCGCACCGCGTGCCCGAGGCGGAGATTGCGCGCCACGCGCGGGTGCTCGTGGAGAGCGGCGTCAAGCACGTCGTGATCTCCGGCGGCGATCCATCGCACCAGGCGCTGGTCGCGATGCTTCGAGCGATGGCGCCGGACCTCACGATCGATGTGCTCTGGCATGGTTCGTACTTGCAGCTGCAGGACGCGTACGAGTGGAACACGCTGCGCGGCTGGATCGAGGCGGCCCGCGCGGGGCAGATCCGCTCGATCTGCACCGTGAAGGCCGGCATGGAGGACTTCTTCAGGAGCCAGGGGATCCGGTCGCACCTCGTGCTGAACTATGTGCCGGGCGAGCCGATGGAGCCGCCGGTGCTCGATGACTCGCCGGTGCATGTGGGCGTGTGGATCAGCGGCGTGTCGTTCCGCAAGAGCCCGCTGGTCATGATCAGCGCGATGGCGATGATGGGCGACTGCCGCCTGCACGCCGCGGGACTTGACCCGCGCGGCAGCGAGCTCGCGGCGTTCCTGGGCGTGGGTATCGAGCGCATGAGCGAGCGGCCACTCCCACAGCGCGAGATGCTGGAGGCGATGCGCTCGACGCACGTCTCGCTCTACACCACCTTCTCCGAGTGCTGCCCGATGCTGCCCCTGGAGAGCCTGCACCAGGGCGTGCCGTGCCTGACGGGGCCGTCGAGCCACCTGTTCGAGGACGATGCGTGGCTCTTCTCAAGGCTCGTGGTCCCGTTCCCTGATCGCGCAGAGGTGATCGCGAGGTACATGCGCCGCGCCGTCGACGAGCGGCACGAGATCATGGAGCGCTACCGGGCCTACGTGGTCGGGTACAACGCACGGGCCCAGGAGAGCGTGAGGCAACTGGTAGAGGAAGGGCCGACCGCCGAGCGGAGTGAGGCAGCGAGGCAGCGAGGCAGTGCTCGGAGTGTCCGGAGCGGTAAACTCTCTCTGAACATTTAGCCCTTTGACCATTTGACCATTTGGCAACTTGCTCTCCGAGCCTTTTCGCTTTTCCCCATGCCGCCCACCACCTGTTTCATCTCCTATGAGATCCACCCGACGACCTTCGGCGGGGCTGGTGTTCTCATCCATCACGCGATCCACCACCTGCTGGCGCGCGGGCATCGCGTCGTGCTGCTCCTGGACATCCCTGAGTACTTCTTCAGGCAGTTCATGGAGAAGGACCGTCTGGTCTTCGCGGATCCATCGCGCGTCTCCGCGGCTCGCGTGGATGACCTCTGCGATGACTTCCCGTTCACGCAGGCGCAGGTGCCGTGCATCTTCCAGTGGAAGAGCGCCCGCTTTGCCCATGCCCTTCGCCGCCTGCGCGAGCGCGAGGCCATCGACTTTGTCGAAGGGTTCGAGTACTGCGGCGCTTCGTACTACGCCTTCGTCGAGCGGCTCTACGCGGAGGGAGCGGCGGCGGAGGGCGTCGGCCCGGTCCTCGCGCAGCGCGTGCACGGCTCCATCGAGGTTCTGGACCTGCATGGCGATGGGCTGATCCACGACGTGGAGAAGCTCATGCTCCACGCGTTCGAACGCCGCGCGATGGAGCTTGCGGAGGCGGTGCTCTTTCCGAGCCGCACGTACTACGAGGAGTACTACAAGGACCTTTACCACCTCTGCCCTGAGCGCGTGGTGATCTCGCCGCCGCCGAAGCAGCCGTTTCCGAAGGTCACGCGCCGCCTCGCGCCCGGCCAGCCCTTCTCGATTGCCTTCATCGGTCGCATGTTCCACCTGAAGGGCGTCGACCAGCTCGTCCACGCGGCGGTCCTGCTCATGAAGCGCCGCCCCGAGCTCTCGTTCACCGTCGACCTCATGGGGTACGACTCTCCCGAGGGGCCGGTGCCCGGCTCGTACACCGCGTACCTGCGCACGCTGATGCCCCAGCGTCTGCGCGATCGCTTCATCTTCACCGGGCAGCAGTCGCACGAGCAGATCGCCGATCGCCTTGGGACCGCGCTCTTCGCGGTCTTCCCGAATCGCGTGGAGTCCTTCTGCTACGCGCTGCACGAGGTGTATGACGCGGGCGTGCCCGTGATCGTCAACAATCTGCCCGCATTCGCCGACTTCTTCAAGGACGGGCACAACGCGCTCGTCTACGACGGCACGACGACGCAGCTCGCCCGCGCGATGGAGCGGCTGATCGACGACGCGGCCCTGCGTCAGCGGATCACGCGCCCCTTCGCGGTCGCAGAAGAGCCGCTGGGCGACGTCTACGAAGTGCCGCGGGCGCTCTCGCCGCTGTCGCCCCGTCCGGGGAGTGATCCCGCGCCGGCGGGCGTGCCGGAGTGCACGTGCGTCGTGCTGATGCGTGAAGGCACGGCCGATGCCGACCTGGCGTCGCGCCCGGGCGTGGCCTCGGCGCTCGCGCAGCGTCACCGTTTCTCACGGATCGTCTGCCTCGTGCCCGCGAGGCCTGATGGTGAGGAAACGCTCTGGTGGCTCGGCCGCACGTGGCACGCGCGGACGCCCAAGGGTGAGCCCATCGAGCCCTCGGACCTCATGACGACCGATGCGCTTGCGGTCTTCGAGGCGGGCGATGAGGTCAGCCCTTCTTGGCTTGAGTCCTGCGTGCGGGCCCTGTCGCGGCGTGAGCGGATGGCCTTCGCGGGCTCGTGGCAGTCGCGGGGTGGTGGCAGCGGTGCCGCGGAAGTCGTCCCCGGCCTTGTCGATGTCGCCCCCGAGCTTCAACCCTTCGAGCGCGGCACCGAACTCTCGCGCGTCCTGGTCCGGACCAGGCGCGACTGGCCCCTTTCGGACCTCCTCGACGCCAGCCTGGGTGCACTCGGGCATGTCGGGCTCCTCTGGGATGCGGTCGCGAAGCACGGGCACGGGGTGCTGATGCCCCAGGTGCTGGTGCGCACGCAGGACGGCCCGCCCACGCCGGCGGAACCCATGGCGATGAAGGGCCTGCTCCTGCGGTTCGGGGCCCCGTTCGCGGAGCGGATCGCCCTCTACGCGGGCATCCAGCGCGACAAGGCCATCAGCGCCCCGCCGCCGCCACCCATGACGGTGGAGGCCAAGATCGCCATCGCGGACGAACTCGGCGGCAAGAGCCTGGCCAGGCTGGCGGTCAAGAAGCTCGTCAAGCGATACGGCGGGTGAGGCAGGGCGTCCGGCCGTCGGTTGGTCGAACCGACCCACCCGGACCGACCTACCCTGATCGCCTATGGCCGAACTGCTTCCCAGCTTCGTCACGTCGCAGCTCGTCGTCAGCGCGATCACCATCTTCGCGCTGGTGCACGTCATCCTCATCATGGTCGCGTATCTGGTGCAGGCCGAGCGCAAGTTCTCGGCGTACATCCAGGACCGCCTGGGCCCCAACCGCACGGGCTTTGACTTCGGCCTGCCGATCCTGAAGCCCCTGCGCGGCATGCTCGGCTTTGGCCAGCCCCTCGCCGACGGCGTCAAGTTCATGCTCAAGGAGGACTACACCCCCTCGCGCGTGGACAAGGTCCTCTTCACGCTCGCGCCCATCATCGTCGTCGCGCCGGCCCTGATCGGCTTCGTCGTGATTCCCTGGGGCGGGCAGTGGGACGGGTATGTGCCGCTGCTTGGCCAGCTCACGAGCGGCCCGGTGCACATCGCCGGCGCCGTGGTGGACATCGGCATCGTCTACCTCCTCGCGGTCGCGTCGCTGGGTGTGTATGGCGTCACGCTCGGCGGCTGGGCGAGCAACAGCAAGTACTCGTTCCTGGGCGGCCTTCGCGCCAGTGCTCAGATGATCTCGTACGAGATTCCCATTGGCCTCTCGCTGCTGGCCGCGCTGCTGGTGATCGGCTCGGTCGTGCCCGACACCATCGTCCGCCATCAGGTGGAGAACGGCTGGCTCGTGCTCGGTCAGCCCCTCGCGGCCCTGATCTTCTTCATCGCGGCTCTTGCCGAGGCCAACCGTGCGCCGTTCGACAATGCCGAGGCCGAGCAGGAGCTGGTCGGCGGCTACCACACCGAGTATTCCTCGATGCGGTTTGCCCTCTTCTTCCTCGCCGAGTACTCGCACCTTGTCACCAGCTCGGCCTTCCTCGTGCTGATCTTCTTCGGCGGCTACCACCTGCCGGGGACGAACCTGCCGGGCCTTGAGCTCCTTTCCCCCGATGCCACGAGCATCTGGGCCGTGCTCGCCAAGCTGGCCGTCTTCTTCGGGAAGATCCTGCTCATCATCACGCTGATCATCGTGATCCGCTGGACGATTCCCCGGCTTCGCTATGACCAGGTGATGCAGATGGCCTGGCAGGGCGTGATCCCGCTGGCACTCGCGCTGGTGGTCGTGGTCGCGACGCTCGTCTACCTCGGCCTCACCGGCATCGTCCCGATGCTGATCGCGAACGTCGCTGTGGCGATGGGCTTCTGGATGCTCTCGCCCAAGCTGATCAGCGCGACCGCGAACCGTCGCGTGCCTCTGTATGGCTCACGCTTCAGCCCGATGCCGGGCGAGGTCGTCAGCACCAGCCCCACCATGAGGCTTGCCCGCGAAGACCGGCCCGTGCAGGGCTCGGCGGCGGTCTGAAGCTGCGGACCGGTATGGCTCTCGAACAAGGAACTGTCATGAACGACACAAGCGAGGCCGTTGGCACGATCGGGCCAGCAAAGACTGGTCCGGACCTGACGGACGATCAGCGCCAGCGGCTCCGCAAGGTCCTTCGCGAGACGCACTTCCAGACGTGGGACAAGTCGTACCTCGACACGCCCGCGTATCAGAATGATCTTCACGATCATGTGGACGGTCGTTACGACCTGTGCCGCCGCGTCTTCGTGCCGTGGGTGCAGCGGGCGATCGATCTCAACGGCAAGCACATGGTGGAGATCGGCTGCGGCACGGGTTCCTCGACCGCATCGCTGGTGCCGTTCCTGAGCGCGGCCCACGCCTACGACATCATCGCGCCCTCGGTGGATGCCGCCCGGCTCCGTCTGGAGATCATGGGCTTCGGAGACAGAGTCACGTGGCGCGTTGCTGACCCCGGCAGCCTCCTCTCGATGCTCGAGAGCGACATTCTGGGGCCGGATGGCCCTGGCGGCACGGACATCGTCCTGCTCTACGCCGTGGTCGAGCATCAGACCATTGAGGAGCGCATCGCGACCCTCAAGACCGCGTGGAAGCTGCTGCGGCCGGGCGGGATCCTGATCGTGACCGACACGCCCAACCGCCTTTGCTATTTCGATTGGCACACCGCGGACCTGCCCTTCTATCACATGCTCCCCGACCGGCTCGCGATCCCGTACTCGCAGAAGTCGCCCCGGCCCGAGCTCTGGAACTGGCTGAGCGGTCGTCTGCAGACCAAGGGCTGGGACGCCGCGCACGAAGCCATCACGCGCTGGGGCCGCGGCGCCAGCTACCACGAGTTCGAGCTCGCCCTGGGCGACCTTACGAACCTGGTCGTCGTTGACGGCTGGGCGACCGAGATGGCCGACCACCTGGGCATGACGCTCGAGGAGGAGCTGCTGCTCAAGTACTGGAAGGAGAAGCCGGTCAATGTTCCGATCGGCTTCGCACGCCGCTCCCTCGACATCATCCTGAAGAAGCCCACCCCCGCCGTGTAACCAGCCGTTGAGTCGGGGCCCGTGGTCGGCCGATGTTCTCTGGGCCTTGGTGGGTATCGGGTAGCGTGGGTGGGTGGTGGTGAGTGGCAAGCTCGGGGAGCCCGGCATGGATGCACGCAGGCAACACGGGATGGTCGTCCGGGGGCTCGCTGGCGCCCTTCTCGGGCTGGCGGGTGTCTCGCCTGCGCGTGCGGACGATCCGCCGCCGCCAGCGCCGGACGCCGCACCCGTTCCGCTGACTGAGCCGAGCCGCGATCCCGCGCTCTCCAATCCTGGTGTAGACCGCACGCTGCTGGATCAGTCTCGCAGTCGCCTCAACACGAATCCGATCGATCCAGTTCCGCTGCCGCGGGCCCAGCGCCTGATCCCGAGTGTGCCACCCCCGGCCCCGCTCAGGGCTGATGATCCCTCCGCCGCGCCGCGCGCGGCGACGGTCACGGCCGAGGGTGCCGTCACGGGCATGATGCGTGGCCGGCTCTACCGCGCGGGCGGAGAGGTGATCTTCGCCGCCATGATGCGGGCCGCCGCAGGTCCCGACGAGACGCCCGCCGATGAGCGCGCCTTCGTGCTCCTGCCCAATCAGACGCTCGCGCAGCTCAGCGGCGCAACCGCCAACATGGGCGAGGGCGTGCCCGTCTCGCTCTCGGGGCAGGCCTTCTCCTATCGCGGCGCGGCGTACCTCCTTCCCCTTGCCTTCTCGATCGCGCAGGAGCCGCCGCCAGCCACCGGGACCGAGGTTGCGCCCGACGCGGCCAACGGCGCGTCACCGGCCGCGGCCCAGCCTGTCGAGTCTGGCCAGACTGGCCAGACTGTCACGGCCGATCCCCGCGTCACGGATCTCGTGGCGCGACTCGAGCAGAGTCGCCAGCCGCGAGCCCTCGATCCCGCGATGATGGCCCCGACGGGTGCCGCCGCGCCGGCCGCACCGAGCACGCGCCCGGCCCGAGGCAGCGAGATCACGCCGAGCCAGCTCGGAGCGCTCGCGCCCGAGGGGACGCTGATCGTCCGGGCCCGTGCCAGGATGCTGCGGCCGGGTTGGGCCTCGGGAAGGCTGGTCGTCGCCTTTGACAACGATCCCTCAAGCCCCTCGCGAGCGCCGATGCTCATGATGCCCTCGCGCATGCTGGAGCAGGCGGAGGCGATGGCTGGACAGCTTGGCGAAGACGCCACGTTCCTCATCAGCGGCCGCGTCACGATCCACGAGGGACGCAACTACTTCCTGCCGATGCTCGTGCAGCGCCTGCCGCGGGGCGACGTGCGGCCGGGGCAGTAGGGGCTCGATGTGCGCGAGCGTGGCGCTGTTTGGAACGCAGAGGCCGCAGAGGGTTTCAAGGCAAGGAAGACAGAGAAAGCACAAGAAGTGGTTGAAGACACGGAGAGCTGCTGCGCGGCCTGCCTCCAACCCGTTTTCTCTGTCTTCTCTGTTTACCTCCGCTCCCCTCTGTCTTCCTCTGCGTTCAAGAACCGCCACACCTGGGTAGCGACACTTGAAGGCATGACAGATGCGTCCGACGCGCCAGCTACGCCCGGCTCGTCAGGCTCTCGCTCTTGATCATGACGTCGAGCGTCTGGCAGACCGTGTCGATCTCGCGCTCCGTCAGGTCGTTGTGGAAGGGCAGCGCCAGCGTGCGCTGGGCGACGCGCTCGGCGATCGGGAACATCCCCTCGCGGAAGCCCATCTCGCGGTAGAAGGGCTGGAGATGGATGCACGGGAAGTAGTCGCTGCTGCCGATGTCCTGGCGGCGCAGGCCCGCGATCACGCGGTCGCGCTCCTCGATCGTGTACGAGGGCGCGAGACGCACGACGAAGACGAACCAGCTCATCACCGTCTCGGGGTCGATCGTGGGGAGGATCAGGTCCGGGTGCCCCGCCAGGCGATCGATGTACATCATCGCGACGCGCTGACGCTTCTTGATGATCTCATCCAGCCTTCGCATCTGCGCGATGCCCAGCGCCGCGTTGATCTCTGACATGCGGTAGTTGTACCCGAGGCGCTCGTGACGCAGCCAGGAGCCCGTCGGCGTGCCGCCGGTGGTGGGCCCGGCACTCGTGCCCGGCATGACGTGCCCGAGCGGGCGGCCCTGGTTCCGCAGGCTGCGGCACATCTCCGCGAGGCGCTGGTCGTCGGTCACGATCAGCCCGCCCTCGCCGGTGGTGATCTGCTTGTTGGGGTAGAAGCCAAAGACGCCGACGCGCCCGAAGTGTCCGCACGGCCGCCCGCGGTACGTCGTGCCCAGAGCCTCGCAGCAGTCCTCGATGAGCGGGATCTCGTGGCGGGCCGCGATCTGTGCGTACTGGTCCATGTACGCGGGATTGCCGAAGGTCTCGACGGCGATGATGGCCCTGGTGCGGGGCGTGATCGCCGCTTCCAGCTGCTTGGGATCCATGTTGAGCGTGCGCGGACAGATGTCCACGAACTTGGGCGTGGCGCCCACGAAGAGGATGCAGTTGGCGCTCGCGATGAAGGAGAAGGGGGTCGTGATGACCTCATCGCCCGGGCCGATGTTCAGCGAGCGCAGCACGATGTCGAGCCCGCTCGTGCCGGAGTTGACCGCGACACCGTGGCGGCAGCCGGCGCGGGCCGCCACCAGCGTCTCGAACTGCTCCACCATTGGCCCGATGGACAGACGCCCGGATCGCAGGGCCTTGAGCACCAGCGTCTCCTCGAGCTCCGTGATGTCGGGACGTGAAAGCGGGATCTCAGCATTGCCCATGCCGGTAGTATCGGACGTTCGAGCGTCCGGATACAGGGGCGGGGCAGCATTTTGAGGGCGGCTGAGGATGAAGAAAGGTGCCGAGGTGACGAGGTGGCAAGGTGTCGAGGGAGGAACGGAAGGCGTTCGGTATGGCCCGTCCTTCCTCCGGCTCCACACCTGGTCGCCTTGACACTCCTCCTCCATCCGCTGCTCGCTTGTCTTTCGCCGCGGGAGGGCGACGATATGGGACTATGGCCAATGCGCTCGGCATCGTGCGAACTGCTTCCAATCTCATCCAAGGGCTCATCTCTCCCGCTGGTCGTGGGTTGGGGGCGCTCGCGGCGCTCTCCGGGCTGGCGCTCGGGGTGGGGATGGCCGGGTGCAACGGCGCTGGCCCCGCCGCGCCCCCGCCGGACACGGCCTCGGGCCAGGTTGGCGAGCGTGTCCGCATCGTGCTCGATGGCGACGTCTCGGACTGGCCGGCCGAGTCGGCGGCGTGGATCGACGACCACTACCTCTACCTGCGCTTCACCATCCAGGATGAGCAGTTCACGCTCCAGAGCGCTACGAAGACGCTCTCGGTGAACCTCGACCTCGACGGCAGCGCCGCCACCGGGCGCACCTCGACCGAGGAGGCGCTCGCGGGCCTCGGCGTCGATATGGAAGTCCAGTTCTCGCCGCAGAAGGAAGGCGGCGGCACCGAACGCGGCACCGCGATCTTTGCCGTCGCCCAGGACGGGACGCGCACGCCCCTGAACAAGCTCGACTTTGACTTTGTGACCGTTCCCTCCTTCGCCTCCTCCTGGTACGAGGCCCGCATCTCGCGCACGCCCGAGGGTGATCAGCCCATCCCCGCCGGCGGCCTGCTCGGGCCGGGCACCATCAAGGGCGTCGTCGCGACGCTCGATGGCGAGGGCCGCGTCGAGGCATACGCCGATCCCTTCGAGCTCGAGAGCGGCAGCCGCTGCATCGGCGGGCGCAAGCTCTCGAACCTTGACGTCCCGTCCAAGCCCGGCGGCGCCGTGCGGGTCGTGAGCTTCAATGTGCTCCGCAGCAAGCCCGTGCAGGAGCCGGCGACCTTCCGACGCATCCTCCGGGCGCTCGAGCCCGACGTCATCCTCTTCCAGGAGTGGGACCAGGGGGACGCGGCCGTCGTGCGCAGCTGGCTGACCGCGAACCTCTCTGACCTTGGTCAGTGGGACGTGAGCAAGCCCGCCGGCGACCTCTCCGAGGGTGGGGGCGTCGCGGTCGCAAGCCGCTTCCCGATCGAGACGATCGGACCGGCCATCACGCGCGACGGCGACCGCCCCGTGCGCGCCGCCGTTGCCGCCGTCCAGACGCCCGCCGGCCTGCTGCTCGCCACCAGCGTCCACCTCAAGTGCTGCGGCACCAAGGACAGCCGCGAGGATCGCCAGCGTCTTGAAGAGGCCCGCGCCATCGCCACGCGCCTCGGAGAGGTCTCGAAGAAGCTGCGCCCGGCGATGGTCGTCGTCGGCGGCGATCTGAACCTCGTCGGCTCGCGCCCACCCCTGGACGTGATCCGGCGCGGCATCGACCTCGACGCCAGCGACCTCACCATCGCCGAGTCCTGGGTCTTCGGGAGCAACGCGATCTACACGTGGCGCGAGGATGGCAGCGAGTTCGCCCCCGGCCGCCTCGACTACGTCATGTTCAGCGACAGCACCGCCGACGCTGTTCAGTCCTTCGCGCTCGACACCAACCGCTTCACCGACGAGGCGCTCGCGCGCCTTGGCCTTGACCGCACCGACTCCGCAGCGTCGGACCACCTGCCGGTGGTCGTCGACCTGCTCCCCATCCGGTGAGAGGCCGGGCAACACGCCGCGAAGCGTGCTGCCAACCAGACGCGTGCACCCAGCAAGAGGAGGTCGGTTTGCAGAGCCTGAGCACACCCGAGCAGGTCGAGGCCGCGGCGAAGAAGTTCCGTGCCGACTATGCGCTCGTCCGCGACCAGATCGCGCGGGCGGTTGTCGGGCAGGCCGCCATCGTTGATGGCGTGCTGACCTCGCTGTTCTGTGCCGGCCATGTGCTCCTCGAGGGCGTTCCCGGCATCGGCAAGACGCTGCTCGTCCGGACGCTCGGCAAGGCACTCTCGCTCGACTTCTCTCGCGTGCAGTTCACGCCCGACCTCATGCCGGCGGACATCACCGGCACCAGCATCGTCGCCGAGTCGCAGGGCGAGGCCGGCGCGCGCGAGCGGCGCATGGTCTTCCAGAAGGGGCCGATCTTCGCCCAGATCGTCCTGGCCGACGAGATCAACCGCGCCACGCCCAAGACCCAGTCGGCGCTCCTCGAAGCGATGCAGGAGCGGAGCGTGACGGCCGGCGGCACGACGCACACGCTGCCGGAGCCCTTCCTTGTCCTGGCGACGCAGAATCCGATCGAACAGGAAGGCACGTATCCGCTGCCGGAGGCGCAGCTCGATCGCTTCTTCTTCAAGCTGCTGGTGGTGACGCCGTCGCGCGCGGACCTCTCGGAGATCCTGGAGCGAACGACGACCGGCGCGAGCACGCCCGTCACCGGCGTTCTGGGGCGTGACGACCTCCTCGCGCACCAGCGCCTCGTGCGCATCGTTGCGATGGCCCCGCACGTGCGTGACTATGCGGTGCGGATGGTGCTCTCAACGCATCCGGCCTCGACGGCGCCGCGGGCCGAGCGCTTCGCCACACCGATGGTCGAGAAGTACGTGCGCCTCGGCGCCAGCCCGCGCGCTGCCCAGACGCTGGCCCTCGCTGCCAAGTGCCGCGCCCTCATCGACGGTCGCGTCGCCGCGTCGATCGAGGACGTCCGCTGGGCCGCCCTTCCCGCGCTCCGCCATCGCCTCATCATGAACTTCGAGAGCCACGCGGAGGGGATCATGCCCGACGCCGTCGTCGAGAACCTCGTCGCCACACTCCCCGTGGAGGCCGCGTGATGACCGCACGTCGCACCTCTGCAACGATCACCGCCGCACTGGCGCTCGCCCTGGCGGCGGGCCTCATCACGGGTGGCTGCTCCTCCGGTCCCAAGGCGCCCGAGCCGCTCACGACCCCGGACCGCACGCTGCTGCCGCGACTCCACGTCTACCCGGGCGAACCCGTCGTCATTCCCCTCGAGGACCGCTACACCGGCTCCGGTCCGGTCGCGATCGCGGAGGATGGCACGCCTCTTTCGGCGGAACTGCGGCGCATCACCGTCGAGGTCCTGCCGCCGGCGCCGGGCGAGGCCGACACAGCCGATCGATGGATGGTGCCCCCGGGCACGTGGCGCAGCGTCGCCCATTCCGCGGCACGCGACGATCGCGGGCGCGACGCGGTCGTCGCGGCGATCCCCGTGGACCTTGACGGGCGCCTTGTCCGCATCGCGGGGCGTGACTATGTCGTGGCCGTGCTGACACCCGCGCCGCGCCTGCCGCGCGTCGAGAGCGGTTCGGCGCTCGAGAACCCGTGGCGCCCCGTGCTCGGGCCCGACGCCGGCGGCGATCTCACGCTCCTCGCGCGCATCCGCATCGAGGCGCAGAGCCCGCTGACGCGCTGGCGATATCGCCTCCTCGTCGACGGCCTCGATCCCGCCGCGGCGGCTCCGCCCCAGCCCGAGCCCTCCGGCCTCGACGCTCCCGATCTCGACCCACCGACCACGACTCTTGGCCCGGCGCGATTCGACGATCCCACGATCGAGGCCCTCGCGATGCAGAACGAGCGCCGCTGGCGCGCTGGGCTTGCGAGGCTCTGGGGGATGTCGGCCGATCTCTCCTCGCGGGTGCGCCAGCGTCTCACCGTGATCGCTGACTTCGGCAACGGCCTGCGCGCGCCGGCATGGCCCACCGATCATGCCCGCATGGACGAGCTCCTCGAGTCCCTGCTCGATGACCGCCTCACACCAAGCCAGGTCGCGGGACGCGCCGAGGCCTGGCTCGCGGACCTTCCGCCCGCGACGGCCTGGGTCGTCGACGACGCGGGCGTGCCGGCGGGCGATGGTTCACGCTCTCTTCCCACGGTTGGCATCGTGAACCTCACGGACCGCGCGACCCTCGCGTGGGCCACCGTGACGGCGCGCGACGGCATCACAGAGTCCGGGCTGCCTTCGCCGGAACCGAAGCCGCTTCCCGCCCGCGCGGCGGTGCTCGCCGTCGTGCCGTCGGTGCCCGAGGGGTACGGTCGCGCGGGCGGCGCCGAAGTCGTCGCGCACGCCGGCGAGTGGAGCCTCGCCCTCCCGCTGATCCCGACCGTCAGGGCCACTCCGCCGGGCCTCACGATGGCGCCATTTGCGCCCGATCACACGATGGACGTCTGGCAGCGCGGCGAGACGCGCCAGTCGCGTCCCGAGTGGACCACCGCCGCGCTCCTCCGGCGCCAGCCCGCCTCCGCGACCGCCGCCGCCCGCTGGGAAGTGCTCGTGGAGTGCCGCAGGCCGGTCCGCGCCATCGGCGCTTCCGGCGCGGAGCGTCCCGGCGAAGCGACGGAACGCGTCGAAGTCTGGTTCGGTGAGCCGGGCCCGATGGCCCGCGCCGTGATCGTGCACGAGGATGGCCGCGTCGAACGCCGCCCCACCAGCGCGCTCCTCCGCGAAGAACTCGGGGGCGAAGAGCCGCCGCTGCCCGTCACACGCACCGCCTCAGGCTGGAGCGTGCGCGTTCCTCTCCCCGCCGGCCTGCCGGGCACCACCAGCACGCCAGCCCCGTCCGACGCGGCGCCAGACGCCGCAGCCGAAGCCGCCCGCACGCCCGCAAGCCCGCAGGCCGCACGCCTGCTGAGGATGGGCCTCGTTCGAGTCGACAGCGCGGGCCGCCGCTCGGCCTGGCCAAGACCGATGATGCCGTGGCAGGAGCAGCCGGGGCGCGCGCTGATCGA
>CAZBXF010000039.1:0-6141 GCA_964495635.1 uncultured Phycisphaeraceae bacterium
CCCGACCGCCTAGTTCCGGAACACAGTCTCGCTTCGCCATGGGGTTGGCACGCTGCCCTCGCGCACCATCGCGGGGATCGCAATCCCGGTCGTCCGCATCCAAGGGAACCTTTGGCCCCGCTCCTTTTTCGGCTATCATTGTCCGTTGAAGGAGCCCCGCCATGGGCAAGGTCCGCACAATCCTTGGTCTGAGCGGCGCGGCGTTGCTGGCCTCGGTTGCGCTTGGGATGTTCGTTGGTCTTTCCGGCTACACCTTCGTCTACGCCGAGGGGGCGAGCTACATGAGCAACGACCCCAAGGCGTGCGTCAACTGCCACATCATGCGTGACCAGTACGACTCATGGGAGAAGAGTCCGCACCATGCGGTTGCGACGTGCAACGACTGCCACGTGCCGCACGATCTTCTTGGGAAGTACATGACCAAGGCCGACCACGGCTTCCGGCACAGCAAGGGCTTCACGCTGCAGGACTTTCACGAGCCGATCCAGATCAAGGCGTCGAGCCTCTCGGTGGTGCAGGACAACTGCCTGCGCTGCCACCAGGAACTGACGAGCGAGATGAGCGCGCACGTGGGCGCAATCGGCAAGACCGAGACCACGAGCTGCACACACTGCCACGCCGGCATCGGCCACGGCCCACGCCGATAGGCCGGTTTTTCTCGGGAGGTTGCCATCATGAGCAAGGCCGCATTCATCTTCGTCGCGATCGCTTCCGCCGCCGCGACAGCGGGCGTGGCGTTCCTCATCGCCAACATCGCCCAGCGCAAGCACGAAGCGCGCGAGACCGTCTTCCGTGTCTCCGACATCACCGAGCAGACCGTCGATCCCAAGGTCTGGGGCGCCAACTTCCCGCGCCAGTACGACGGCTACATCCGCACCGCCGACAACGAGCGCACGCGCTTCGGCGGCAGCGAGGCCCTCCCAGAGAACGACGACCGCCCCGAGATCCTGACCAATCCCGACTCCAAGAAGGCCAAGCCCGAGAGCAAGCTCCGCGCGAACCCACGCCTCAAGACCATCTTCAACGGCTACGCCTTCGCACTCGACTATCGCGAACGCCGCGGGCACGCCTTCATGCTGCACGACCAGCTCGAGACCGAGCGCGTGAAGCAGCGGCCGCAGCCCGGCGCGTGCCTCAACTGCCACGCCAGCGTCGTGGTTCCCTTCCGCGAGGCGGGTCTGGCCAGCGGCGCGCCCGGCACGCTCGATGAGCCCCTCGCAAGCCCGCACGGCCAGGCCCAGCTCTTCGCGGGCTTCGACGTGATCAACAAGATGCCCTACGCCGATGCCGTCGCGAAGGTCGAGCATCCCGTCAGCTGCGTCGACTGCCACGATCCTGACACGATGGCGCTGCGCATCACGCGCCCGGCCTTCATCAACGGCATCCAGGCACTCGCCAAGAGCGATGAGCCCGTGCCGCACCTGCCCAGCGTCGAGCAGTGGCGCAAGGGCCCGCGCACGACGAGCTACGACCCCAGCACGCTCGCCAGCCGCCAGGAGATGCGCACGCTCAGCTGCGCCCAGTGCCACGTCGAGTACTACTTCAAGGGCGAGGGCAAGACGCTCACGTTCCCCTGGCACAAGGGCCTGAAGGCCGAGCAGATGGAGGCCTACTACGACGAGGTCGGCTGGAGCGACTGGACGCACAAGGACTCGGGCGCGAAGGTGATCAAGGCACAGCACCCCGAGTTCGAAACCTGGAGCCAGGGCATCCACGCACGCAGCGGCGTCTCCTGTGCCGATTGCCACATGCCCTACACGCGCCAGGGCGCCATCAAGGTCAGCGACCACCAGATCCGAAGCCCGATGCTCAACGTCGCCCGCGCCTGCCAGACCTGCCACAACTACACCGAGACCGAGATCAAGGAACGCGTCGACATCATCCAGTCACGCACCAAGGAGCAGCTCGATCGCGCCGAGATCGCCGTCGTCGATCTCATCCACGCCATCCAGGCCGCCGCCGCGGCAGGTGCCAACGACGCTGACCTCGCCGGCCCACGCGCCCTCCAACGCCGCGCCCAGTGGCGCACCGATCTCGTCAACGCCGAAAACTCCATGGGCTTCCACGCCCCGCAGGAAACCATGCGCCTCCTCGGCGAAGCCATCGACTTCGCCCGCCAGGGCGAGGTCGAAGCGGCGAAGATACAGGCAGCAAAGAACCAGCCACCAAAGTCTGGTGGGTGATGCTCCCGCGAGCCGGTATCCGTCGAATGGAAACTCGGCAGCAGACGCAGCCCAGCCGGACCTAGCGTTGGTCCATGCCCGAGCTCCCCGAGGTCGAGCATCTTCGCCGCACGATTGAGCCGCGCCTGCTTGGCCGCACGGTCACGCGCGTTGAGGTGCGACGTGCAGATGTGTGCGAAGTGTGGACAACCGCGCCGACGTTGGTCGGGAGCGATGCGACGCACGCCACTTCGCTGCCTGCCCCCCGCGGCCCGTCAACGCCGCGCCCTGCCTCGCGCATCCCCGCACCCGACACGGCCACCCTCCACGCCGCCCTGCTCCTTGGCGCTACCTTCACCGCCACGCAGCGCCGCGGCAAGGAAATCGCCCTCATCGCAGCCAGCCCATCGCAATCGCCGCGCGTCCTCTGCGTGCACCTGGGCATGACCGGCCAACTCCGTTGCCACGCGGCCCTGCCGCCACACAACCCCAAGGAGCACATCCACATCATCTGGGAACTCGATGGCGGCGGCTCCGCGCGCGGCGGCAGTGCTGGCACCGTCATGACCTTCGCCGACCCGCGCCGCTTCGGTGGCCTCGCGGCCCTGGACTCACCCGCCGCCCTTGGGCCACGCTGGGCCACGCTCGGGCCGGATGCTCTCACCACGCCGCTCGAGGATCTCACCGAGGCACTCATCACCGAGCTCGGCCGCGCCAATCGCGCCGTGAAGGCCGCCCTCCTCGACCAGCACATCATCGCTGGCGTCGGCAACATCTACGCCGACGAGGCCCTCTTCGCCGCCCGCATCCACCCCCGCAAGCTCGCCCGCCGCCTCGCCCCCGACCGCGTCCGTCTCCTCGCGACCCACCTCCGCGGCATTCTGGCCCGGGCCGTGGACGCCGGCGGCTCAACCCTGCGGGACTACGTCAACGCCGACGGCGACCGGGGCCAGGCCCAAACCCTCCACCAGGTCTACGGCCGCGCCGGCCAACCCTGCCCCGCCTGCGGCCTTTCCCTGCAAACCGCCCAGATCGCTCAGCGGACGACGGTCTGGTGCCGGGCGTGCCAGCAGGACCGACCGCCCCGCCGCTAGCTCCCGCACACCCACTCCGAGCAATACCAGAGACACTTATCCACACTGGCCAGAGCGTACCCACGCATTCCCGCCAGACGGCCCGCAGCGGCAACTTCCCGGAGGGTTTCTTTCCTATGAGAGAAATAGAACTCTCCATCATCTCCGTAGTAAGCCCTGTCGAGTTGTGGAGAACCTGCGGACGAAAAACGCAAGTCCTTGAAATAGATGATCTTGCAACGGTGGAGGCGTCGGGACGAGGGTGTCGGTGAGCGATCATCTGACGTGGGCGGCGCGCGGTCGCTGAGCCCACACCCCAATCGACATCCCCCCACCCCCCTCCCTCCCACGTCCCCAGACCGCGCGCCAGCGCCGGGTTGTCCACTCATCCTCCACACGCTAGGCGACAGGTCCGATCGTGGTTACGCATCGTCCCTCGCCGCCAGCGCTTGAACCTGAGGATCTGGCTTTGTACGGGTTGCCATGGACCATCCCGTCGTGTTCCTGAACCAGGTCTCCAGTTCGGTGGCGATCTCCGCCGCGCCCGTTGATCGCGGGAATCGAACCGTCGGCCCGACCCGCAGTCGGGAGCGGCTCGTCCGCCAGAGGCTTCCCCAGGCCTTCGCGGCGTAGGGCGTGCCATCGATCGCGATCGGCAGGACCGTCGCCCCGCTCTTGCTGATCAGCATCCCCGCTCCATGCATGAACGGAAGCAGCACCCCCGGTGGACGCTCGATGGCACCCTCCGGGAAGATCCCCACCACACCTCCCTGCCGAAGGTGCCGAAGTGCCTCACGCACGCCTCCAAGGTCGCGCCCCGAGGTGTCGATGCTGATGATCCCCGCCCACTCCCAGAAAGCCTCGAAGATCGGCAGCCGCATCTTGCTCGCCATCATCCAGCGGATCGCAAACGGCACGCTCGCCTGCACCAGCACCGGATCCAGCCCCGCCGTGTGGTTGCACACCACAATCAGCGGGCCCGGCTCACGCGACGCCGGAATGTGCTCACGCCCCTCCACCACCAGCCGGTGCACCACCCGGCAGTAGATCCGGGCCCCGTGATAGAAAAGACCCGTCAGAACGTCCGAGCGCGGGTTCACCATCAGCCGGTTCGCCAGCAGAGCGAAGACCAGCCACGCGCCCGCGGCAAGAGTCAGCCAGAAGATCGACACGAGGGACGATGTTAGCAAGCACAAGCGAAGCGAGACGGAAGCGAACGCACGCCCAAGCGCTGCATCGTCTCGTCCACCACTCGCCGATCCCTTCTTCACTTCGGCGAGTGCCAAGTGCCTGGTGCCAAGTGCCTACCTTCCAGAATGTCCGACCTCTGGGCCCCGGCCCGCCAGCGATCGCACGAGGCCGTGCTGCCCCTCGCGGCACGCATGCGCCCGCGCACCATCGCCGAGTTCGCCGGTCAGGAGCACATCCTCGGTCCCGGCAAGCTCCTCCGCCGCATGCTCGACGCCGGCGCCGTCACGAGCATGATCCTGCACGGCCCGCCCGGCACCGGCAAGACCACGCTCGCAGAGCTCATCGCCTCCCACACCAAGCGAGAGTTCGTGCGCGAGAACGCGGCCTCCGTCGGCGTCAAGCGCATCCGCGAGATCGTCGACGAAGCCGCCAAGCGCCTCGAGCTCGAACGCCGCCGCACCGTCCTCTTCCTGGATGAGATCCATCGCTTCACCAAGAGCCAGCAGGACGTCCTCCTCGCCGACGTCGAGCGAGGCCTCATCACCCTCATCGGCGCGACGACTGAGAACCCGCTCTTCGCCGTCAACTCCGCCCTCGTCAGCCGCAGCACGCTCTTCAGGCTCGAATCACTCAGCCAGGACGCGATCAAGTCGATCCTGCGCCGGGCAGCATCGGACCCCGCCCGCGGCTACGGCGCGCTCAACGTCACACTCACCGATGAAGCCCTCGAAGTCTGGGCAACCAAGAGCGACGGCGACGCACGCCGCGCGTTGACGGCCCTCGAAGTCGCGGTGGAATCGGCGCGGCTGAATTCCGGAGAAGAAGCCGGTGATACTCCTCGACATCATTCTGGAGTTTCTGGGCCGGGGATGGAACACGTTCATCCGATCCCTGTGGAAGGACCGGGAGGAACGCCGCCAGACGCGCGAGTTGGCAGACAGGGCAGCGAAGGAGGACGCAGCGCTGGATCCGAAAGTGCGCGAGCAGCGGAAGCAGGATCTCGCGCAAGCACGCTCGCGATAGCGACGCCCCGACCCATCATCATCACCCGCGAAGTCGCCGAAGACTCCATCCAGCAGAAGGCCATCGTCTACGACGGCACCGGCGATGGCCACTATGACACGATCAGCGCATTCATCAAGAGCGTGCGAGGGAGCGACCCGGACGCCGCGGTCTACTGGCTCGCGCACATGCTCGAGGCCGGCGAGGATCCCCGCTTCATCGCGCGCCGCCTCTCGATCCTCGCGAGCGAAGACATCGGCAACGCCGACCCGCGCGGCATCATGGTCGCCGCCGCGGCGTGGGAGCTCGTCGAGCGCGTCGGCATGCCCGAGTCACGCATCACGCTCGCGCAAGCGACCATCTACCTCGCACTGGCGCCCAAGAGCAACGCCAGCTACGTCGCCATCGACGAAGCGCTCAAGGACGTGCGCGAGGGCCGGTCGATCCCAGTCCCAATGCACATCAAGGACGGCAACGTGCGAAAGGCCGTGCTCCGCAGCGCCGACTCAACCAGCGCCGAAGCCCAGCGAGGCCAGACCCCACAGTCCTACGCCTACACCCACGACGCCGGCGCGAGCGACACGCACCTGGGCAAGGTCGGCACGCAGGACTACCTCGGTGTAGAGAAACGCTACTACAAACCCACGCAGCACGGCAGCGAAAAGGCCATGGGCGAAGCACTCGAGCGAGCAAGAATGCTGCGCGAACGCGCC
>CAZBXF010000039.1:6241-21178 GCA_964495635.1 uncultured Phycisphaeraceae bacterium
TCCTCCGACGCGAGATCGCCGAGCGCCTTGGCAACCTGGACGCCGCCGCGGTCGCGTCCGCCTCGCGCGAAGTCTGTGCACGGCTCATGGCCCGACCCGAGTTCGTCGCCGCCCGGCGCGTCATGCTCTTCGTGCCCATCGGACACGAGCTCGATCCTGCCCGAATCGCCCTCGAATGCCAGCGGCTGGGAAAGACGCTCTGGCTGCCACGCACGAACTGGGACACACGCACGATGGTGGCCGCCAGTGCGCCCTCGTGGAACGTTCATGGACTCGTGCAGGGCCGCCACGGTCTGCGCGAGCCGGCCCAGAACGCCGAGGTCGCCCCCATCGACACCCTCGGCCTGATCGTCGTCCCGGGCGTGGCCTTCGACCCTTCCGGCGGCCGCCTCGGGCGGGGTGGGGGCTTCTATGATCGTTTCCTCGCTCCAATCGTCGAAGCCCGGTCCGACCAAGCCCTCCACCACCCCTCCACCAGTCCTACGCCCCGCCCCTTCTTGGCCGCGCTCGCGCTCGATGAACAGATCGTGGACGTTGTGCCGATGGAACGGCACGACGTCTCGCTGGACCTGATCGTGACGCCCAGCCGAACACTGGGCCCACACGCAGACTCCCGCTGACCGTCACGTCCCACCGTCTCCCCGCACCACGGAAGGCACCATGGCACTCCCATCCCAGATGGATCGCGTCACCGAAGTCAGCCGTCCTTACACCGCCCGCCAGTCTGTCTGGGCCACCACGCCCGGCGGCAAGGTCGGCCTCGCCGTTGCCGGCGTCGTCGTTCTCGCGATGGTCGGATACGGCGGCCTCCGGATGCTCGGCTCCTCGGGCGCCCCCAGCGAAGCCGCGGCCAAGAGCGACGCCGCAGCCAAGATGAACGCCGCCGGCACCGCGCCCGCGCCACTCCCGTCACCAACCCCCACGCCGACGCCCCAGCCAGCCGCCACCGGCACGCTCGCGGCCGGCGCGGCCGCGCCCGGTGCTGATGAGCAGGCACCCGTCTCCCTCACCCAGGGACGTAGCGCAGAGCCCCAGCCCGCGACCACCCCCCCCACCGCGCCCGCGACCTCCACGCCTGGCGCGACCACGCCCGGCCGCCCCGCCGGCGTCGATGTGACGCGCCCCGACCTTACCCCCACGCCTTCAACCTCAGCCCCCGGGTCCAGCACGACCGGCGGACCCGCCCCTACCGGCACGCCCGCCGCACAGCCCCAGCCCACCGGCGCGCTCCCGTCCACCGGTTCCTCGGCCTCCGTCCGTGCACTGATCGAAGAGGGCGACCGCGCGATGAGCGCTGGCAACCCCGTCCAGGCCCGCGTCCTCTACAGCCGCGCGTACCTCAGCACCGACATCACCCGCGCCGATCAGTCGACGCTGCGCGACAAGATGAGCGCCATCAGCGAGGATCTCCTCTTCTCGCCGCGGATTGCCTCGGGTGATCCGATGGTCGAGGCCTACACCGTCGCCAGCGGCGACAGCCTCGTCCGAATCGCCAAGCGCCGCGAGCTCGGCACCGACTGGCGCCTCATCCAGCGCATCAACCGCATCAGCAACCCCAGCGCCCTCAAGGTCGGCCAGAAGCTCAAGCTCATCCGCGGCCCCTTCCACGCCGTCGTCCACAAGGGCGACTTCCGCCTCGACCTCTTCCAGGGCTCGCCCGATGAGCCCGAGCGCTGGCAGTACATCCGCTCCTTCCGCGTAGGCCTCGGCGCCGGCAACAGCACGCCGCTCGGCACCTTCGTCATCCGCCAGAACAGCAAGCTCGTGAACCCGCACTGGGTCAACCCGCGCGACGGCACCAAGTACGACGCCAACGACCCCAAGAACCCCATCGGCGAGTTCTGGCTCGGCTGGCAGGGCCTTGGCGACAGCGCCATCATCACCGGCTACGGCCTCCACGGCACCATCGAGCCCGAGAGCATCGGCTCCGAGAAGTCCATGGGCTGCGTCCGCCTCGGCGACGCCGACATCGCCCTCCTCTACGAGCTCCTCGTCGAGCAGATCAGCATGGTGAAGGTGGTTCCGTAAGGGTCGGCGAACCTCGTCATCTCCGCGGCCCAGCACGCCGCGGCTTCTTCGTCGCCGGGCGGGACGGTTCTGGGGCAGGCTTGCGCTGTGCCGGACTCTCTGCAGCGCCGACCGCCCCCACCACCACCCTGATCCGCCGCACACTTCGGTTCGTGAGCGATCGGACCGCAGCGTCGCCGCCACCGCCACGCAGCCACTGGTCCAGCATCCACGCCGCCGAAGCGTCCGCGGCTCGGATGACCACGATCCCCCCCGGCGAGATCGACTCCACGCGAGAAAGCGATGCAAGCTCCGGCGGACACACCCCGGCCCACGCCCTTGCCAGCCCCCCCACCGCCGTCTGCTCACGCTTCAGGTCCTGCAGCACGCCCGACAGGTCCGGAACCATGGACAGATCCTTCGCCTTGACGCGCAGGCTCCGAACGGCCGTCACACGATCAAGAGGGGAACGCTCCATGCAAGCCCAGCGTATCGCCCACGGGCGAACACAGATCCACACCACACCCAAACAAACACCTGACTAAACTGCGACCCGCATCGGCGGTGGAGCAGGTCGATTTGACCCAGGCCGGTCGCTTCGGTATACAGTGCTCAGAGGTCGCGGTCTGGGGAGTGGTGGCTCCTCGGCTGTGCCGCCCAACGCGTCAGGCGATGCGATGCATGGCGGTGTCCATGCAGGGCCGTCAACCCCGACATCCGTGTCTGGGCACGACCGCGGAGGGGTTGGTGAAGTGGGTGTCGGAACTGAACCTTGACCGTCCGACTTGCTCGGTACTTAGGAGTTGTTCGATGAAGATCTTCGCGACCCGCCGCAATGCGGCCCGCGCCCTCCCGGTTGCTTCGCTCGCTCTCGTCAGCCTCGGTCTTGGCGCCTGCGGCGGCAACGCCCAGAGCACCAACGCCGGCGACATCCGCAACAACCTCACGCCCGAGCTCTCAACGCTGACGGCCCGCCCCGTCGATCTCAAGAACGAGCGCGCCCTGGTCGCCAACTACAACTGGCGCATCATGTCCGAGGACTTCAACCGCGCGATGCTCCTCGACCGTCCCACGCGCCTGACCAGCCTGCCCATGCCGCACTGACCGAGTCTGACCGACCAACACGATGATCCCCACGCAACCCCGGCCATGCCGGGGTTGCTGTGCGTTGTGGAGCGCCTCGTCGGCCTGGGGTTCACCGCCAGCCACGAATCCTCGTCGGTCCCATCTGTTCCTCGCCCGCGCGCAAAGCCACCGCGCGAACTTGCGTTCTCGCGGTGGCGTGTTGCTCCAGATGTTGAGGTTCAGATGCCGCGCGTGGACCAGGTGTGGCTCCGTGCTCCACCGGGCGGCGCGGACTGCGAGCCCTCGTTCGATCGACCTCAGACTGAGGTGTACTGTCCGCGCGAGACCTTCTTGAACATGTTCCGGTGCTTGATCAGGCACTGGTTCACGATCGTCCGGAAGTTCTCGGCGCTCGTCTTGTAGCCCGCCTTCTGCACCGCGACCGCGGCCTCGGTGACACCCATCGTCTTGCCCTTGAGAAGCGCGTGGAGCGAGTCGGCGAGGTTAGCGTCGTTGGCAGGACGGATCCGACCATCCTTGGCGCCGCTGGCCGTGCGCCGGCCGCCACGGGCCGCGGCCGCGGTCGCCATGCCCAGCTCCGACAGCTGCGCATCAAGGGCCTCGAGCTTGCGAACGAGGGCCTCGCGCTTCTTCGCGACCTTCGCGACGAGTTTCATGCGGCGGCGAAAGTCAGCCTCGATCGCGCCCAGTGAGATCCCCCCGACCATCATGCTCGAACGACGTCCCATGTTGATTCCTTCGTAGGCCTGCACTCAACTGACGGGACGGCCGCTC
The DNA here is from genome assembly GCA_964495635.1 of uncultured Phycisphaeraceae bacterium. Classification (GTDB taxonomy): domain Bacteria; phylum Planctomycetota; class Phycisphaerae; order Phycisphaerales; family UBA1924; genus JBBASU01. The sequence goes on from CAZBXF010000039.1 coordinate 10,109, forward strand.
CCGATCGTTGCCACCTCCAGAAGTTGTTTGCGAACCTTCCGCAGCCTCCACGAGTGCCAAGTCTAATGTCACATGCTATGGCGTTCCACGCCAAACGACTAATTTGTTCGAAATTGGTGGCGTGTCCGGATGCGTTCGTGTCACATCGCTTTCAGACCGAGACGCGCGAGCAGGCCATCGAAGTGATCAACACCATAAAACTCAATCTTGATCACGCCCCGCTTGGCGCCCTTGGATGAGACAATCTTGACCTTGGTTCCGAGCTGCTGCGAGAGCTGACGCTCCAGATCCTGCACCACCGCAAGCCGCCCACTCGAACCAGGGAGGGGTTCCTTCGCCGCAGCAAGGGCGGCATCCCCCGCGCGTTTCGCGAGCGCTTCCAGCCGACGAACAGGCATCTCCCCCACCGCCGCCGTTCGCGCCAGCGCGACTCGTGCAGGCCCCGCACCATGCGCCAGCAGCGCCTTGCCATGCCCCGCGCTCAACTTACCCGCCGCGATCATGCCCTGGATCTCACCTTCCAGCTCGGTGAGTCGCATCAGATTCGCCACGGAGGACCTTTCAAGCCCGACTCGCTCGGCGAGCACCTGCTGCGTCAGCCCGAACTTGTCTGCAAGCCCCCGAAGCGCCCACGCCCGCTCCATGGCGTTGAGGTCCTCGCGCTGAACGTTCTCAACCAGGGCCCACTCCGCAGCCTCTTCGTCCGATAACTGCTTGACCAGCGCCGGCACAGCCTCGATGCCCGCCAGTTTGGCCGCGCGCCACCGACGCTCACCCGCGACCAGCTCATAACGTCCTATAATGTTGGCGATAGGGCGAACCACGATCGGTTGCATCATGCCCTGGCGGCGGATCGACTCTGCAAGACGCAAGATCGAGCCCTCGTCCATCACCTTGCGCGGCTGGAACGGGGACACACCAACCGAATCAACCCGAACCCGCGTGAATCCCGCGGTGGACTCGGGCACCGGATCCACTTCGACCGGCTCCACCGCCACCGGCGTCTCAATCGACATGAGACTGCTCAGGCCCCGCCCTAGCCGGCTTGGTTTGCCACCTCTTCCACCTGAGTTCTGTCGCGTGTCCATGGAGATCTCCTTGTGTCGCACAGGCTAGCATCCGTTCTCCGCGTTTGCATACTCCTGGAGACCTGGATGGCACCCCAGATCGAGCTCATCGTGCGCGGCCTGATGCTCGAGCAGGGACACCTGCTCCTCTGTCAGAACCGGAAGCACAACTACTACTTCCTGCCCGGCGGCCACGTCGAGTTCGGAGAGCCACCGCACGCCGCGCTCGCACGAGAGTTCGCCGAGGAGTGCGGGCTGGGCATCAGGGTGGGGGAGCTCATGCTCACGCACGATCATCGCTTCAACCGACCGAGCGGACCGCGCCATGAGGTAAATCTTGTGTTCCTTGTGGAACGTGAGCACCCACCAGCCGCCAACGCGCTCGCCATGGTGGAGTCTCGGGAAGCGAAGATCGCTTTCGAATGGGTGAGTGAAGCAAAGCTCGGCGAGATCGAGCTTCGGCCGGCTGGCCTGCGTGCCTGGTTGCAAGACCGGAGTCGTCGCTGGATGAGCGAGCCCTAGATGGTGTGTTCCACGGGGAACATGGTCACATCCTCAGGATCCACTGCGACCCCCACCACTCCGCTGCGCTCCGGAGTCAGGCCAGGATTGAGTGAGGAAACGCGCCAACGAACGCCACTTGAAAGCTCGACGTCGCTCTGTGCCATCTCCCCCAGATACGTCGTCCCCACCACTCGCCCCGTGAGAACTCCGCCCTCGACAAGCCGAAGTGCTTCGGGCCGGAGCGAGATGAAGAGCGTAGTCCCAACCTTGGCACCCTCGGGCAACGCTGAGCGTGCAACCAATCGCCCAAAGGAACCCTCCAGCTCCACTCCCCGATCGGTGATGGATCGAACGGTCGCTTCCGCGATGTTCGTCTCACCCAGGAACTCGGCGACGAATCGGGAGTGGGGGGCTCGATAGAGCTGTCGCGGCGTTCCCAATTGGACCAGCCTTCCAGCACTCATGATCGCGATGCGATCCGCCATCGCGAGTGCTTCCTTCTGGTCGTGTGTCACGTACAACGTCGTGATGCCGCTCTCCTTGCAGACGCGCCGGATCTCAGACCGCAGCTCGAGCCGCAGCCTCGCATCAAGATTCGAGAGTGGCTCGTCCAGCAGAAGCACGTCGGGCCGCACCACAAGCGCCCGCGCCAGAGCGACACGTTGTTGCTGCCCACCAGAAAGCTGGTTTGGCCTGCGTTCGGACAGTGACTCCATCCGCACCGTCGACAGAGCTTCCATCACCCGCGAGCGACGCTCCTGCGCCCCAACGCCCCGGACCTCAAGCCCGAAGCCGACGTTCTGTGCCACGGTCATGTGCGGCCAGAGGGCATACGACTGAAACACCATCCCCGTGTTGCGCTTCTCCGGTGCCACATAGGTCACATCACGGACCCCGCCCGCAGAGCCAAACAAAATACTACCAGACGTTGGTTCGATGAACCCAGCCACCATCCTCAGCAACGTCGTCTTCCCGCAACCAGACGGACCAAGCAGAAAGAAGAGCTCGCCCGGCGTGATCTCCAGCGACACCTCGTCGACAGCCGTCGTCGTTCGCGGCCGCCCAGGAGCCGGTGCGATCGCCGGATAGGTCTTGCTCAGCTGCCGGATCGTAATGCTGGTAGTCATGTCGACCGCGAGGGTAGCAATTCGGACCGAGCAAGGCCGTCAGATCGGACCTTCCCCAACGTTCTGCCCCGTGCACCCGGCCCACTCCAAACCGTTGGAGATGGTTCGGGCCCGCCCGCCGGGTCCGCAGAGACCGTAAATGCCGAAATTGTGGTGTGTTGGGAGGTCCCGTGCCCATCGTCGAGTTCGACCGAACCCTCCGCGCGATGGGGCAGCAGTCGCTGCGCGAACGCCTCGAGCTCGCCAAGCCCACCGATCTCACGCTGGTCCAGTCCTACGAGAAGATCCGCCAGGTCTCCGAAACCGCCACCAGCAACGCGACAGCCTTCTGGCGCCGCGGACTCGACGTGATCGCCTGAACCGGCCGCGGCGTGGTAGCGTGGTCACGTGCTCGTGAGCGGGACCCAACCTATTGCCTCGCCCGGCATCGTTCGATCGCGAACGAGGGCGCTCATCGCCTTCGCGGCCTTCTGCGCGGGCCTCTGCCTGGCCCACGAGTGGGCAGGCGGGCCGACCGCGAGGTGGTGGCTCATCGCGACCGTGGCGGCGGGACTCCTCTCGCTCGTGGTGCGCCGCCCATTCGCGCTTCCGCTCCTGACGATCGCCGCCATCCTCTTCGGCGCCGGCTGGTACACACTCCGCACGCGCGAAGCGCCGCCCGACGCGCTCGATCGCCTCGCGACCCCCTCCAGCATCATCACGCTCGAAGGGCTCCTCCTCGACCCCATCGAGCCGGTCGCGCCGGTGCGCCTTGGCCTTGCTCGCTTCACCCACCAGCCCGAAGCGCTCCGAACCCGCCTCGACGCTCGCGCGGCCATCACCAGCGATGGCCGCTCGATCCCGGTCAGCGGCACGCTCTGGGTCCGCATCGACGGTGATCTGGCCGACCTGGTCTCCAGCCACGCACACACGCCGCGCGCTGGTGATGCGGTTCGAATCACCGGCACCTTCCTCGCCATCAACGGCCCCGACAATCCTGGCGAGCGTGACCTGCGCCCGCTCGCGCGGCAGTGGGGGGTCTCTGGTTCTCTGCGACTCAGCTCGCCGCAGCTCATCATCCCGATCAGCTCGAGCGAGGCGCGCGCCTGGCAAGGCGTCGTCAGCGCCGCGGAGAGTGTGTGGCTTCGTTCTCGTGCCGCGATGCGAGCGCGTGCATCGCTCGCCCTCGCGCGGGCGGTCGGCGCAAGGGACTCAACCACGATCGCCGACGATCCGGCCCACGCGCTCCTCGCTGGACTGCTCCTGGGAATCTACGACGAGTCGGGCACGGATCTGCGCAGCGCCTTCTCACGCGTGGGCCTGGCGCACGTTCTGTCCATCAGCGGCTTCCACCTCGCGGTGATGGCGGGCGTCATGCTCTTCCTCATCCGCCTCACCGGCGACCGCGGCGCGCTCGAGCCCCTCATCGTCGCGGCGATGGTGCTCCTCTACCTCATGATCGTCCCCGCGGGCTCGCCCCTGGCGCGGTCCGCCGCGATGGTGCTCCTCCTGCTGCTGGGCGAAGCGCTCGGCCGACGCTACGACCGTGTGACGCTCCTGATCTGGATCGCGGTGGCGCTGCTGGTCTGGCGGCCCCTGGACCTCTGGAATCTTGGCTTTCAGCTCAGCGTCGGTCTCACGGGCCTTCTGCTCTGGCGTGCCAGTTCCTTCCACGCACGACTCTTCGGCGCCCCGCTCCGGGGCACCATCGCGCAGCGCGCGACTGCACTCTCCTCGAGGATCCGCCACGCGGTCACGCTCGCCTTCTCATGCGCGATCCTCTGCTGGATTGTCTCAACACCGCTCATCCTTCAGACCACCGGCATCCTGAGCCCCATCGCGATCCTCGCCACCATCCTCCTCACGCCCCTCATCGTCATGTCGCTCTGGATCGGCTACGTCGCACTCCTCCTGGGCACGCTCTGGCCCGACGCCGCAGCCGTCACCGGTCCGCTGCTTGGCGGGCTGGCTCGCCTTGTTGTCGCGTGCGTTCAGTGGGGCGACTCGATCCCAGCCGGATCCGTGCGTCTCTGGCCGCTCGCGCCGCTCTGGGCCGTGGGCGGCACGCTCGTCGCGCTCGCCTGGGTGCGGCCCCGTCCCGAGCGTGAGGGCTCGCGCGGCCGCTCGCACAGGCGCTGGTCGCGCCTCGTCGCCACCGCGATCGTCCTTCTGTGGGCCGGCCAGCAGTGGTGGGGGAGTTCACGCCTGCCGCGCGACGTGCTCCTCCGCATCGACACGCTCAGCGTTGGCAACGGAACATGCCACATCATCCGCAGCGGGGACGCCGCAATGCTCTGGGACGCAGGCCCCATGCGTAGTGGCGGCGTGCTGCCGCCACTACTCACTTCGGCCCGCGCCCTCAACGTCTGGCGCGTCCCCACGCTCGTCGTTACACATCCGGACACAGACCACTTCGCCGGCGCCGACGTCGCCGTCGAGACACTCGGCGTGCGCGAGATGATCACAAGCCCACGCACGCTCGCGCAGGCTTCGGCCAAGCCCGGCGCATCTGCCGCAGCCCTGCTGAGCGCCATGCACGAGCGCGGCATCAGTGTTCGTGCCGCCGTGGCCGAGCAGGGAGGCGGCCCTGTTGATCGCACGGATCCCAACGATCCGGCAAATCATGCGACGCCCGAACCACGCTCAACGCAATCCCCAGGCACCGGATCCGTCACGACGCTCGGCGCCGCGCGAGTCGAGTTCCTCTCGCCACCACCCGGCGCGGCGTTCACCGAGGACAACGACCACTCGCTCGTCGCGCTCTTCGAGGTCAACACGGCCGCCGGGCCTCGTCGCCTGCTCATGACCGGCGACATAGGCCCCGAAGCCATTCGCACGCTGCGCGAGCATCCCGCCCTTACCGCCCCAGCCATCGACATCCTCGAAGTGCCGCACCACGGCTCCTTTAACGAGGCCTCGCTCGCCCTCGTGCTCGAACTCGCCCCGCGCGTCATCATCCAGAGCACCGGCCCCGCGCGCCTGCACGACGCACGTTGGACCGCCGCGAGGGACCACAGCACATGGCTCTCCACAGCCGAGTCGGGCGCCTTCTGGATCCAGATCCACCAAGACGGCACCATCACGCGCGGCAGGTAGCCACGTTCCGTCCGAGCCCGACTGCGCAAGCAGCGGGTGCCTCTGCGTGGTGTGCCGGTCCCCGGCACTCTTCCTGCACTCCATCCGAGCCAGGCTGCGCGAGTAGCTGCCCTCGTTGCTTGGGCCACCCGGATCGATTGCGTGCGCAGTTCGGCTCGGAAGGACTAGACCGTCCTGAGCGTGGCTCCGAGAGACTTCTCAAGTTCGCTCAACAGCGTGGCCACGGGCGCATCGACCTCCTCGTGCGTGAGCGTTCTTGATGCGTCGCGGAAACGGAGCCGAACAGTAACGCTCTTCTTGCCCTTGCCGATCTGTCCGCCTCGGAACGTGGTGATGAAGTCCACATGCTCCAGGCGCGGCGTCTTCGCGGCCCTGATCTGGGCTTCGATGGCGCTCCAGGTGGTTGCCTCGCTCACGATGAGTGATGCGTCGCGCTCGATCGCCGGGAATGCCGGCAGCGATGCGATCGTGGCCTTGGGTGGATACGCGCTGAGGAACGGCGCGAGCTCGACCTCAACGCCCACGACGGGAATCTCAAGCTCAAACTCGCGCTGCAGCGCGGCCGAGAGGAGGCCGATGCGGCCGATGCGCGTGCCGCGAAGCATGACGTGGCCGAACGCGCCGGGCTCGAACCCCGCGGCGTCGGGCGCGGCTGGAGTGATGTCGAGCGTTGCGGCGCCCTGATCATGCCCCACGAGCGCCCGCGCGAGTGCTTCGAGTGCGCCGCGACCCAGGCGGATGCCCAGCTGCTTGTCCGCGATGGAACGCTTCTTCCCCTCGCCGGGCACATCGAGCAGGAGCGCGAGCGTGCGCGTCTCCGTCTGCGTGTTCTGGCCTGGAGCCACACCCTTGGGCTGCGCGAACGCGTTGGCGATCTCGAAGAGACGGATGCCGCCAGGACTCGTGACGCGCGCGTTCTGGTTGGCGCGGCGTGAACCAAGCAGGCCCGTGAGGACGCTCGTGCGCAGCGTCGGGTCCGCGGCGCGGGCCTGATCGACCTTGATGGGCTCGAGTCCGCCGGTGACGAACGCGCCGGAGGCCGACTCGGAGGCGAAGCTGAACGTGGTGGTCTCGTAGAAGCCGTGCGCCGCGAGGATCGTCGCCATCTCGCGCAGCGCTGCCTCTTCCAACTGCGGACCACGCACGTGCACGGGCACCGTGTCGTGCAGCGGGATCGTGTCGAGCCCGCGCACGCGTGCGATCTCCTCGATCAGGTCGATCTCGCGCGTGAGGTCAGGGCGGTGCGCGGGGACGGTGCAGAGCAGGACGTCCGCCGCGCGGCCAAGCGGGCCAACGCTGATGGAGAGCGCTTCGAGCGAGCGGACGATGTCGTGCGGCTCAAGCTCAACACCCATGATCTGGTTCACGCGCCCCGGACGCACGCGCACCTGCGTGAGCGGTGGGGCGGTGCCCGCCGCAGTGAGGCTCGGCTGAACCTGTCCACCGGCGACGAGCTGGACAATGGCCGCGAGGCGGTCCGCCGCGGCGTCGAGCGTCCGCGCATCGACGAGGCGCTCGAAGCGATGGCTCGCATCCGTGCGGATCGCGTGGCGCCGCGCGGTTCGGCGCACGGTGTTGGTGTCCCATGTCGCAACTTCAAGCAGGAGATCCGTCGTGGAATCACCGACCTGACTCTCGGCGCCACCGATGACACCCGCGAGGCTCTGGGCCCGCTGCGCATCGGCAACGACGACGTCGTCGGGTGCGAGCGCGCGGAGCTTGCCATCGAGCGTCGTGAGCTTCTCGCCGGGAAGCGCGTGGCGCACGATGAGTGTGTGGCCCGCGATCTTCGAAGCGTCGAACGCGTGGCAGGGGTTGCCGAGCTCCAGGCTCAGGTAGTTGGTGGCATCGACCACATTGTTGATCGAGCGCTGGCCGACGGACTCGAGCCGCTCGCGCAGCCACGCGGGCGAAGGGCCGACCTTGACACCCTTTATGGCGCGGAGCGTGAAGCGCGGGCAGAGGGTCGGCACGCGAACATCAAGTGTCGCGGGCGTGATGGAGTGTGCGGTGGCCCCAGCGTCGGAAGAGGTGGGGCTGGTCGCATGGTCGAGTCGAACCTTGGCACCCAGCCGCGCCGCGAGCTCGCGCGCCAGGCCCATGTGCGAGATGCAGTCGCCCCGGTTGCTGGTGATCTCAACATCGAGCTGGAGGTCGCCGCTGGGAAGGGCGGTCTTGGACTCGATTGGGAACCCGGCGTTGATGAGGTGCTGCTCGGCCTCGTCAAAGGTCGGGAGGCTTGCGGCGGGGAGATCCAGGAGGCTCAGGAGCCAGCGGGCAGAGGTGAGCATGGGGCGAGGGTAGGAGAAGAAGGCACTTGGCACGAGCCGCTGGGCCTCAGGCTCGGAAAAGGAAGGGACGGGGCACTGGTAAGGGAGGGATCTGGCAGGACGGGGGCGTTAACGGCAACGTGGCAAGCGGTCGCCACCATGAACACGAGGCATCGGGCGCGGAAGACCGCCTCCGCCTGGTGGATTTCACAGGGGCTGGATGCGCGGGTCGTCGCGGGGAATTCCGCATGTTGGGCTTGTGTAGATGGGGCATCTGTGGGTATGTTGGAAGCGTCCAGGACGACGTTGCGTTCTGGAGGGTTCGTTGCGGCCAAGTTCTGTGGCCGCGGAAGGTGGGCTCGTTCGTAGCCCGCATTCGTTCGGTCGTCGCAGTGATCGATCAGGAGTGAGTTCAAATGAAGAAGTGTGGCATTCTGGCGGCGGTGGCGGGCCTTGCGCTCGCCGCGACGGGGGCGTCGGCTCAGGTCTACTCGGTGACCCCGGGTCTGGCGGTCCCTCCGGGGGGTGTCGGCGGGCAGCCGACCTCGAACACGGTCGTGAACATCGAAGTCTCGGGCGCTCCGGCAACGATCACGGACCTCAACGTGATCGTGAATCTGCCGCACGTCTGGGTTGAAGACCTCGACATGACGCTCTTCGCTCCCGGCGGCACGTCGTACGTCAAGCTCTCGACGGACAACGGCGGCGGCGGCGACAACTACACATTCACACGCTTCGACGATCTCTCCTCCACCTTCATCAACGCCGGATCACCACCGTTCAACGGCAACTTCCGTCCTGAGGGTGGCGCCTTCGGCCCCGGCGACCCCTGGACCGCGACCGCGATCGCGCTCCCGCCCACGGCGCTCGCCAACCTCGGCGGCCTGAACGGCACCAACCCCAACGGCACCTGGACGCTCGTGCTGCACGATGACTTCTCGGTGGACAGCGGCAGCATCCTCTACGCCTCGCTCGAGTTCAACGGGGCCATCGACCCGCTGGGCCCGCCTCCCCTGACAGGTCCTCAGCCGCCGCAGGCCGTGCTGACCCTCGACTCGACGTCCGGACTCATCGGCAGCAGCATCATCGCCTCGTGCGCCGTGACGCCCGGAACCTCGCCCCCGAGCACGGGCCTGAGCGTGACGCTGGACGCAACCGCGATCGATGGTGGCTCGATCACGCTGCTGGATAATGGCGTGGCGCCCGACGGCGTCGCCGGCGACAACGTCTTCACGGGAACGGCGATCGTCGGTCCCGCATCGTCCTTCGGCGTGCAGACGCTGACGGCCAGCGTGACCGACGCGCAGGCCCGCGGCGCGAGCGCCTCGGCGAACTACGACGTCATCCCCCCCGCGCCGACCAACGACGACTGCGCAACGCCGATCCAGGTCTTCGACGGCAGCAACGTGGTCTCGAACGTCTCGGCCACCAGCGACGGCTCGACGGTCTGCGTCCCCAGCAGCTTCGAGGTCTACTACACCTACACCGCGACAAGCACGAACACGATCCGGATCGACATGTGCTCTGGCGCCACCTTCGACACCGTGCTGGCGGTCTATGACACCTGCGACGGCCTCCCGTTTGTGTGCAACGACGACTTCTGCGGCCTGCGCTCCCAGCTCGAGTTCAGCGCCGTCGAGGGTCAGACGTACCTGATCCGCCTCGCGTCCTACGGCACATTCTTCCCGCTGACAGGCACCGGCACCATGACCATCGGCGTTCCCGGCCCCAGCGACCCCGAGGCCTTCGCGTTCGCGAACCCCGATCCGGTGCTCGCCAACGAGAGCACGCTGCTGCAGGTCTTTGTGACCCCCGGCACCAACCCGCCCAGCACGGGCCTGACGGTGACCATGGACACCTCCGCACTCCAGGGCGGCAGCGCCACCCAGACGCTGTACGACGACGGCACCAACGGCGACGAGTTCGCCGGCGACAACATCTTCAGCTTCCTGCAGCCCATCGCGCTCGAGCAGGCGGAACAGACCTACGAGTTCCCCTACCTCGTCACCGACGCGGAAGCACGCAGCGTCAGCGGAAGCCTGTTCCTTGACGTCGACGTCTCGAACCCCGAGGGCATCTCCGCGGGCTTCACGCCGCAGTCCGGCTTCGCCGGCACCCTGACGCGCTTCGAGGCCGTCATCGCGCCAGCCCTCTACCCCGACAGCACGGGCATCGTCGTGATCGCCGACTTCGCGGAACTCAATGGCAGCCCGAGCCAGACGCTGTTCGATGACGGCACCAACGGCGACCTGGTCGCCGAAGACAACATCTTCTCCTACGCCATCACGATCGACCCGACCCTCCCGGCCGGCGACAAGATCGTCCGCGTGACCTCGATCGTCGACGCCGAGGGACGCTTCGCGGAATTCCTGCCCGGCGACGTCTTCACGGTGCGCGTCCCCGCGCAGTGGGAAGAGCTCGTGAACGGCGGCGGCGACGCGGGCGACATCGCCTCCACCGGCCAGGTCCCGTCGGGCTCCGGCTCGCTCGGCTCCGTCGGTGGTGAGCTCTCCTCCGGCGACGACGCCGACCTCTTCCTCATCAACATCTGCGACGTTCCAAACTTCGTCGCGTCGACGTTCGATAACGGCTCGTTCAACGACACCGCACTCTTCATCTTCACCCCAGACGGCACGGGCGTGGTCTTCAACGACGACGTGCCGCTCGGCTTCCCCGGCGACATCACGCTGCAGTCACGCCTGAGCGGCGCACTGATCCCAAGCGCAGGAAACTACTACCTCGGCGTGGCCCGCTGGGACTTCGATCCGGTCGATGAGGTCGGCGGCTTCATCTGGGAGGATCAGCCCTACCGCGCCGAGCGCGCCCCGGACGCCGGCAGCGCGACCAACGTCCTCGCGGGCTGGGTCAACCCCGCCTTCGCGGGCGGCGCGTACCGCGTCGACCTCACGGGCGCCTGCTACGCCTCCGGCGGTCCCAACTGCAACTACGACTTCAACCAGGACGAGAACGTTGACCTGACGGACGCGCAGCAGATGGCGCAGGTCTTCGTGGGCCTGATCACGCCCG
>CAZBXF010000040.1:0-2457 GCA_964495635.1 uncultured Phycisphaeraceae bacterium
CCCGCCTACGCCTTCCCCGCCCGCACCCGCTCCTCAAGCACCCGCAGCACATTCTCAAACTCAGCGTCGGTGACCCGCCGGTCCTCCACCGTCCGGATCGCGTGCATGACGGTCGTGTGATCGCGCCCGCCGAAGAAGCCACCGATCTCCTCGAGCGAGTGACGCGTGCAGCGCCGCGCCAGGAACATGCAGACCTGCCTCGGCAGCGCAATCGACCGCTGACGGTGCTTGCTCTGAAGATCCGCAAGCCGGATCGAGTAGTGCTCCGTCACCGCGTCGATGATCGACTGGATCGTGGGCTCGCCGACCACCGGCGCCGGCACATCGCCCAGCGCGGCACGCGCAAGATCCAGATCGATCGGGCGCTTCTCCACCACCGCCTGGATCTGCAGCTTGACGACCGCCCCCTCCAGCTCGCGGATGTTCGTGTCCAGCCGCCCCGCGATGTACTCGGCAACCGCCGCGGGCATCTCAAGGCCCCGCAGCCGCGCCTTGGTCTTCAGGATCTCCACGCGCGTCTCGTAGCTCGGCGGCTCGATCTTCGCAACCAGGCCCCACTTGAACCGCGACACCAGCCGCTCCTCCAGCTGCGGAATGTCCTCCGGCGGCGCATCCGAAGACAGGATGATCTGCTTGTGAGACTGGTGCAGCCGGTTGAACGTGTGGAAGAACTCCTCCTGAGACTGGTCCCGCTTCGAAAGGAAGTGGATGTCGTCGATCACGAGCACATCCACATCGCGGAAGCGGTGCCGGAACTCCGACATCTCCCCCGACTGCACGCTCTCCACATACTGCGTGACGAAGTTCTCGCACGAGGTGTAGTAGAGCACCAGACGTGGATTGGCCTCCACCAGCCTGAGGCACACAGCCTGCAGCAGGTGCGTCTTGCCAAGCCCGACGCCCCCATGCACGAAGAACGGGTTGTACACCCGCCCCGGATTGCCGACAACCGCCATCGCCGCCGCGTGCGCCAGCCTGTTTCCAGGCCCGACAACGAACGTGTCGAACGCATTGTCCGGATTGACCACCAGCGACTCGTACCGCTGCGGCACCGGCCCGGACCACGACCTCGCGCCCCGCGCAGGCTCAGGCTCCACCGGAAGCGCCCGCGCCGGAGAGCCCTCGGGCCCTCGCTCCGGCGAAGGCTGAGGCGCCCGCGAAGGCACCACCACCAGCGGCGGCTCACTCCCACCAACGTCACCCCCGCCAAACTCGCCCCCGCCAAGCTCGCCACCACCAAGGTCAGCCCCACCAAGCTCAGCGCCAGAAGCATCAGGCCGCGCCTGCTCGCCCGACCGATCAGCCGCGCTGAGCGCAGCCGCCTCGGCCTCGCTGCGCTCGCCCCGGTCCGCGGACCCCGGCCGCGGCGCGATGCGATCAACCTTCGCCTCGGACTTCGCGCCCGCACTCGCCCCCGCGCTCGACTCCACGCGCCCGTGCCGAGGATCCGGCAACGAACCTCCAGAAGTCCATCCGGCAGATTCACCGCCAGGCCGACCGCCGATCTTCGGCACCGCTTCGGGCCCGTGACCATTCGTGAAGCCGGCCTCGCGCGCGACCGGTTCGCCCCGATGCGTCGCCGGGTCGCGATCGGCCTCGGCCTGGCGATGCAGCGCCGTCGCCTTCCGCGCAGGCGCCGGCGGCGGCGCGATCACCTCGTCCTCCGGACCCAGAAACCGGACCGAGAGCAGCCGCCCCGACACGGTCCGGGCCGCGTCATTGAACGCGTCCGCGCACTGACGCCGCAGATAGTCGCGATGCAGCGACGAGAGCGTCCGCAGCTGCAGCGCTCCGCCCCCGACTCCCAGCGGTGCGAGCTCCTCGAACCACTGGCGGCAGATCGTGGGATTGTGGGCTCGCAGGTGCGCGAGCATCGCATCCCAGATGGCCCGGTCCGTCTCGATCACGCTTGGTCCCTTCATCGTTCCTGCACGTTCCCACACGGCGGCGCAGATGCTCGCGGCAGACGCCGCGCAGTCACTCCCGCTGAATCTGGCACACACGATCGAACGTCCACCAACCACCCAGACGAACCCGCGAGCCGCCCACCACGGCGCATCGCCGGTCCAGTGGTGAACGTACTGGCTCTGACGCGCCGTGTCAATGCGGCGCACAAGAACACTTGCGCGATTGGTCGCATCCCCGCTCCCCTCCACGCGCTGCGAATCATCGCGCGCCCACCGCGCTCTCCCGCTACCTCTTCCCTCCCAGCAGCCCGCCCGCGATGCTGCCAAGCAGCCCGCCAAGCCCCGCCCCCGCGCCACCCTTCGCATCGCCCCCCAGAAGCTGCCCGATCAGTTCCTGCGAATTGCCCGCGTTCTTCACCTGCGCCAGCAGCGGCGCCGCAATCGCGCCCACACCCGCCTGCGCCTTCGCAACATCGCCCCCCACGAGCGACGCCAGCGGCCGCGCATCAAACCCCTGCAGCAGAGCCTGAAGCCCCGCCGCACCACCACC
>CAZBXF010000040.1:2557-9121 GCA_964495635.1 uncultured Phycisphaeraceae bacterium
CCGCACCACCACCACCCGCTCCAGCCCCGCCCGTTCCACCCGCCGCCGCTCCGGCAATCGCCGAAATGATCGCCGCGGCATCAATCTTCCCGCTCGTCAGATACCCGCTCAGCAGCGGCAACGCCTTCCCAAGAAACTCCTCCGCCGCCTGAGGTGAAAGCCCGAGCCGCGACCCCAGCGTCGCAACGATCTGCGGCTTCACACTGCTGATGAGCTGATCAATCATGGCAAACTCTCCTGAAAGAAGCACGTCGTCCCACCCGCCGCCGCGAAGTGCTCCACCACGTCACATCTTCTCGCCCAATGTCCAAACCAGTGTCCAGACCAAGGCCCAGACCAGTGTCCGGTCCATGCCCAGCAGATGCAAGCCTCGCGACGTGAAATCCTCCCAGATCTTCCGGCCCGCGCATCCACCTCCGCCCACGCTCGCCAGCAACCCTCCTCCCCCGCCCCGCGCGAACCCGGCGCGAGTCCGAACATGGCCGCAACCTGCTGTTGATGCCCATCCGCCAGCCCGGGTGGCCCCGCCTGCGCCGCGAGGCAACGATCAGACATGACGCAGATCCCCGGCGGCAGGCTCGAACTCCCTCCCGATGCTTCCCAGTCCGACGACTTCACGGAAGTGCCGCGCCCCGCGCGCGTCAGCCTTCTCGCGATCTTCTCGATGGTCGCCGGAATCGTCGCGATGCTCGGATGCTGCGTTCCCTTCTTCGGCCCCATCGGCGGACTCATCGCGGTCGGGCTGGGCATCACCGGCTTCATCGCGATCCGGCGCTCCCAGGGACGCCTGCGAGGCTGGGGTCTCGCCGGTGCCGGCGTCGTCACAGGTCTGATCGCCGCTTCGGTGGGCAGCTTCCTCCTCATCCTCCTCTCCCAGATCACCTACTCCGCCGCCGCCTACGAACGCGTCGTCCAGATCGCACAGCGAGAAGACCAGTCAGAGCTCATCAACGTCCTCACCGCCGAGTCGGCCAACGCCGTGACACGCGAGGAACTCATCGCCTTCCGCGAAGGCTCGCTCGATCGCCTCGGTGCCGTCCGCGGCGTGCGCGGCGGCGTCCTGACCTGGGTCGAGGCCATCGCTCAGGCCGGTCGCATCGACCCCACCATCCAGGCAAAGTACGTCCGCATCGGCACAGGAAGCATCGTCGCGATCCCCCTCGAGTTTGAGAAGGGCAACGCAACGCTCCTGATCGCCTTCGATCAGAACCAGACCGATCCCCAGCTCTTCTTCGGCCGCGTCGTCAACGCCGCCCTCGCGCCCGCAGACGGCAGCGGGCTCATCTGGCTCATCGATCCCGCGCGCGACCTCACACTGCCCCCGCCGCCCCCGCCCCCAGCCGCGCCAGAGCTGCCTCCGGGCGGCTGAACCACGCCCCGCAAATCACCGGCCACGCGCCCGCCCCGGTGCCGCTCGTTGCGACCCTTGCTACGCTCCGCCAAGACCGGCGCGCCGGACCAGAGCGAGCTATGCCCCAGGATCAGGACATCGTGATCTCCTGCGCCGACGTCGCCAAGAGCTTCGACGGGCGCACCGTCCTCGACTCCATCTGCCTCGACGTTCGCCGCGGCGAGACCATGGTCGTCATGGGCGGCTCGGGCTCCGGAAAGTCCACCCTCCTCCGGCTCATGATCGGATCCTTCAGGCCCGATCGCGGCAGCATCGCCATCCTCGGCACCGACGTCTGCAAGGGCGACGCCGAAACCCTCGACGAAGTCCGAAAGCGCTTCGGAATCCTCTTCCAGAGCGGCGCCCTCTTCAACTCCATGACCCTCTACGAGAACGTCGCCCTCCCGATCCAGGAGCACACCGACCTCCCCCCCAACCTCATCGACATCCAGGTCCGCATCAAGCTCGAGCTCGTCGGCCTCCTCGAGCACGAGTCCAAGTACCCCTCCCAGATCTCCGGCGGCATGAAGAAGCGCGCCGGCCTCGCCCGCGCACTCGCCCTCGATCCGGAAATCCTCTTCTACGACGAACCCTCGGCCGGCCTCGATCCGGTCACCAGCGCCCAGATCGACCAGCTCATCATCTCCCTCTCGCGCCGACTCGGCGTCACCAGCGTCGTCATCACCCACGAGATGGACTCCGCCTTCGCCATCGCCGACCGCATGGCCATGCTCGACCGCGGTCGCATGATCGCCGTCGAAAGCCGCGACTGGTTCGACGCGATCCGAAAGAGCTCCGAGGAACAGGCCGGCACCATGAACGACCGCGACCGCCTCATCCGCCAGTTCCTGCGCGGCGATGCGGAAGGGCCCATCACCACCCGCGCGAACACGGGCCTCCTCGAGCGCCAGCTCCTCGGCGAGGTGCGCCTCGTGAGCGAGCCGAGCATCCGCTCCACCCGCGGCTGACCAGCCCCCTCCAGATCCGCTATCCTGAGCCCCAGCATGGCCTCCACCCGCAACAACATCCTCGCCGGCGGTTTCGTGGTCAGTGGCCTTGTCCTCGGTGTCTGGGTGAGCTTCATGCTCTCCGACTGGGGAAACACCACCGGCGCCGGCTGGACCAACTTCTCCATCCGCTTCAGGCTCGATCAGGGAGCAGCCGGACTGCGCGAAGGGTCACCAGTGCTGCTCGGCGGCCAGCAGGTCGGAAGAGTCCGCCGGATCCGCTTCGAGCAAGCGCCCTTCCCCAACGCCCCCGCCGATGCGCCCGCACGCCTGATCGCCACCGGCGTGCTCGTCGACGTCGCCGTCCGCGGCGATCTCCCCCTCTTCGAGAACGCGGTGGTCGCCCTCGAGAAGCCCCTCCTCGGCTCCCTCTCCTCGATCAACATCACCTCGATCGGCGACCCGGAGAAGATGGCCGTCACCGGCCAGCGCGCCCAGGGTGTCGGAGCCCAGATCGAGGAGTCGGAGGTCATCGCCGGCAGCATCGCACCTCCCTCCTTCCTCGCCGACGCCGGCTTCGGGCCCGACCAGGCCGACCAGATCCGCAGCACCCTCTCGAACCTCGAGAAGACCGTCGCCGATGTGCAGGGCCTCATCGAGCGATCCGGCCCCGGTGTGCAGGCCAGCATCGAGGACGCACGCCAGCTCGTGGCCGACCTTCGTGCACGCGCCGCCGAGTGGTCCCGGCAGATCGACACCATCGCCGCCAACGTCGAAGCGGCCTCCGCCCGCATCGACCCCATCCTGACCAAGGTCGACCTCACCGTCGAAGAGGCCCGCGGCGTCGTCGCCAGCGCACGGGCCGCCGTCGACGATAATCGCGAGCGCATCGACCGCATCATCGCCAACATCGATGACGCCAGCGCGAGCGTCAAGTCCGCCGCCGGCAGGATCGACACCGAACTCGTCGACCTCATCGGCCCCGCCCTCCAGGAAGCCCGCGCCGCTTTCTCCACCGCCTCCGGCGCCGTCAACCGCCTCAGCGCCCTCCTCGGCGAGCAGACCCCAAGCATCCGCCGCACCCTCGCCAACCTCCGCATCATGTCGGACCAGCTCCGCCTCACAAGCGTCGAGGTCCGAAGCCAGCCCTGGCGACTCCTCCACACGCCCACCACCAGGGAGCTCGAGGTCCAGGTCCTCTACGACGCGACCCGCTCCTACGCCGAGGCCGCCTCCGACGTCCGGTCCGCGGCCGAGAGCCTCGACGTCGCCACCGCGCGACAGCAGGCCGGCGACCCCGACGCCCCAGACATCGCAGAGGTCACCGCCGCCCTCACCGAGGCGATGGCCCGCTTCCGCGCCGCCGAGAAGTACCTCTTCGACAAGCTCGCCGCGCGCGAGCGCTGATGCCCGCACGCCCCAGCCCGCCGCACGGCCCACCCCCCGGCCGACATTCCCCCTCGGCCCAGACGCACGTACCCTATCTGCGGATGCGCATTCTCATCACAGCCGCGGGATCGCACGGCGACATCCATCCCTTTCTGGGCATTGCCCGGGCGATGGCACAGCGCGGCCATGACGTGCTCATGGTGGCCAACGAGTACTACCGCCCCGTCGTCGCGGAAGAAAAGGTCCGCTTCCAGCCCATCGGCGAGGCCTTCGACCTTCGCATGCTCTCGTCGATGCCCGACGTCATGCACCACTGGCGCGGACCCCAGATCGTCGTCGAACGCCTCATGATCCCCCACATGCGCGCCACCCTCGCCCTCCTCCCGGCCCTGCTCCGGCGCGAACGCATCGACCTCGTCCTGCACCACCACATCTGCCTCTCGGTCCCCTGGGTCTGCCAGCGCCTCGGCGTCCCCTGCGCCACCGGCGTCCTCGCACCCATGATGTGGCAGAGCCCCGGCGATCCCATCCTCGTCAATCCGCTCATGTCCGCCTACGCCCCGCGCTGGTTCAGCCGCTTCACCGGCGCCGTCATCCCCCTCGCCATCCGCCTCCGAATCGACCCGATCATCAACCGCTTCCGCGAATCCGTCGGCCTCCCACGCGGACGCGACTTCTTCACAGGCCAGGCCAGATCCGGCGCCGCCGTCCTCGGCCTCTGGTCGCCCGTCATGCGCGGGCCCCTCCCCACCGACCCGCCCGGCTCGATCATCACCGGCGTCCCATGGCACGACCGGGCCCAGGATCAGGAACACCCGCCCGAGGACGTCGAGCGCTTCCTGAACGCCGGCGAGCCGCCGATCCTCTTCTCTCTCGGCACCGCCGCGGTCCACGTCGCCGGCCCCTTCTTCCACGCCGCCGCCGAGGCCTGCCGCATCCTCGGGCGTCGCGGCATGCTCCTCGTCGGCCGCGCCCCGGAGAACGCCCCCTCCACGCTCCCGCCCGGCGTTGAAGTCTTCGGCTACGCACCCTTCTCCAGCGTCATGCCACGGGTAGCCTGCTCCGTCCACCACGGCGGCATCGGAACAACGTCCCAGGGCCTGCGCGCCGGCCGACCGACCGTCATCGTCCCCCACGCCCACGACCAGTTCGACAACGCCGCCCGCGCCAAGCGCCTCCGCGTCTCCCAGACCCTCGCAGCCAAGGACCTCTCCCCCGAGCGCCTCGTGCAGGCGCTCCGACGCGTCCTCGAGGATCCCGACTGCGTCCGCCGCGCCGCCGAAGTCGGCCAGCGACTCCACGGCGAAGACGGCGGCCCGGTCGCCGCCCGCGCACTCGAAGCCGCCCTCGAAACCGCCCGGGCACGACGCGGCTGATCCAACGCCGTGAGGTCTGTCACCCCGTCCCTCTCTCCCTCTCTCCTCTCTCCCTTTGTCCCTTCCGAAGCCGACCCGTACCCTCCAGCCTCATGCCACTCCTGTCCGTCAACATCGACCACGTCGCCACCCTCCGCCAGGCACGCTACAGAGGCTCCGTGGATCCCGCCGCCTACGGCGAGCCCGACGTCGTCCGCGCCGCCCACGAGGCCGAGCTCGGCGGCGCCGACGGCATCACCATCCACCTGCGCGAAGACCGCCGCCACATCACCGACCGCGACGCACACCTCCTCCGCCCCTTCGTCCGCGTCCGCTTCAACCTCGAGATGGCCGCCACCGACGAGATGGTCGCCATCGCCGCCGCCCTCCGGCCCCACTCCGCCATGCTCGTCCCCGAAGGACGCCACGAGGTCACCACCGAGGGCGGGCTCGACGTCGCCGGCAACCAGCCCCGCCTCCGCGCCGTCGTCCAGCGCCTCCACGATGCCGGCTGCGTCGTCTCCGCCTTCATCGACGCCCAGGAACGCCAGGTCGACGCCGCAGCCTCCCTCAAGATGGACGTCTGCGAGGTTCACACCGGCCCCTACGCCGCCCTCTTCGCGGCCTGCGGCGGCGATCCGCGAAACCCCGCCCTCGCCCGCGAGTTCTCCGCCATCGCCACCATCGGACAGCGCATCCGCGACGCCGGCATGCGCTTCAACGCCGGTCACGCCCTCAACTACGCCAACGTCGGCCCCATCGCCCGCATCCCCGGCGTCGAAGAACTCCACATCGGCCACGCCATCATCTCACGCGCGGTCTTCACCGGCCTCCGCGCCGCCGTCACCGAGATGAAGCACGCCATCCACACCGCACCCTGATCGCAAAGACCACCCCACGCACCCCGCGTGACCCCACATGACCCCGCATGACCCCGCATGACCCCGCATGACCCGACATGTCCCCGCACGAGTGAACCACGAATGAACCCCCTCATCCAGCACTTCGTCCGCCTCCTCGCCCAGGAGACCTGGGCCAACGCCCGCGCGCTCGACTCCCTCGCCACCATCCCCGCCGCCAACCGCGAGGGCGACAAGTACCAGCGCGTCACCGGCCTCCTGCCGCACTGCAACATCGCGCGTCAGGTCTGGCTCTGGCGCATCAAGGGACATCCCTACGAGACCATCAAGGACTGGTTCCCACCCATGGCCGCGCGCCAGGTCGCCGAGGCCGCCGCCAGCGTGGACGCACAGTGGAGCGCCTACCTCGCCAGCCTCACCGAGGCCGAGCTCATGCGGGAGATCCACTACACCGCCAGCGACGGCTCCGCCTACTCCAGCACCGTCCACGACATCCTCACCCACGTCTTCAACCACAGCACCTACCACCGCGGCCAGATCGCCCGCATCGTGACCGAGCTCGGTGGCCAGCGCGCCACCACCGACTCCATCGCATTCTCACGGGTCCCGGCGCCCCGGTAATC
>CAZBXF010000040.1:9221-20781 GCA_964495635.1 uncultured Phycisphaeraceae bacterium
CAGCATGATCCCAACCTGATCCCAGCGTGACCTCACGCCGACCCCACTGTGATCCCCGCCCGCAAGCGCGGCCCCGCCCGCGCCCATCACCCCGAGCGTCCGAGAGCCACTCGCCTGCACCGAGCACGCAGCCTCAAGCCCGCCACAGCGCCGGTTTCGATCACGATCCCGCCACGGAGGGGCTAGGAAATCCCGCCAGCCGTGATAGCATGGCGAATTGACACTCCGGAAGGGGCAGGACGGTTATGGCCAAGAGCACCAGAAAGCCAGTGAAAGTCACGCCGCCGTCCAAGGCCGAGCGCTCCGCCGCCGACAACCCGGCCGCCGAGCGCACGTCCCCGCAGGCTTCCACCCACGCGCCCCACTCCACGCCCGCCGCCTCGACCAAGGCCGCAGCCGCGCCGGAGCCCGCACCCGCCGCCCAGCCGCACGCACCCCGCGCCGCCGCGCTCCCGAGCGAGTTCGGCTCCATGGCCGCGGCCCTCGCCTTCCTCGACTCCCGCACCAACGTCGAGCAGCTCCGCCCGCAGACCCTCGATACCAAGCACGTCTTCAGCCTCGCCCGCATGGTCGCGCTGATGGCCGCCCTCGGCAATCCGCAGTCCAGCTTCCGCTCCGTCCACGTCGCCGGCAGCAAGGGCAAGGGCAGCGTCTGCGAGATGACCTCCTCCTGCCTCCAGGCCTGCGGATACACCGTGGGCCTCTACACCAGCCCCCACCTCGTCGACATCCGCGAGCGCATCCGCATCGGTCAGTCGATGGTCTCAGAGTCGGACTTCTGCCGCCTCCTCCACGCCGCCGCCAAGGCCGCCCACTCCATCGCCCGCACCCACGGCGAGCCGACCCACTTCGAACTCATGACCGCCATCGCCTTCCAGCACTTCGCCGACCAGGCCGTGGATGTCGCCGTGATCGAGGTCGGGCTCGGCGGCCGCCTCGACGCCACCAACATCATCCAGCCCGAGGTCTGCGCCATCGCCGCCATCCAGCTCGAGCACACTCAGGTGCTCGGCTCCACCATCGAGAAGATCGCCCGCGAGAAGGCGGGCATCATGAAGCAGGGCGTCCCCACCGTCACCATCAGCCAGCCCGCCCCGGTCCTCGCGGTCTTCAAGGAAGTCGCGGACCACGTCGGCGCCCCGCTCCTGGTCGTCGGCCAGGACCTCGAGTTCTCCTCCCGCTTCGAGGCCTCGCCCGAGCTTGGCCCCCACGCGCGCGTCTGCCTCAACACGCCCCGGAGCCAGTTCGAGCACCTCCCCGTCCCGCTCAAGGGCGAGCACCAGGCCCTCAACTGCGGCCTCGCCCTCGCGATCCTCGATCAGCTCCGCGCCCGCGGCATCGACACCCCCGAAGGTAAGGTCGCCTCCGGCCTCGCCCAGACCCCCACCCACGGCCGCCTCGAGGTCGTCCTCCGCGATCCGCGCATCGTCATCGACGGCGCCCACAACCCCGAGTCCATCGCCGGCCTCGTCAAGGCCCTGGGCGCGCAGGTCCGCTACGACTCCCTCGTCGTCGTCTTCGGCTGCGCCGCCGACAAGGACGTCACCGGCATGCTCACCAACCTCTCCATGGGCGCCGACAAGCTCATCTTCACCCGCGCCGAGGCCTCCGCCCGCGCCATCGACCCCAAGGACCTCCAGCGCAAGTTCGCCGAGCTCTCGCCCAAGATGACCCAGGTCGCCCCCAACGTCCGCGACGCCATCAACATGGCAGCCCGCGCCGTCGGACGCGACGACCTCATCGTCGTCACCGGCTCCTTCGCCCTGGCCGGCGAGGCCAAGGGCCTCATCCAGGCCAAGTTCCGCCAGCAGCCAGGCACGCGCGCCGCAGCCGCCAGCAGCAGCAACGCCGCCGCCGCCACCACGATCGCCGAGGTCAAGCCAAACCACGCCGCGGCCCGCCCCGCAAGGCGCAAGTCGCCCTGAGCCCCCCGCGCGCCGCGCCCGCTCAGGCCTGCTTGCCGCGGACCCAGCGAACCGTCGCCTGCGCCACGCGCGCCCCGAACAGCTCCGCCGTCTGCCGATCGCCGATCGGCGGCGTCACATCAGCCGGAGCCTGGTCCGACTGCGTCATGACCCCCATGAAGCTCCCAAGCCGGTTGTGATCCGTCGCCGCCTGCCCCTTGGGCACGATCCCCGTCCCGACCCACACCATGGAGTGCTGCGCCGCGAAGACCGCGATCGTCGAGAGCGTCTGCAGCTTGTCACCCGAGGGCGAGCCGGAGTTGGTGAAGCCCGCCGCGATCTTGTCCTTCCACCCCTGCTGGAACCAGATCCCCGACGAGTACTCCATGAACTGCTTGAACTTCCACGAGACATCCCCCATGTACGTCGGGCATCCCATCACGATCGCGTCCGCGCTGGCAAGCTCGCCCCAGCGCCCGCCCAGCGAGCGATCCGCACCCGGCGCCGGAAGCTCATCGACCGAGATCAGCACCGCCCTCGCGCCGGCAGCGCCCGAAGCCCCCTTCAGAACATGCTCCGCGACGGCCTTGGTGTGCCCGTAGCCGCTGTGATAGACAATCGCGATCGTCGCCGTGGTCATCATCTGCCTCCTTCATGTGGGCCCGCCGGCGGGCCAGTCCTCAGAACTCCCGTTCACTTTTCTTCCGCCGCCCCCTCCCGCGCCCGCGCCAGCAGCTCGCACAGCTGCGCGATCTCCGCGGGCCGCAGGTGCCCCAGCTGCGCAGCGTGCAGCTCCAGCAGCGGTCCATCGATCTTCCCCAGCAGGTCCAGCCCCGCACGCGTGATCCGCACATAGACGACTCGCCGGTCCTTCTCGCACCGCGTGCGCTCCACCAGCCCCGCCTCCGCAAGACGGTCCACCAGCCGTGTCACGTCCGGAACCTGCGCCACCATGTGCTCGCCGATCTCGTGGCACGCGCGCCCATGCTCCAGCCCCGCCGCCCACGCCCCACGCAGGATCCTCAGCACGTTGTACGTCGCCGACGAAAGTTCGTGGCCCTTCAGCAGCCGCTCGACCGGCCCCCCCAGCGCCGAAGCCGTCCGCATCACGCTCAGAAACGCCTCAACCACCGGCGACTCGAACGGCTGCCTCTTGCGGATCTCCCGCGCCAGCGGCGAGAGCGCCGGCGCCTCCGCGCCCACCCCGCCACCCCCGGACTTCGCACGAGCCTTCGCCACGCCTGCTCCTCACCCTCCGGAGCCAGCCACCCCGGCACACCGCCGGGCCCGACGCCACAATCATTGTCTCAACAATAGATGGTCAAACCCACATGATCAAGCCCAGCCCTCAAGCCCAGCCCTCAAGCCCGCATGATCAGCCCCCATCACCGCCCCGCCACCGCCCCGTCACCGCGACGGCCCCCTCAGCCGATCCAGCGCCGCCCTCACCGCCTCCTCCGGGTCCCGCGATCGCACCACCACATCCGGCGTGAGCCCCACACCCTCAGGCCGGAACCCCCGCACCGTGATGTAGTCCATCACCGGCGCCTGCATCGCAAATCCGCCCGGCAGCGGCAGAAACCTCGACACCAGCAGCGCGCCCGCCGAACGCCGCCCCACGAGCGGCGCCCGCCGCAGCTCCCGCAGCGCCGACGCCGTGCACTCGCTCGCGCTCGCAGATCCCCCGTCGATCAGCACCGCAACCCGCCCGCCAAACCGGGCCGGCCGATCATCCTCCACCACATACCCCCCCTTCATCCACGCCGCAATCAGGAACGCGTCCGACGGCGGCAGCCCCGTCTCCACCACGAACGCCGCCGCATCCTCGCTCCCCACCGGAATGCCCACCCGCGTCCCAGGCTCAAAGAAGAACCCAAGCAGATGGATGAAGTTCGTCACCCGCCCGCCGCCATTGCCCCGCAGATCCAGCACCAGCATCGAGCGATCCTTGATCTCCTCAAATCGCCGCTCGATCGTCGCATGGTCATACCCCTCCGCGAACGTCGCGATCGAGATGTACGCCGCGTCCTCATCAATCAGCCGGAAGCCCACCGGCGCAAACTGCGGCGCCGCGGCCCTGCGCGCAACACCAACCTCCTCCGTCCCGCCGCCCCGCACCCGCCGCACGCGAAGCTGCGCGATCGTCCCCACCTCGCCCTCAAGATCCGACTCATCCTTCGCCCGCTTCCCATCAACCGTCAGAATGACATCGCCGGGATTGAGCAGCCCCTTCGCGCCCGAGTCGTCGGGAACCGTCACCACCCGCAGCCCTCCCCCGCTCGCAGGCCGAATCCCGACGCCAAGCCCCACGCCCCCCGAACTCCCCCCAAGGTCCCTCGCCATCCGCGGCGGCACGACGCCCGCATGGCTGATCCCGAACCGCTCCATCGCCTCATTCAGCGCACGCGCAAACTGCTCCGGCGTCTCAGCATCATCGATCGAGTTGGCATACCGCGCAACATGCCGCGGCCAGTCGCCAAACTCCACCCCATGCACATACACCCGCCGGGCGATGTGGTCCTGAAGCTGCTCCAGCACCGCCTCCTTCACGGCCGGACCAAACTCCTCCGGCCCGTCCCGCCCCGCAGCCTCGCTCGCACCAGAAAGCCACAGCCCACCAAGCAGGAAGGCCAGCCGCGCACCAGAACTATGGAACCAGCGACCCATCGCCGTCATTGTTGCCGGGCCGGATCATGGCCGCGCTCGGGCATCACCAGATCCTCCGGCATCAGCGGCACGCTCGGATCCACGGCGTTCGCCAGCCGCAGCCCGACCAGACTGTCAACGTGCGCCGGAGACATGAAGATCCCCGGCCGCCGCGTCGTAAGGTCCCCTCGCGCCAGCACCGCACCCGCCGCCAGCGGCCGCGCAGGAAACAGCGACTGCCGCGAAAGCCGCCGCACATCAACCTCGATGGGCAGCACCCGCTTGCTCGGCTCCGAAACCTCCAGCTGGTTCTCGATCCGCTGCAGCTCGTCCCGCTCCTCGTCGTTCGCACCCTGAAAGGAAATGCCCACGCTCCCCGGACGCCAGTGCGCGTGCGCCTGCATCGCAAGCCTCCGATACCGCCCAAGCCCCGCCGGATCCAGGCTCGCGCTGTGATCGGGCCCGCGAGCGCCACGGTCATAGGTCAGGTGCTTCTCAAGCATCACCGCGCCGCTCGCCACCGCCGCCGCACCCATGAAGACGCCCGCCGTGTGATCGCTGTACCCCACAGGCCCGTCAAAGACGCCCGCAAGCGCACGGATGCCGCCAAGCTCCGAAAACTCCGGCGGCGTCGGATAGCTGCTCACGCACTGCAGCAGCGCCACCCGCCCACGCCAGGCCGCAACCCACGAGAGCGCCCGCCCAACCTCCTCCATCGTGCTCGCGCCAGTCGAGAGAATGACAGGCCGCCCCGTCCTCCCCAGCGCGTCAATCAGCGGCTTGTTGATGATGTCCGGGCTCGCCGTCTTGTACGCGTCCCACGGCAGCCGGTCCGCCTCCGCCACCAGCTCCGGGCTGAACACCGTCACGATCGCATGCAGCCCCAGCTCGTGCGCCAGGTCCACCACACGCTCCATGTCGCCCAGCCGCATCTCAAGCCGGCGAAGCATCTCGATCGGATCCGTCTCGCCCGCCGCCCGCTGGTACGCCGCCACACGGCTCATCCCGCTCATCAGCCGCCCGGCCTCGAAGTACTGCAGCTTGACCGCATCCACCCCCGCACCCTTCGCAAGCCTCGTCAGCTCCAGCGCGCGCTCGACCGAACCGTCATGGTTCACGCCCAGCTCCGCAATGACGTACGGCGCCTGCTCACGGCTGATCTCTCGCTGGCCGATCCGCATGGGGCACTCCTCAGACCGTCATCCCCGCCGCCGGCCTCACGCCGGCACGCTCACGCAGAATCGCATCCGCCACGAGCAGGTCAACACGCGTGTCGATGTCAACCACCGATCCCTCCGGCGACTCGATCCCGCGCCGGTCCCGCCCGAAGAACGCGTGCGGCCCCTCGCCACTCCCCGCCACCCGCAGCATCAGCGCCGCAACCCGCAGCGCCATCGTCCCGCCATCGGGAACAAACGCCGGCGGCAGGTCCTGCCTCCGAAAGACGCCATGGTTCAGCACCTCCCCCTCCCACGGCCGCACGCGCCCGTCCGGCTCCACGCGCGCCGTCCACCACGGATGGTGCTTGCCGCAGCGCTCGTAGCTCTGCACGCTGTCGCAGCCGCTCTCCACAAGCAGCCCAAGCGCCCGCCCCGTCAGATCCGCCGGCCGGACCGGCACATTCGCATACAGGATCGCCACGTGCCCCTCTTCCGAAAGGCCCAGCACCGTCGCGGCGTGCCGCGCCGCATCGTCGATCCGCGCCCGGTCGTGCGCCAGCGCCTCCGGACGCTCGATCGTCTCGACCCCCATCCCCCGCGCCACCTCGAGCGCACGCGCATCATCGCTCGACACCACCACACGCCCAACGCCCGCCGTCCCCAGCGCGTGCTCAATGCTCCACGCGATGCACGGCCGGCCCGCCACCAGCGCGACGTTCTTCCCCGGAACGCCCTTGCTGCCGGCCCGCGCAAGGATGATCACCGTCGCCCCGCTCATGCCCCGCCCCCGAGCCCCGCCTCAGAAACCCCGATCACCCGCGTCCGCAGAGCCTCCAGCGCCTCCACACGCCCGCCCCGCGGCAGCGGACGCAGCCGCCCCGCATGCGACACCGGCGCCGGATCAATCACCGCAGCCCCCGCCAGCAGCAGCCACCGGTCATAGAACGACTCAAGCTGATCCAGCACCTCGTCACGCCTCGTGATGCGCGGCACCACCCACAGCCGCGGCAGACCGCCCGAGCCCTCCCACGTCCCACGGTGCTCCAGCAGGTGCTCAATCCCAGCCCGCACCACACGCGCGCCATCCCACCCTTCCAGCCCCATGAACGTCGCATCGTCATCGCTCGCCGCGTCAACGCTCACGACATGCACCAGCGACTCCGCCACCGACCCGCCCACGTCCGACAGCAGCGCCGTCGCGCCCTGGACGCCGTCGCGCAGCCGCGTCCGCACATGCACCCCCGCCGCCCCCGCGCTCCTGACGCGCCGCGCCAGCGCCACATACACCGGCAAGCCGCCCCGAAGGTCGAGCGGATCCACGCCCCGCGACCCGCGGATCGTCACCGCCACACGAGCGCCGACGCCGCACCCCTCCCGCAGCAGCCCCTCCACCTCCGCCAGCTCACCCTCCGTCGCGCCCGCGCCAACCACGAGATGGTCCAGCACCCCCGCCGACCCCAGCGACCTCGCCCCCTCCTCCCACGCGGCCCCCAGCGCCGCCGCCCCGGCCGTCTCGACCTTCGCCGCCAGCACGCGCTCCATCACCCGCGCACTGCGCGCATCCTCCGCCCGCACGCTCCAGCCCACATCCCGCTGCGGAGCCCCGCACAGCACGCAGACCGCCTTCGCGATCGGATCCGCCTGCGGCGCAAGTGGGATGTAGCCAAGCATCGCCCCCACGGTCGCAAACGGCCCGCTCCCCGCCTTGAGATCCACCAGGCTCGCCGTCGCCAGCGCCAGCGGCGCAAGGCCCGGCGCAGCCTGCGAGAAGGCAAGCGGCAGGGGCCTCCCAGCCTCCCCCTGCGCCCGCTCCAGAACCTCCCCGGCAAGACGCGAATCAAGCAGGCACCACGACGAGCCCGCAACCAGCAGGCCCGCATCGCCCCCCGCTTCCGCCGCGCCAGCCAGCACCGCCGGATGCACCAGCGCGTCATAGCACGTCAGGTTCGCGACGGCGCCGCGCCACGCATGACGCGACCAGAGTCGGCCCATCTCCACCGCGTCGCGCCGAGCCTCGATCTGCGCCGCGTCCGCATGATGGAACCGAAGCGTGAGGCGCGAGCGGGCCCGCATCAGCACCGCGGCCCGGGCAACATCAGCCTCAGACCCAACCACCAGCAGCGCACCCGAATCCCGTGCGCCATGACCACCATGACCAACATGACCCGCCTGACCGCCCCGCGCCGCAGCGCCCGCCGCCAGCCGGTCGGCCGTGTGCTCCAGCGCCGTCCGCCCTGCGATCTCGCGGTCCCACCCCGGCTCAAGCACGATCGTCGGCGCGATCCGCGCCGGACCAGCGCCGACCTCAACCCGCCCAGCCCTTCCCGCCCCCTCCGCCGCAGCGCTGTCGCGCG
This sequence comes from uncultured Phycisphaeraceae bacterium, assembly GCA_964495635.1. Classification (GTDB taxonomy): domain Bacteria; phylum Planctomycetota; class Phycisphaerae; order Phycisphaerales; family UBA1924; genus JBBASU01. Next base: position 17,286 of record CAZBXF010000040.1, read on the forward strand.
CATGGCTCGGCGGCGTCGTCTGGTCACGCGTGTGCAGCCGCCCGGTCGTCAGCGCCTCCAGCGCCTGCTCTAGAAGGATCCGCGTGTGCGAGGCCGCCTCGCCAAGCCACTCCACGTTCTTGAGATCGCGCTCCACCTGCCGCGCCTGCCGCGCCACGCCCGTCGTCCCCTCGACCTCGATCGCCCGATCCGCCTTGAACCGGTTGAGCTGCCCCGTCTGGTTGATGTGCTGCACCAGCCAGTACGCCGGCTCCTTGCTCGCGCGCTGCGCAACCGCCTGCACATCCAGCACCAGGCGATCAACCCGCCCCTGCTCCGCCCCCGCGCTGATCATCGATCGCAGCCGCTCCAGGATCCCGCGGGCCTCAGCGCTCGCCGCCTCCACGCGTCGCGTCGAGCCCACCATCTCCCGCAGCCGCGCCGCAACTCGCTCGCTCCGGCCCCGGTCCTCGTGCCGCACCGCACTCCCGAAGCGCGGCAGCACCGGCGCGCCCCCCATCGCGCCCGCCTCCTCCAGCGCGCTCAGCAGCGTCGACTCACGCGTCGATCGCTTCCGCACGCCCCCCTCCGTCGCATCAATCGTCGTCAGCCCCAGCCCCTGGTCCCGCGCAAAGTCCCGCTCGAACTGCACCAGGTACGTCGCCATCTGCTCGTCGGTATAGATGTGTCCGCTCGGCTGCGCCTCCACCCGCCGCAGCAGCGACCGCATCCGCCCGATCCGCTCCCACTCCATCATCTCCAGCGTCCGGAACTCCCCAAGCTCGCACCCCCACACCTCATGGATCGCCGCCCCCGGCGCGTAGTACTGGTGGTCCGTGAAGCCAAGGTCCTGCCCGATCATCACCACCGGATCGCACCCAAGGTGCCGCGCAAGGTAGTACGAGAGGTGCGCCACCGTCGCCCCGGGCTGCAGCCGCCCCTTCGCCCCGACCTCCCGCGACAGCGCCTCGCCCAGCACCCGCTCCAGAACGTCGTCCCCCGCGCACCGGATCTGACCCGGAAACGCCTCGAGGATCGCCGGATTCGCCTTGGGCTCCACCACCAGCGTCACACCCTCAACGTCCGCCGCCGTCAGCCCCTCATAGAACCGCCGGCTGATCTCGTGATAGTCCAGCGCCGTCACAAAGTGCGGCCGGATCCCCCGCGCCAGCAGCGTCTTCAGCACCGTCTGCACCGCGATGATCACCACCCGGTCACGCACGCCCGGCCGCGACAGCAGATCGATGTTCTTCGCCAGGCTCGGACCCGCGCTCACCACCACCGCCGTCCGCCCGCGCATCGCCCCCGAAAGATCCGAGATCCCCGGGCAGAACGCGTACCACCGCAGGTTCTGCAGCAGGTTCCGCACCGTGACGTCCATCTGCACCAGCGTCGTCACGACGTTCGTCCGGATCGCACGCACCACCGTCTCAACGCTGCGCGCAAAGATCCCCGTCGCCTCGCCCAGTCGCGCCATGCTCGGCGGATGGTCCACCACCCGCGTCCCGCACGAGACCAGAGCCTCCAGGCCCGTCAGCCCGCGCGAGAGCGAACTGGTGTCCTCAGGATCCGTGATCACCACCACGTTGCCTGACTCAAGCCACCCCGAGCAGTCCACCCGCTCCAGCACCCCGCGAAGCAGCGCCACATCCGGCTCCAGCACCACCACGCATCCATGCGCACCCAGCCGGCGCGCCAGCGACGCCACATGATGCCCGCACGCAAACCCCCGCACGATCGCCGCCCCCGCCACCGACAGATCGACCTGCCCCGCCAGCGCCTCCGCCTCCGCGAGCGGCGCCCGCGCGCTCGCCAGCCGGCGCGATCGACCGTCCGCACCCACGCTCGTCCCCGTCAGGCCCCCGTCCGGCGCAATCGACCACTGAATCCCCACCCCGCCGCCCACCCCCTCAAACATCTCCGGAACCATCGACGCAATCGCCCGCGCCGCCGCCGGGCTCCGACCCCGCAGCGCCTCCAGATTCCGAGCCAGAACCTCAGGCCGAGGTCGCGGCGTATCACTCGTGCCCCTGCCAGCTCCACCACCCAGACCCGTACCCGCCGACGGCCGACCCGCCTCCCCAACCAGCGGCGCGCCAGTCTGCCCCGGGCCGCCGCCGCCGATGATCGTAATCCCGGGGAAACCCATGCAACTCCCTGCGTCCGTGCCCTGTACCGTCCCTCGACATCCCATGCCGCGTCCCCGGCCCTCCGCACCCGGTCGCGACTCTGGCCGCCCCGCGGCGGCGAATACACCGCGGAGCATCAAGAGATCGGACTTCATGACCCTTCCACTTGGAAACATGCTGGCACGATCAGCCGCACCCCTCGCCGCCACCCTCCTCTCCGCCGCAGCGCCCCCCGCCCTCGCCCAGCTCAACTTCCTCAACATCCCAGACCCCCAGCCCCTCCCCGAAGGGCCCCTCTGGTCCCGCCTCCTCTTCGAGAGCCCCCTCCCCCTCGTCGCGCTCCTCGCAACCGCCGGCGTCGCCACCATCCTCATCCTCAACCAGCGCGGCGATCTCCGCCGAGGCCTCCGTCTGGGCGGCCCCATCCTCGCCGCCGCCGCCGCGCTCTGGCTCCTCGCCACCCTCGTCCAGACCGAGCGTGAGAGCCTCAAGGCCTCCGCCATCGAGCTCGTCAGGGCCGTCGCCGCCGGAGATGCCACCGCCACCGATCGCTTGCTCGCGGAGGATGCCGTCCTCCGCTCCTTCGTCGACGCCGCCGGCCTCCCCCGCGACCGCGTCATCGAGCGCGTCGAGCGCGACTTCCGCAAGGGAGGCTCCCTCGAAGTCAAGGAGTACGCCATCCTCGAGATCCAGGCCACCACCCAGGGCGACCGCGACGGCTTCGTCCAGCTCAAGCTCCGCGCCACCCCGCAGATCACCGGCGGCCCAACCTTCTCCTGGTGGCGCCTCGACCTCTCGCGCGACGCCTCCGGCGCCTGGCGCACCACCGGCGTCGACCTCCTCGAGAGCTCCTTCGGACGACGCTGAAGACTCCCCCCGCCCTACCGCTTCTGCCGCCTCGACAACGCCAGCGACACCTGGCAGATGATCTCAAACACCAGGTTCGCCGCCGCCAGCGACGTCAGGTTCGAAACGTCCCACGGCGGCGACACCTCAACCAGGTCCGCGCCGATCAGGTTCATCCCGCTCGTCCCCCGGATCAGCTGCAGCGCCTCGCGCGTCGTGAAGCCCCCGATCACCGGCGTCCCGGTCCCGGGCGCAAACGCCGGATCCAGGCAGTCAATGTCGAACGAGAGATAGCACGGAACATCGCCGATGATCTGCCGCGCCTCCGCCATCACCGCCGCCAGCCCCCGCTCCACGAACTCGTCCATCGTCACCACCCGCATCCCCGAGTCCGCGCTGAACTTCCAGATCTCGTCGCTGTTCATCGGCCCCCGGATCCCAACCTGCACCGTCCGCCTCGGATCCAGCAGCCCCTCCTCCACAGCCCGCGCAAACGGCGCACCATGGTGGTACTTGGAGCCCATGTACCCCATCCCCGTGTC